>NZ_LABZ01000006.1 GCF_001043955.1 Methylobacterium tarhaniae | reverse complement strand
CCCGTCCAGTGGCGCCCGGTCCTTGGTTTTGGCCGCGGGGTCGGACCTCGGCCCGACCCCCACCCGGCCCCGCCGGGGGGGGGGGGCCCCGCTGATCCTGGCCAGGGGGGGGATGCCCGGGCCCCCGGCCCGCCGCTGGGCCCGCACCCCGGCGGTGGCCCGCGCGCTCCTCTCGCGCATCGCGCTCTGCCTCGCCCAGAGCCGGGAGGAGGCCGAGCGCTTCGCCCGCCTCGGTGCGCCGCGGGTCGAGGCGGGCGGCAACCTGAAATTCGACGCGGGGGCCCCGCCGGCGGATCCCGAGCCGCTGCGCCAGCTCGCCGGCGTGATCGCCGGGCGGCCGGTCTGGCTCGCCGCCTCGACCCATCCGGGCGAGGAGGCCGCCGCCATCGCCGCCCACCGGTCGCTCGCGCGCCGCTACCCCGACCTCCTCACCATCGTGGTGCCGCGCCATCCCGAGCGCGGCCCGGCCGTCGCCGCCGACGCGGTGGCGGCGGGCCTGCGGGTCGGGCGCCGGTCGGCCGGCGGGCAGCCGCACGACAAGGTCGATCTCTACGTCGCCGACACGGTCGGCGAGCTCGGCCTGTTCTACCGCCTCTGCCCGCTCGTCTTCGTCGGCGGGTCGCTCGCCCGCCATGGCGGCCAGAACCCGATCGAGCCGGCCCGGCTCGGCGCCGCGATCCTGTACGGGCCGCATGTGCGCAACTTCGCCCAGGTCTACGGCGCGCTCGACCGGGCCGGCGGGGCCCGGATCGTGCGGGACGGGCAGGAGCTGACGGCGGCCGTCGGCCAGCTCCTCGCCGATCCCGCCACCCGCCAGGCGATGGCCCGCGCGGGTGCCGCGGCGATCGAGGCCGCCGGCGGCGCGACCGACCGGGCGATGGCGGCGATCGAGCCCTTCATCTGCCAATTGAAGATCGCCGGGCGGTTCGCCTCGTGATCCGGGCCCCGGGCTTCTGGTGGCGGGAGGCGCCGACACCGGCAGCCCGGCTGCTCGGACCCGTCGGTGCGCTCTACGGGGCGCTCGCCGCCCGCCGGATGGCGCGGGCCGGGGCGGCCCCGCCCTGCCCGGTGGTCTGCATCGGCAATTTCTCCCTCGGCGGCGCCGGCAAGACGCCGACGGCACTGGCGGTGGCGGCCCTGCTGCGCGGTCTCGGCCGGCGCCCGGCTTTCCTGAGCCGGGGCTATGGCGGGCGCCTGCCCGGCCCGGTGCGGGTGGAGTCCGGGCGGCACCGCGCGGACGATGTCGGCGACGAGCCGCTGCTTCTCGCCCGGGCCGCCCCGGCGATCGTCGCCCGCGACCGGGTGGCGGGCGCGCAGGCCTGCATCGAGGCCGGCGCCGACATCGTCGTGATGGATGACGGGCTGCAGAATCCGAGCCTCGCCAAGGACTTGGCGATCGCGGTGTTCGACGGCGCGGTCGGCCTCGGCAACGGGCGGGTGTTTCCGGCGGGTCCGCTGCGGGCGCCGGCCGACGGGCAGTGGCGCCGGATCCACGCCGCCCTGGTGATCGGCGAGGGCGCGCCGGGCGCCCGGGTGCTCGCGCAGGCGCGGGAGCGCGGAGTGCCGGCCCTGTCCGGCCGGCTCGTGCCCGATCCCGCGGTGGCCGCCGCCCTGGCGGGGCGCCCGGTCCTGGCCTTCGCGGGGATCGGCCGCCCCGAAAAGTTCTTCGCGACCTTGCGCGACATCGGGGCCGACCTGCGCGGGACCCGCACCTTCCCGGACCACCACGCCTTCACGGCGGCGGAGGCCGACGCCCTCGCGGCGCAAGCCGCAGCCCAGGGGCTCCTGCTGGTGACGACCGAGAAGGACCGGGTGCGCCTGCCGGCCACGATGCCGGTGACGACGTTGCCGGTGGTCTTGGCGCTCGACGAGCCCGAAGCGCTCGGCGCCCTGCTACGCGGTCTTTGAGTTGTCGCGCAGGCGCACCATCACCGCGTCGGGATCGGCATAGGCCTCCTGGCGCTCGACGCTCCAGTAGCGCAGGGCGTCGAGGGGGATCTCGACCCCGGTCACGGCGCAGCGCACGAACCGGCCGGGCCGCACCACGCGCAGGTTGCTGTCGCCGTATTCCACGACGGCCTCGCCGGATCCGCCGCGCTCGAACCGTCCCAGCATCGAAAGATTTCCTTCTCGGTCGAAAGAATGCGGGTGTAGGGCGCGGGCCGCGGCTTGTCGACGGGCTCGACGGCGGGCGCCCGGCCGGCCATGATCGGAGGATACCGCAACACCTGCCGGAGCCGGGATGGATCCGACCGACACGCTGTTCTCCGCGGCCCGCGCGGTCCAGGCGCGCGCCCACGCGCCCTATTCGCGCTTCCGCGTCGGCGCCGCGATCCTCGACGAGGCCGGGGCGGTGCATGCCGGCTGCAACGTCGAGAACGCCGCCTACCCGGTCGGCACCTGCGCCGAGGCCGGGGCGATCGCCGCCATGGTGGCGGGGGGCGGCCGGCGCATCGCCGCGATCCTGGTCCTGGGCGACGGCGAGGCCCTGGTCACCCCCTGCGGGGCCTGCCGCCAGCGCATCCGCGAATTCGCCGCGCCGGACACCCCCATCCACGTCGCCGGGCCGCGAGGCGTGAGACGAACCTTCACCCTGGACGAGCTGCTTCCCGCCTCGTTCGGGCCGGACAACCTCGCGTGAGCGCGCTGCCCGACGATCCCCGGGTGGCCGAGGCCGCCGCTTTCCTCAGGGCGCGCGGATTCGCGGGGCCTTTCGCGCTCGCCCTCGTCACCGGCACCGGGCTCGGGCCCCTCGCGGACCGGGTCGAGGACCCGGTCGCCCTGCCCTACGGCGAGATCCCGCATTTCCCGGCCTCCGGCGTCTCGGGCCATGCCGGGCGGCTGGTGGCGGGGCGCCTCGGCGGAGGAAGGGTGCTGCTGTTCCAGGGCCGCGCCCACGCCTACGAGCACGGCGATGCCGCCGCGATGCGGGTGCCGGTCGGCGTGGTGGCGGCGCTCGGAGCTCCGCCGCTCCTCCTCACCAACGCGGCGGGCTCGCTCCTGCCCGAGGCCGGCCCCGGCCGCCTCGCGCTCGTCACCGACCACGTCAACCTGTCGGGGATGAACCCGCTCTACGGCGAGCCCTCCGATGCCCGCTTCGTGCCGATGGTCGATGCCTACGATCCCGGCTTGCGGGCGGCGCTGAAAGCCGCCGCGGCGGCGGGCGGCGTGCCGCTGCGCGACGGGGTCTATGCCTGGTTCTCGGGCCCGAGCTTCGAGACCCCGGCGGAGATCCGCATGGCCCGGATCCTCGGCGCCGACCTCGTCGGCATGTCGACGGTCCCGGAGGTGATCCTCGCCCGCTTCTTCGGCCTGCGGGTCGCGGCGCTCTCGCTCGTGACGAACTACGCCGCGGGCTTCGCGGCGGGCGCCCCACACCACGACGAGACCAAGCGGGTGGCGGCGGAGGCGGCGGAGGATGTCGGGCGCCTCGTCACCGCGCTGCTCTCCGGCGATCTCTGATTCCTCTTCCCGGGACGATTCCATGACGCTGCTGCCGCAGGAAATGATCCGCCTCAAGCGCGACGGCCACGCATTGCCGCCGGAGGCGATCGAGGCCTTCATCGCCGGCCTGACCGAGGGCCGGGTCACCGAGGGGCAGGCGGCGGCCTTCGCCATGGCGGTGTTCTTCCGCGGCCTGTCGCTGCCGGAGCGGGTAGCGCTGACCCGGGCGATGATGCGCTCGGGCACGGTGCTCGCCTGGGACCTGCCCGGCCCGGTGGTCGACAAGCATTCCACCGGCGGCGTCGGCGACACGGTGAGCTTGCCCCTCGCCCCGATGGTCGCGGCCTGCGGCGGCTACGTGCCGATGATCGCCGGGCGCGGCCTCGGCCATACCGGCGGCACCCTCGACAAGCTCGACAGCATCCCGGGCTACACCTCGACGCCGGACGTGGACCTGTTCCGGCGCGTCACGCGCGAGGTCGGCTGCGCGGTGATCGGCCAGACCCCGGACCTCGCCCCGGCCGACCGGCGGCTCTACGCCATCCGCGACGTCACCGGCACGGTCGAATCCCTCGACCTGATCACCGCCTCGATCCTGGCGAAGAAGCTCGCCGCCGGTTTGCAGGGCCTGGTCATGGACGTGAAGGCGGGCTCCGGCGCCTTCATGGCCCGCACGGAGGAGGCCTACGGCCTCGCCGAGAGCCTCGTCACGGTGGCGAACGGCGCCGGCCTGCCGACCCGCGCCCTCCTCACCGACATGGACCAGCCGCTGGCCTCCGTCGCCGGCAACGCCGCCGAGGTGGCCTACGCCCTCGACTACCTCGCCGGCCGCCGGCGCGAGCCGCGCTTCCACGCCGTCACCCTGGCGCTCGGCGCCGAGATGCTGGTCCTCGGGTCCTTGAGCCCCGACATCCCGGCCGCGACCGCCCGCCTGGAGGAGGCCCTGGCCTCCGGGCGCGCCGCCGAGATCTTTTCCCGCATGGTGGCGGCGCTCGGCGGCCCGTCCGACCTGATCGACCATCCGGAGCGCCACCTGCTCCGCGCCGCCGTGGTGCGTCCGGTCCACGCGCCCCAGCCGGGCCGCGTCGCCGCCATCGCCACCCGTGCCATCGGCGTCACGGTGATCGGCCTCGGCGGCGGGCGCACCCGCCCGGAGGACAGCATCGATCACGCCGTCGGCCTCACCGACCTCGCGCCGGTCGGCGCCGAGGTCGGGCCGGACCGGCCGCTCGCGGTGGTGCATGCCCGCAGCGAGGCGGCGGCGGCGCGAGCGGCGGCCGAGGTCGTAGCAGCGTATCGGGTCGGCCCTGAGGCCGTGGCGGAGCGGAAGGTGATCCTGGGGCGGGTCGAGTAAGACGGCGTTGCTGCCGTAAAAGAGCATCGTGGCCCGCCCAATGCCCATGACAGGCATTGTGCGGACCACGCGGTGCGGGAGGGGGCTACGCTTAGGCGACGAGGATAGCCGGCAGGGCCGCACTGGCGGCCTTGGCGCCGGCCGCGACGGCGCCGGCCATCGCGGTTGCGGTGCCCGTCACCGGAAGCGTCGCCGCAGCGGCTACGCCGACGGCGAGACCAACCACCGCGACGCCGGCCACGCCCGCCACCGGGATCGTCGTGATGCTTTCGGTTTCTTCAACTGACCCGTCGAGAAGTCGACGCCGATGAATCACGCGCCGCTCGTAGACATTCCACGCCATTGCGACCTCTCAACCTGCGAGTGCACGAACGCTGAACTGAGTCCGACAATCGCCTCATCCCGAACGGAAGGCAAGTTGAGAATACGTTAAGAGGAAAAACTTAACGGTGACTTGCGCGGTTCGCGCCACAACTCAGGAAGTGCCGCTGAGTTCCGCTTATCCTTTGGTCGAAAATCAAGGCGGTCGAGCGAGCACGTGTCAATTGTTGAACACACACGCTCCCGGCACACATTCGACCGCCGGCCCCGCCGCACACCGCGTCTCGGCTCTGCAAGGGCCTCGAAGCGAGGCGCCCGCGCGGTCGTGTCGCGCCTCGTCGCACCATCCGTCGGCCGTCTCCGGGTGACGCCCCGGGCACGCGGTCCCGGCGAGGCCGTCATGGTTCCTGATCACGCGTCGTGGAAGCGATCACGGCGGCCGAGTTCGGATGCGAAGCGCCGGCACCCGCAGACAACCGGCGCCGCTCGCCCTATTATCAACGGCCTAGGATGCTGACGCATCAGCCCGGTGGGCCATCTCGAATTTTCGAAGTTAAGCCAGAGGCTTGACGAAAATTCGAGAACGGAACCAAAGGTCGTTTTCAACGACCGTTGGCATTACTCCCCGATCTCGATCCGCGCCTCGACCCCCAGCAGCCGTCCGAGCCCCCGCAGGCGGTTCGACAGGCGGTCGCTGGCGAGGTCGCGCAGATCCGGCGGCAGCGTGAGGACGATGGCGCCGTCGCGCATCGCCAGCGGCGTGCGGGGCAGGATGCCCGCCATCGCCACCGAGACCGGGAAGGCGACGCGCAGGACCGCGCCGAGCAGGCGCGCCTGCTCGAACAGGCGCGGACCGGCGAGCTGGCGCAGGAGCGGGCTCGCCTTCTCGGGGGCGACGCCCTCGTGGCGGAAGAACACCGCCACCGCCAGGTAGGCCCGGCCCGGATGGTCGATGCCGACGAAGGAGGCGTGGGCGATGACGTTGAGGCTTTGCTCGCCGCGGTAATCCGGATGGGTGCGCCAGCCGACATCGGCGAGCAGGCAGGCGGCGTGGCGCAGGCGCCGCTCGTCGGCGGTCTCCGGCGTCGACAGGCTCGCCATGAAGGCGTCGGTCCAGGCCTGCAATTCGGGGCCGTGGCCGGGGCTGCGGCAGCGCAGGCGGTTGAGCTCGGCGGCGGCCAGCAGCAGCGGGTCGCGGGCGCGGGCGGCGTCGTCGAGCTTCTCGTAGAGCAGGCCCTCGCGCACGCCGGTGGCCGAGATCGCGATCTCCCGCGGGCGCCCCGAGCGGATCAGCTCCTCCAGCACCACCGCCCCGTAAGCCAGGAGCGGGCGGCGCGCTTCCGACACGCTCTCGACGGCGGCGAGCGTCGCGGCGTCGGATTGCTCGACCACCTGGAGGAAGGAGAGCTCGTCGTTCGGCTCGATGCTGTAGCCGTGCATCACGTGCAGGCGGTAGTCCCGCGCCGCCTGGTGCAGGCGGGCGAGCGCCCGCCAGGTGCCGCCGACGGCGTAGAAGGTGCGGCCCTTGAGCGTGTCGAGTTGCGGCCCCGCCTTCTTGAGCGCTTCGGCCGCGATCTTGCGGGCTTTCTTGAGCGAGCCGCCGCTGAGATCCTGGAGGGCGAGGCCGCCGAGCGGCATGGTCACGCCGCTGCCGACCGCCGAGCCGCGCAGATCGACGAGTTCGAGGCTGCCGCCGCCGAGATCGCCCACCAGGCCGTCCGGCGCGTGGAAGCCCGAGATGACGCCGTAGGCCGACAGCTCCGCCTCGCGCCGGCCGGAGAGAAGCTCGATCGGGTGGCCGCAGGCGGCCTGCGCGGCCTCCAGGAAGGCCGGGCCGTTCTCGGCGTCGCGGGCGGCGGCAGTGGCCAGCACGAAGACCTGCCCGACATGCATGGTCTCGCACAGGACCCGGAACCGGGCCAGCGCCTGGAGGGCGCGGCGCACCGCCTCCTCGTTGAGGCGGCCGGTGGTCAGCACGTTGCGGCCGAGGCCGCACAGGACCTTTTCGTTGTAGAGCGGGGTCGGTGCCCGGCTGATGCCCGAATAGGCGACCAGCCGGACGGAGTTCGAGCCGATATCGATGATGGCGACAGGGGCGCCGGGCTCGATCCGGGCGAGCGCGGCTTCGTTCAGGGCGGTACGATCCAGGCCCATCCAGGTCCTCATGACGGGGGAGCCGCCTGACGGGCAGGAACCCTGGGGACGGGCCTGGGGCCTGCGTCAAGCGCGCTGGGCGCGCCGGCTGAGCGCGCGGGGACTCGATTTCTTCGATGCCTTCCCGCGGCCCGACAGGCTCGGGTTGGTCATGAAATACTTGTGCGCGTTGAAGGGTTCCTCGCCCTCGGCGGGCTCGATCCGCTCGCTCGCGCCCGACGCCAGTACACGCCAGCTCTGCTGGTTGTCGAGGAGATTCGCCATCATGATCTGGTCGAGCACCTGCTGGTGCACCGTCGGGTTGAGGATCGGCAGCATCGCCTCCACCCTGCGGTCGAGGTTGCGGCTCATCAGGTCCGCTGACGAGATGTAGACCCGGGCCTTGGGGTGGGGCAGCCCGACGCCGTTGCCGAAGGCGTAGACCCGGCCGTGCTCCAGGAACCGCCCGACGATCGACTTGACCCGGATGTTCTCCGACAGGCCCGGCACCCCGGGCCGGAGGCAGCAGATGCCGCGCACCACGCAGTCGATCGGCACGCCGGCCTCGCTGGCGTCGTAGAGCGCGTCGATGATCTGGGTGTCGACGAGGGAGTTGCACTTGATCCAGATCGCCGCCGGCCGGCCGGCCTTGGCATGGGCGATCTCCTCGGCGATGTGCTCGAGGAGCCGCGCCTTCATGGTCAGGGGCGAGACCGCCATCCGCTCCAGCTCCGCCGGCTCGGCGTAACCGGTGATGAAGTTGAAGATCCGCGAGACGTCGCGGCCGATCACCGGGTCGGCGGTGAAGAACGACAGGTCGGTGTAGATCCGGGCGGTGATCGGGTGGTAGTTGCCGGTGCCGACGTGGCAGTAGCTCACCAAGCGGTCGCCCTCGCGGCGCACCACCATCGAGAGCTTGGCGTGGGTCTTCAGCTCGATGAAGCCGAACACCACCTGGGCGCCGGCCTTCTCGAGGTTGCGGGCCCAGCGGATATTCGCCTCCTCGTCGAAGCGGGCCTTGAGCTCGACCAAGGCCGTGACCGACTTGCCGGCTTCCGCAGCCTCCGCCAGCGCCGCGACGATGGGGGAATTGGAGGAGGTGCGGTAGAGCGTCTGCTTGATCGCCACCACGTTCGGGTCGCGGGCGGCCTGCGACAGGAACTGCACCACCGAGTCGAACGATTCGTAGGGGTGGTGGACGATGAAGTCCTTCTGGCGGATCGCCGCGAAGCAGTCGCCGCCGCTCTCGCGGATGCGCTCGGGGAAGCGCGGGTTGTAGGGCTTGAACTTCAGGTCCGGCCGGTCGATCCCGACGATCTGCGACAATTCGTTGAGGGCGAGCATCCCCTCGACCACGAACACCGCGTCGCCGCCGATTTCCAGCTCGTCGGCCACGAAGGTGCGCAGGTCCTCCGGCATGGTGGCGTCGACCTCCAGGCGGATCACCACGCCGCGGCGGCGCTGCTTCAGCGCCGTCTCGAAGTGGCGCACCAGGTCCTCGGCCTCCTCCTCGATCTCGAGATCGGAATCGCGCACCACCCGGAAGCCGCCCTGGCCCTTGACCAGGTAGCCCGGGAAGAGGCGGCTGGTGAACAGCACGATCACCTGCTCGATGGCGATGAACCGGGCGGTGCCGCTGTTGCCGGGATCCGGCAGGCGCACGAAGCGGTCGATGATCGAGGGCAGGCGGATCAGCGCCCGCAGCGCCCGGGCGTCGCGGGGGCGCACCAGGGTCAGGGCGATGGTCGAGCCGAGATTCGGGATGAAGGGGAACGGATGGGCCGGGTCGATGGCCAGCGGCGTCAGCACCGGGAAGATGTGCTGGAGGAAGTAATCCTCGAGCCAGGCCGCCTCCTCGGCCGCGAGGTCCATCGCCTCGACGAGGTCGATGCCGTTCCGGTGCAGCTCCTCGCGCAGCTCGCGCCAGCGCCGCTGCTGGTCGCGGGCGAGGCCCGACACCTCGGCGTCGATGCGGGCGAGCTGCTCGGCCGGGGAGAGGCCGTCGGCGGACGGCGCGGTGAGCCCGGCGCGGACCTGGTCGTGCAGGCCGGCGACCCGCACCATGAAGAACTCGTCGAGGTTGTTGGCCGAGATCGAGAGGAAGCGCAGCTGCTCGAGCAGGGGATGGCCGGTATTCGAGGCCTCTTCCAGCACCCGGCGGTTGAACTGCAGCCAGGACAGCTCGCGGTTCACGTAGCGGCCCGGCTCGTGGCGCAGGGCCCGGCCGGCGGCCACGGCATCGGCCTTCGCCTGGCGGGCCGCCGCCTGCGTGGCCTCCGCATCCTCGGCGCGGCCGGTCTCGGCCTTGGATTCGAGCTTGGTCTCGGCCAGGATCTCCGCCTCGTCGCGCCGGTCGCCCTCCACCTTCTCAGGCGTCGCCTCGGTCTCGTCGAGAACCGGGATAGCACTGGCTCCGGCAGCGGTGTCCGACACGATGGCTTCTCCTTGGATAGGGCCGGGGCGCGGCTTTCAGCCTTCCCCGGTGACAGGACAGTTTGACATTTGCGTGAACGGCGCGGGAAGACCCCCGCCTGGCGCCCGCAACGTGTCCGACGGACGGGTCAGGCCTCGTCGTCCGGCTCCTCGTCGTCCCGCATCCCCTCCCCGTCCCCGTCCAGGGCCGCCAGGGTGGCGAGCGCCAGGGGCCGGGTGATGCGCCGGCGCCGGCTCAAGCCCTCCCGGTCGAGGGCCGCCACCACGTCCCGCGCCCGGGCCAGGGACCGGTCGATCCGGAGCGCCAGGGCATCGACCACGCTGGTATCGACGACGAGCTGGCGGTCGATGAAGAGCTTCACCAGCACGACCTTGAGCAGGGCCTCGTCCGGCGGGGCGATGCCGATCCCGGGAGCCAGGCGCAGGCGCGAGCGCAGGTCGGGGGTGGACAGGCCCCAGGCCTCGACCGGCCCGGAGGCGGTCACCACCACGCTCAGGCCCCGCTCGCGGGCGAGGTTGAGGAGATGGAACAGGGCGGCCTCGTCGCGGCCCGCCTCGCGGTCGGCATCCTCGATCACCAGGGCGTCGGCGAGGCTCAGCTCCGGCACCGCCTCCGCCGTCACGGCGGCGACCGGCACCGTCAGGGCGCCCGACCGCTCGGCGAAGATCGCCGCGAGGTGGCTCTTGCCGCTGCCCGGCGGGCCGGTGAGCACCAGGACGCGGTCCGGCCAGTCGGGCCAGGCCTCGATCCGGGCGTAGGCCGCCTCGTTGGACGGGCTGACCAGGAAGTCCTCGGAGCCGAAGCGGGGCGCGACGGGCAGATCGAGGGCGAGCTGGCGCGGTTGGTCGGGCATGCGGGCTTCAGGATCTTGCGGGTTCAGGGTTTCGATATGGCGGGCGGGGCGGACTTGGCCACCGTCGCGTCGGCGGTGAGGATCGGCGTGCCGTCGTGGTAGAGGCGGCTCGCGAGGTAGCTCTTCACCGCGAAGCGGGCGATGACCCCGAGGGCCGCCGCCACCGGCACCGCCAGCAGCAGGCCGAGGAAGCCGAACAGCGAGCCGAAGGCGAGAAGCGCGAACATCAGCCAGACCGGGTGCAGCCGCACCGCATCGCCGACGAGCTTGGGCTGGAGCACGTTGCCCTCGAGGAACTGCCCGACCAGGAAGACTCCGACTGTCAGCACCACCGAGACCCAGTCGGGCCAGAACTGCACGAGCGCCACGCCGGTGGAGAGCAGGAAGCCGGTGAGCGAGCCGACATACGGGATGAAGGTGAGGAACCCCGCCATCAGGCCGATCAGCACGCCGAAATTCAGCCCGACGCACCACAGGCCGACGGCGTAGAAGGTGCCGAGGATCAGGCAGACCAGGCTCTGTCCGCGGATGAAGGCGGTGATCGCCCCGTCGATGTCGCGGGCGAGCATCCTGGCGGTGTCGCGGTGGCGCGGCGGCACCCAGCGGTCGAGGGTCGCGATCATCCGGTCCCAGTCGACGAGGAGGTAGAACGCCACCACGGGCGTCACCACCAGGAGCGAGACGATGCCGACGATCGCCTGGCTGCCGGACCACAGCGAGCGCAGGAAGCCGAGGATCCAGGCCACCGCCTGGCCCATCAGGTTGCCGACCGAGGATTGCAGCTCCTGGAGCGCGCCGTGGCCGCCGGCCCGCTCGATCAGGGGGCCGGCCCGCTCGGCGATGATCGCCTGGAGCTTGGCGATCATCGCCGGCAGCGAGGCGACCAGGGCCGCGATCTGGTTCGCCGCGAGCGGCACCACCAGGATCAGGGCCAGGATCAGCCCGAGCAGGAACGTCGCCAGGATGATCAGCGTCGCGGTGAGCCGCCCGAGCCCGAACCGCTCCAGCCGGTCGGCGACCGGATCGAGGGCATAGGCGAGCGCCGCGCCGGCCACGAAGGGCAGGAGCACGTCGCGCAGCTGGTAGAGCAGGAACACCACGAGGGCGACGACCGCCAGGGTGATGGCGGCCCGGCGTTGGATCGGCATGCGCACTGGCCCCGTCACCCACGCGAATCCGTCGCGCCCCGGCCGGACCGAGATGGAAGGGCACCGCCGCAGGGTCAAGCCCGGTCTGCGGGCGCTCCGGGATTCCGGCGCCGTGAGCCCTGCGGAAAGAGGTTAATAAAAAATACCCCGGCCATCAAAAATAAAACATCGGCTCGGCAAGAAATTCAATTCTTTGGGTTTTCTTGTCGTTGCCGTTGCGGAATGAATCGGATAAATAGGGGATACACCAAAAAATCGATGGCGGCCCGCCTCGTCTCCAGTGCCTGCGCCGTATTCAGGATGTGCCATGACGAGCATCGGCAATACACCAGCGTCGTATATCACCACGCTCCTGCAAACGACGGGGCCGGTCTTTCACGGCCGCGTGGGCGGCATCGGGCCGGAGGACACGGACGAGGCCGCCGCCGCAATCCTCAAGATCGTCAATACGATCTCCATCGAGACTAGTGCCGCGAACAAGGCAGCGGCGGCCAAGATCGGCGATGCGGCCTTACGGGCGGCCGAGATCTGGGCGAGTCCGAACCACGGCAGCAGCCAGGGGGTGCGCTACTATGAGCGTCCCGAGGACATCGAGGACCCAGAGTATCGCGCCATCATGGTGGATTTTGCCAGGAAGGAGGCTGCGCAGAAGGCCATCGACGCCGTGACCCCGGGCTATCATCGCTGGCCGGAACAAATGCGAGAAGGAGAAAAAATATTCTCTATCATGGAAGATTATTTCAAATCAGATTTTTCATATACGACCGGCAGAACCAGCGGCGGCGATGTCATCGAGAAAAGCAATATGTCGTATCTGAACTTCCTTGGCGCGCTTCGTGATAAAATTTCAGTATTGACCGCGGGCGTCGCAGAGGTCGCGGACATCTCCGGCAAGATCGTGTCTCAGGGCTCCGATGGTCAGCTTCGCATTGGCAAATTCGAGGCGCGAGATAAAGAAACCGGACAATTATTCATGAAAATGGACGATCAAAATTTTCTCAGATTTTACGACAAGGGAACGGTGCTGCTCGAAGTCGATTACGGGGCGTCGGACGTCGAGCAATAGCGTGGCTGCGCTCAATACCGTGCCAGTGAGTCTGTTTTGATCGGTCGAGTCGCGGGAGAGGGGCTGCACCGCAAGGCATGCGCGCCATGGCCGCGATCCAGACCCGGGCCACACATCTAGGTAAGATCAAAGCATGCATCTGGATGAAAAAAATAATGTCATACTGGCAATAGCCTTCGACAACCGCGGTCACCTGCGATTTCGACACGAAAATCGCTCGAACACGGCGTAAATACGTATCACTCAGTAACGGCCTGCGTCATCGAGAGCGCCTGCGCCGCATCAAGGATGTGCCATGACCAGCATCGGCAGTACACCGGCGTCGTATGTCACCACCCTCTTCCAAACGACGGGGCCGGTCTTTCACGGCCGCACGGCCGGTCGCGGGCCGGAGGACACGGACGAGGCCGCCGCCAAAATCCTCAAGATCGTGAACACGATCTCTGTCGAGACTGCTGCCGCAAGTAAGGCTGCGGCGGCCAAGATCGGTGACGCGGCGCTACGGGCAGCGGAAATTTGGGCAAGCTCTAACCATGGCAGCAGCCCAGGCGTCCGCTACTACGAGCGCCTGGAAGATATCGAAGACCCAGCGGAAAGGAATGCAATGATTGCATCGGCCAAGGCACAAGCTGAGCAGGATGCAAGAACATCTGGGCTTCATCATTGGCCCGATGGAGTTATTGAGGGGCGCCAAATATTTTTTATCATAGAAGATTATTTCAAAACTGATTTTTCTTATACAACTGGACGCGTGCATGGCGGGGTCGTACTCAAAGAATCAAACGCCGGAACTTTAAATTTTTTGGGAAATTTTAAAACGAAAATTTCTGATCTCACAGCAGAAATTGCAAAAGATGCAGACATCACGGGTCAGATTATATCGCAAGGATCCGACGGTCAATTTCGGATTGGCAAATTCGAAGTGCGAGACAAGGCATCCGGGGAGTTATATATGAAGCGAGACAATGATAACGTAGTAAGATTTTATGATAAGGGCATTGTGTTTCTCGAATTGGATTTTGGCGTATCAGAAATTGAGTAAAAAAATGGCGACTGCCGCAATATAAGTTGCGGCAGTCGCCATTTGAATCAGCCGTATATATTATATGAAGTCGTTCCGAAATCGTCAGAACTGATCAATGATGAAGAAATTCCAGCTAAAAATATACTTGTTGTTCCGGCAGTGACAAGAGTACCATTTCCGGAAGCAGCCCAGCTGTAAGTAAAATCTGCCGGGAATTCAATTTTATCTATGCCATCTTCGAAATCGTAGATCGTATCGGATCCGTGATCGATATCAAATACGAACTTATCAGCACCTGCCCCGCCGTATAGGGAGTCATTTCCACGCCCTCCTACCAGTTCGTCGGCACCATTTCCACCGTAGAGCGTATCATTTCCGCGAAATCCTTCAAGAAAATCATCACCATCCAACCCCTTGATAATATCTGCCTGCACACTTCCCTTTATATACTGAGTTCCAGCCATACCTTGAATGTCATTTATATTTCTAAGTTCTGTTCCATTCAAATTAAGATAATTATTTGTAACAATGTAAGCAGCAAGGCCGCTTTTATTATCGATTAGTTCAACGCTTTCCATAGAAGCAATCTCGAGCCAAATATAATTATAATACTAGGGCACTTGTTCGATCGAGATCACATCGTTTCCAGTTCCACCATCGTAATGATCCGGACCCTGCCCGCCCTTTACGAGAAATTTATCATTGCCACCCTTGCCGATAAGAACATCATTTCCTAAAGCACCATCTATAACGTCATCATATTCAGTGCCGATGAGAACATTGTTGTTATAGTTTCCGGTGATATTCATTGTGTTATTTCTTCCCCTCGCCGCGAATCGCGCGCAGCCTATTTTACGAATTTTCTGCAATGTTACTCGACGTAAATAAAAATTTCTTTCGCCACGACGAAAAACAGCTTCCCAAAAACAAGCCAGGAAGGAATCTGGACAGCGGCAGCCGCCTCACCGATTGGTCGCCGCTCCTCCTCGCCACGCCGCGATTCCCTGCGCCAGCGCCGAGGCGACCGACAGCCCGGCCAGCGCCAGCATCGCGACCGCCTCCGCCTCCACCGCCGCGATCCCGAGCGCCCGGCTCCCGAGGAGCCAGGCCAGGAAGGCGATCTGGCAGGCGGTGTTGAGCTTGCCGACGAGGAGCGGCGGGGTCTCCAGCGGGCGGCTGGCGAGGCGGGCGAGGCCGGCACCGATCACCATCAGGGCGTCGCGGACGATCAGCAGGGCGGGGAACCAGGCCGGGACGAGTCCGGCGAGCGTCAGGCTCACCAGCACGGCGAGCATCAGGGCCTTGTCGGCGAGGGGATCGAGGATCGCGCCGAGCCGGCTCGTCAGGCCGTAGCGGCGGGCGAGGAATCCGTCGATCCCGTCGGAGAGCCCCGCGACGGCAAAGAGCAGGAAGGCCGTCCCCCAGGCCTCGCGGGCGATGGCCTCAACGACGAACGGCACCAGGGCGAGGCGCGCGGCGGTGATCAGGTTCGGCAGGGAGCGCGGCAGGACGATCGGAGAAGGCTTCGGCAGCGTCATGACTCATCGGGCTGCCCCGACTCGCGGTCGCGGGCAAGAGCGGCTAAGAGCGGGTCCAGCATGTGACGGATCGAGGCGAAGGGTCGAGGGATGACGACGGGCGAGCGCCAGAACGGGATGACCTACGCGGAGGCCGGCGTCGACATCGATGCCGGCAACGCCATGGTCGAGGCGATCAAGCCCCTGGTGCGGGCGACCCGCCGGCCGGGGGCCGATGCGGAGATCGGCGGCTTCGGCGGCCTGTTCGACCTGAAGGCGGCGGGCTTCAAGGACGCGATCCTGGTGGCGGCCAATGACGGCGTCGGCACTAAGGTCAAGATCGCGATCGAGACCGGGCGCCACGCCACGATCGGCATCGACCTCGTGGCGATGTGCGTCAACGACATCATCGTCCAAGGCGCCGAGCCCCTGTTCTTCCTCGACTACTACGCCACCGGCAAGTTGGTCCCTGGCGTCGGCGCCGACATCGTCAAGGGCATCGCCGAGGGCTGCCGCCAGGCCGGCTGCGCGCTGATCGGCGGCGAGACCGCCGAGATGCCGGGCCTCTACGACGGGTCCGATTACGACCTCGCCGGCTTCTCGGTCGGAGCCGCCGAGCGCGGCGCGCTGCTGCCGGTCGCCGGCATCGCACCCGGCGACGTGGTGCTGGGCCTGCCCTCCTCGGGCGTTCACTCGAACGGGTTCTCGCTGGTGCGCCGGATCGTGGCCGCCTCCGGCCTCGGCTACGACGCGCCGGCGCCGTTCGCGCAAGGCGTCAGCCTCGGCGAGGCGCTGCTGGAGCCGACCCGCATCTACGTCAAGCCGCTCCTGGCCGCGCTCAAGGAAACCGGCCACGGCGCGATCAAGGCGCTCGCCCACATCACCGGCGGCGGCTTTCCCGACAACCTGCCCCGCGTGCTGCCCGACGGCGTCGGCATCGCCCTCGACCTCGACGCGATCCAGGTGCCCGCGGTGTTCGGCTGGCTCGCCCGCCAGGGCAACGTCGCCGAATCCGAGATGCTGCGCACCTTCAATTGCGGCATCGGCATGGTGGTGGTGGTCGATCCCTCCCGGGCCGACGCGGTGGTTCAGGCGCTCACGGCTTCCGGCGAGGCGCCCGTGCGCCTGGGGCAGATCACCGAGCGGGGCGACAGCCCGGTCACCTATTCGGGCAAGCTCGCCCTATGAGCGCCCGCGCCAAGGTCGCGATCCTGATCTCGGGCCGCGGCTCCAACATGGTGTCGCTGCTGGAGGCCGCGCAGGCGCCGGACTACCCGGCCGAGATCGTCCTCGTCGCCTCGAACCGGCCGGACGCGCCCGGCCTCGCCCGGGCCGCGGCGGCCAGGCTCGCCACCGAGGCGGTCGATCACCGGGCCCATCCGGACCGGGCCGCCTTCGAGCGGGCGCTCGATGCGGCCCTGCGCCGCCACGGCGTCGAGTTCCTGGTGCTCGCCGGCTTCATGCGGGTGCTGACGCCCTGGTTCGTCGAGGCCTGGGCCGGGCGGATGCTCAACATCCACCCGTCGCTGCTGCCGCTGTTCCGCGGCACGCACACCCATGCCCAGGCGCTGGCGGCCGGCGTGCGGGTGCATGGCTGCACGGTGCATTTCGTGGTGCCGGAGCTCGATGCCGGCCCGATCGTCGCCCAGGCCGCCGTGCCGGTGCTGCCGGAGGACGACGAGGACACCTTGAGCGCCCGGGTGCTGGTGCAGGAGCACCGGATCTACCCCGCGGCGCTCGCCCTGGTGGCGAGCGGCCGGGCCCGCCTCGACGGGGGCCGGGTGGTCTTCGCGGAGGGAAGCGGGGCCGCGGACGGGGCGCTGGTGGCGCCGGCCCTGGCCTGATCCGCGCGGGCGCACGTCCGGCCCGGCGGTACGCACGGCGGCGCGATCAACCCCGTCCCTGCCGCGCTCTCGATCGCCGGCGGGCTGCATCGCCGGTCCGGCGGGCGAGATCCGGCCCTGTCGCTGGCGCAGGGGCCGAACCCGCTTTGCTCCTCCCTGCTCACCGGCTGATCGCTCCGCTCCCGGCATCGACCCTGCCGGGAGCAATCGTCGTCGTGAATGCCCGCAAGGAAGTACTGTGTCGCCCGCAACGACAACCTGCGGCGGACGCAGTGATCGGATAACGCTTCACAGAAATGACAAGTTCAAATAGAGTGCGGCGCGGAAGATCGGGAGGCGCCGGATGTTCTTCATCGTCGCGGCGACGATCAGCGGCGGCCTGACGGCCGTGGCCTGGACACTGCATTTCGGGCTCGGCTGGGCGGTCGTGTTCGGGCTGCTCACGGCGGCGGTGAGCGGCGCCCAGGCTGCCCTGATTCTCGGCGCGATCGAACGCCGCGAGGAGCGGGATGAGGCGGCCCCCGCCGCGCCGGCCGCCCTTCCCCATCGTCCCGGCGACGCCGCGGATGTCACGGTGCCGCACTCCCTTCGGGCGGAGCCGTAAACCGTCCCTTCCAGGATTGCGGAGCACGGCGCGATCTGGCACCGCCATCGGTGTCATTCGACAGATCGGGCCGTGCGGGCCCGCACGGGCCACCCTTCCATGTCCAGAGCGTCACGCGTCATCGGCTGGCTGATCCTCGCCGCCATCACGGTGGCGACCGTCGCGCCGATCGGCTACCGGCCGGTCAGCGGCATGCCGGTCTCGATCGAGCGGTTCGGCGCCTTCGCGCTGCTCGCCTTCCTGCTCGCCCTCGGCTATCCGCGCCATCGCTGGCAGGTGCTGCTGCTGACCGTGGCGGCGGCCGGCGCCCTCGAGGCGTTCCAGCTGTTCGAGCCGACCCGGCACGGGCGTATCGCCGATTTCATGGTCAAGCTGGTGGGCTGCGGCTGCGGGTCGGCGGCCTCCCTGGCCGCCGGCCTGGTCTTTCCCCGCCTCGCGGCCCGCGGCGCGGCGCCGGGGCCTTCCGTCAGTTGATGCTGTAGGCCCGCTCGATGGTGACGCCGCAGCTCTCGGCCAGGGTGAACGCCATCTCGCGGGTCAGGCCGAAGATCAGCGGCGTCTCGCCGCGATAGAGCGTGTAGCGGCCGTCGGGCCGCACCGTGATGCGCACCTGCTCCTGCATGGCAGCCTCCTCCGAGGGCCGGCCCGTCGTTCTCGTGCGGGCCTGCTCAAGGGCGGGGAGATTAAGATGATTCGGGTCGGCCGCGAAGGGGTCGGCTGAAGGGGGGCCGGCTCACGATGCCCGGCGCTTCGTCCGGCGCCGGCCCTTCGGCCTCGGCTTCGCAACCTTGGGCGTGGCGGCCTTGCCGATCTCGCTCAGCGCCGCGCGCTGCTGGCGCCGCACCGCGTTGGCGGCATGACCCATCCAGAAGCCGGCGGCCCGGTTGGCGGCGGAGAGCCACAGGCTGTACGGGGATCCCTTCATCGCGATCGGTCCTCCGCCGGGTCAACGGCCGGGGGCCGGGTGAGTTGCCTCACGGCTCGTCGGCCCGCCTCTCGCCCTTCGGCGCCTCCGCCCCGATCGATTGGCGCCACTCGGCGAGGAAGCGGGCGCGCTTGGCGCGATCCTGCACCGCGAGCAGCACCGGCCCGACGGTGATCGGCCGGAAGGCGCCGGCGGCGGCGAGGCTCGGCGGGCCGTCGACCCCTGGCGGGAGCGGGCCGTCGCGGTCGAAGAAGAAGGCCTCCTCGCGGGAGACCCGCTGCCCGCGGGCGGAGAGGAGGTAATCGACGAAGGCGAAGGCGTGCCCCACCGCCCGGGCGGTGACCGGGACCAGGACGGCGCGGCTCAGGACCAGGGTGTAGTCCCGCGGCACGACCAGGCCGAGGCGGGCTCCCCGCCGCATCGCCGCGTAGACGTAGGAGCCGAGCAGGTTGTAGCCGATGGCGATGCGCCCGGATTCGAGATCGGCGATCAGGTCGGCGGTGCAGCAGCGCACCTGCAGGTTCGCCCGCCCGAACGCCTCGACGAGGCGCCCATAGGTGGCCGCGGCGCGGGCGTCGTAGGCGGCGAACAGGTAGCCGATCCCCGACAGCGTGATGTCGTAGGAGCCGATCCGCCCGGCGTAGGCCTGGGGCTTGCGCCGCAGGAGGTCGACCAGCTCGACCCGGCTGCGGGGCAGGTCCTCGCGGGGCACGAGGTCGGGCCGGTAGGCGATCACCGCCGGCTCGGTGGTGAAGCCGAACACCTCGTTGCGCCAGGCGGCCCAATCGGGCTGGCGGCCGGTCTCGATCGAGCGGTGGGGCCGGGCGCAGCCGTCGTTGGCGAGCTTGATCAGCTGATCGACCGAGGACGAGATCACCACGTCCGTCGCATGCTCGCGGTCCGCCCGGCCGGCGGCGCAGGCAGCCGCCATCTCGCCGAACAGGTCGGTCGTGACGTATTCGTGGTAGATCACGGTCACGTCGGGATAGAGTTGCTGGTAATCGCGGATCAGCGGCGCCATGGCCTCGGCGTCGGTCGCGCCCCGGATCGTCAGGGTGGTGCGCTCGTACTCGCTGGCGGGAAAGCGGCTCACCTCCAGGGCGGCGGCCGGCCCTGCGAGGCCGAGGGCGAGGAGGAGCGCGAGAGGCCGGATCACGACCGCGCCTCCGCATCCGGCAGCGACAGGACCACGCAGAACCCCCGCTCGGAATGGGCCTCGAAGCGCATCTCGCCGCCATGGGCCGCCGCGACCTCGGCGGCGATCGACAGGCCGAGGCCGGACCCGACCGTGCCGCCGGTGGCGGCCTGGAACGGTTCACGCACCCGGGCCCAGTCGCTCGCCGGGATGCCCGGCCCGTCATCCTCGACCGCCAGGATCACCCGGCCGCGCTCGCGCCCGACCCGCACCGTGAGCCGGCTCGCGGCGCCGTGCTTGAGGGCGTTGTGGATCACGTTCGACAGGGCCTCGCGGAGCGCGATGGCATCGGCCGGGATCGTCACGGCCCCCTCCGGCCCTTCGTAGCCGAAATCGACCGCCCGGTCGCCGGCCTGCTGCACCGCATCGATCAGGGTGCGGCGGGCGAGCCCCGCTACGTCGACCGGATCGAAGGCAGCGGTGCGGGCGCGGTGGATCACCATCGCGTGGTTGAGGAGCTGGTTGGTGAGCCGGCCGAGCTCGGCCGTGCGCTCGCGGATGCGGGCGAGCTGGTCGCGCCGACGCCCCTCGTCGGTCTCGCTCGACAGGAGGTCGAGCTGGGCGGCGAGCGCGGTCAGCGGCGTGCGGATCTGGTGCGCGGCATCCGCGATGAAGCGCTTCATCACCGCGACATGGCCCGACAGCCGGCCCATGAAATGGTCGATCGAGGCGACGAGCAGGTGGATCTCCCGCGGGGCGGCGAGGCCGAGCGGCTGGAGGTCGTTCGGTCCGCGGGCCGCCAGCACGCCCTCGATGGCACCGAGCGGCCGCAGGGCGCCCCGCACCGCCACCGCGACGGCGCCCAGCGCCAAGGCGCTCATCGCCAGCACCATCAGGCTGGCCTTGACGGTGAGCGTGCGGGTGAGCTGACCCCGTGCCTCGCGGGTCTGGGCCACCACCACGGCGGCGAAGCCGGCTTGCGTCGCGTCCGGCACGTAGCGCCCCGCCACCACCGCCCGCACCGCCTGGCCGCGATGCTCCGCGTCGAGAAGGAGGGGCCCGGCGGCGAGCCGCGCGCGGTCGACCGGCACCGCGAGGTCGTCATCGCCGGTGAGCAGCCGGTCGGCGGGATCGATCACCTTGTAGAAGATCCGGTCGCGAGGGCTGAGGGCCAGCGTCTCGAAGGCCGAGAAGGGCGGATCGACCGAGATCGCGCGTCCGTCGCTGGCGATGGTCTCGGCGATCTGGAGCGCCGCGCCGACGAGGAGCCGGTCATAGGCCTCGTCCGCCGCGAGCCGGGCCGAGGCCCAGGCGGCGACCAGCAGCAGGCCCGCCCCGACGGCCAGAACCAGGGCCAGCACCGCGACGAGGCGGGCGAACAGGGAAGAGGTGCGGGGAATCATGGCTCCGGACACACGACCTGATAGCCCAACCCCCGCAGGGTGCGAATCTCGGCCTGGGCCCCGGCGGCGGCGAGCTTGCGGCGCAGGCGCGCCACGATCTGCTCGACGGCGTTCTCGCTCGATTCCTCCTCGAAGGCGAAGACCCGCTCCAGGAGCTCCCCCTTGGCGAAGATGCGCCCCGGCCGCGCCGCCAGGATCTCGATCAGGGTCCATTCCCGCCGCGTCAGTTCGAGGGGGTCCCCCGCCACGCTGCCGCTGCGGGCCTCCCGGTCGAGGCGCAGGTTGCCGAGGAGAAGCGCGTTGTCGGCGTGGCCGCTGTTGCGGCGCAGGAGCGCCCGCACGCGGGCCTCCAGCTCGCGGAAGTCGAACGGCTTCACCAGGTAGTCGTCGGCCCCGAGATCCAGCGCGCCGACCCGGTCGTCGACCTCCGAGCGGGCGGTGAGCACCAGGACCGGCACCGGGCCGCGGCGCGCCCGCAGGCGCCTGAGGATCGCGAAGCCGTCGAGCCCCGGCAGGTTCACGTCGAGGATGACGAGGTCGTAGGCCTGGACCTCCAGCAGCGCGTCTCCCGCCGCGCCGTCCACTTCCCAATCGACCGCGTGGCCGAGACCGCGCAGGCGAACGGCGATGGCCTCGCCCACGTCCCGCGTGTCCTCGACGAGCAGGATGCGCACGAAAGTTCCTCTCCGATCGCCGCGTGGAACTATCTGTCAGGTTGGCGACAGGTTCGAAGGCTACCCCACGCTCCAACGCCCGGCCAAGTGGGCCCGACGACGAACGCAAGGGGAGACACGCCATGAACGCACGCCCGACCATCATCCCTGAGCCGCTGCTCCAGGTCGAGGGCGTCACGCTCCAGTATAAGACGACCGATCACCTCGTCACCGCGACCTACCGGGTCGATTTCGAGGTGATGCCGGGCGACCGCTACATCCTGCTCGGGCCGTCCGGCTGCGGCAAGTCCACCCTGCTCAAGGCGATCGGCGGTTACATGACCCCGGTCGAGGGCGAGATCAAGCTCAAGGGCCGCAAGGTCGCCGAGCCCGGCCCCGACCGGATGATGGTCTTTCAGGAATTCGACCAGCTCCTGCCCTGGAAGACCGTCAAGCAGAACGTCGCCTTCGCCCTGACGGCGAGCGGCCGCGCCACCGGGCCCGAGGCGATGGACCGGGCGATGTCCTACATCGAGAAGGTGGGCTTGGCGAAGTTCGCCGATTCCTTCCCGCACATGCTCTCCGGCGGCATGAAGCAGCGCGTGGCGATCGCCCGCGGCATGGCGATGGAACCGGACATCCTGCTGATGGACGAGCCCTTCGCCGCCCTCGACGCGCTCACCCGCCGCAAGATGCAGGACGAGCTGCTGCGCCTGTGGGAGGATACCCGCTTCACGGTGCTGTTCGTCACCCACTCGATCGAGGAGGCGATCAAGGTCGGCACCCGCATCCTGCTGCTCTCGCCCCATCCGGGACAGGTCAAGGCGGAGCTGAACAGCCTGCCGGCCTCCGAGCTCGGCACCGCCGCGCAGGGCGCCCTCGAGACCCGCATCAACGACATGCTGTTCGCCTGACAGCCAGATCCTTGGGAGACACGCCGTGACCGCCACCCTCGCCCCCCTCAGCACGCCGCTGACCCAGCGGCCCGAGATCGTCCGCGAGACCGCCGCCGCCGGTGCGATCAGCGTCGAGCAGCGCCTGTCCTTCGCCGAGCTGGCCTATCGCCAGAGCTGGCTGCGCAAGGCCGCCGTCCTCGCCGCCCTCGCGGTGGTCTGGGAGATCTATGGCCGCTGGCTCGACAACCCGCTCCTGTTCCCGACCTTCTCGGCCACGGTCGAGGCCTTCGCCGGCTCGGTCCTGAGCGGCGAGATCCCCGCCAAGGCCCTGATCTCGCTCCAGACCCTCGCCATCGGCTACGGCATCGGCATCGTGCTCGCCGCGCTCCTGACCACGCTGGCCATCGGCTCGCGGATCGGTACCGACCTGCTCGAGACCCTGACCGCGATGTTCAACCCCCTGCCGGCCATCGCGCTGCTGCCGCTGGCGCTGATCTGGTTCGGCCTCGGCCAGGGCAGCGTAGTGTTCGTCCTCGTCCACTCCGTGCTGTGGGCGATCGCCCTCAACACCCATGCGGGATTCCGCTCGGTCTCGAACACCCTCAAGATGGTCGGGCTGAATTACGGCCTGCGGAACCTGAGCCTGGTGCGGGCGGTCCTGATCCCGGCCGCCTTCCCGAGCATCCTCACCGGCCTCAAGGTCGGCTGGGCCTTCGCCTGGCGCACCCTGATCGCCGCCGAGCTGGTCTTCGGTGTCTCCTCGGGCTCGGGCGGGCTGGGCTGGTACATCTTCGAGAACCGCAACGCCCTCGAGACCACCAACGTCTTCGCCGGCCTGTTCACCGTCATCATGATCGGCCTCTTCGTCGAGAACGTGATCTTCGCCAACATCGAGAAGAAGACGATCCGCCGCTGGGGCATGCAGCACTGAACCAACAACCGACGGCCCCGGACCGGCGACGGTCCGGGGCACGCTTGACGACAGTCCCGGAGGAACCCCCCATGTTCGCACGCAAACTCCTCGGCCTCGCGGCCGGCGCCGCGCTCGCTCTCTCGATGACCTTCGGCGCCGCCCGCGCCGAGGTATCCGAAATCCGCATCTCGAAGGGCTACGGCGCCCTCTACCTGCCGCTCTTCGTGATGCAGGAGAAGAAGTTCCTGGAGGCCCAGGCCGCCAAGGCAGGCCTCGGCGACGTCAAAGTGACCTGGCTCACGCTCGACGGCGGCAACGTCATCAACGACGCGATGATCGCCGGCTCCCTCGACATCGCCGGCACCGGCGCGCCGGGCTTCCTCGCCCTGTGGTCGAAGGGCCGCGGCAGCGCCAAGACCGAGGTGATCGGCATCTCGGGCATGTCGACCACGGCGCTCGATCTCAACGTCGTCAAGCCGGAGATCAAGTCGCTCGCCGATTTCACCCCGAAGGACAAGATCGCGATCCCGGGCATCAAGACCTCGCTTGCCGCGGTGGTGCTGCAAATGGCGGTGGCCAAGCAGTTCGGGCCCGAGAACTACACCAAGCTCGATGCGAGCACCGTCGGCCTGCCGCACCCGGAAGCGGTCGCCGCGCTCCTGTCGGGCAAGACCGAGATCGTCGCGCATTTCGCCTCGCCGCCCTTCACCCAGGTCGAGCGCGCCGACCCGAAGGTGCGCACGATCCTCAAGGCCTCGCAGGTCTTCGGCGACATCACCCTCGACGTGGTATTCGCGCTCAAGCGCTTCACCGAGGCCAACCCGAAGACCACCCTGGCCTTCCTGGCCGCCCTCGACGAAGCGTGCGAGTTCATCAAGACCAACAAGGCCGAGACCGCGGCGATCTTCGCCCGCGCCTCGAAGGTGAAGGTGGCGCCCGAGGAGGTCGCGCAGATCCTGGAGGATCCCGACAGCCGGTTCTCGGCGACGCCGCACGGCATCATGGAGTTCGTGACCTTCATGAACCGGGCGGGCATCATGAAGACCAAGCCGGCCGGCTGGCAGGAGCTGTTCATCCCCGCCCTGCGCGACCGCGCCGGGAGCTGACGCCTCCGCCCTGGCCGTCGCCGGGGCGGAATTTTTTCATAACATCGGCCCCGCCGCGCGCCGCCCGGCGGGGCGCTTTTACGTCTGGTTAAGCATGTTTTCGCTTGATGGCGGGCATGCCGACTCACCGCACGACAGCCCCCAGGTCCCTCGACCCGCTCGGCGATGCCCGGGACCTGCACGCCAGCATCACGGCCCTCCGCCATCTCCTGACGGCCCAGAGCCGCCAGCTGGACGCCCTCGAGCGCCGGCTCTCCCCGGTCCCCAGCCCGGCCGAGGCGGGAGCACGCCGCCTGCGTGCCCTCAAGGCCGGAGGCCTTTGACGGGCGCCCACGGCAAGGCCCAACCCGACCACGGGCTCAACTCTGAAGTGCAGATCTGCGAGTCGTGCACGTGGTTGACCAAGCCGTAACCTTGATCGACTCCCGCATGGACCACGCCTCCCTCCTCGGCGTTATCCGGTTGACAGTAAGAGGAGTATCGCAGCGTGGACACATGCAGTGGGACGCCCGTCAGCTTGACCCTGGGTCGACGCAGGATCGAGGGTGTCCTGCGGGCTGTGGGCGAGTCCGTCGATCTGCCGGTGGCGCCGGGGAGCCCGGCGCGCCGGTTGCGCAACCTGATCCTCGATTTCGGGCCGGCTTGTGCCCCCGTCGAGGTGTGGCTGGCCGAGCCGGAGCCCCACGGCGCCTCGGCCTCTACTCCTTCATCAGCGTCCTGAGGACGTCCAGGATGTCGTCGCCGCGGCACGGCCGGGCGACGAAGCGGGCGTGAGCCGGCATGCGGTCGGGATCGGGCTTGCTGCGGCCGGACACGACGACGATCGGCAGGTCGGGCCGCATCTGGGCCGCCGCGCGGGCGAGGTCGAAGCCGTCCGTCTTGCCGGAGAGCTCGACATCCGTGATCAGCGCCACGATGTCGGTCCGCCCGGTCAGAAGGCCGAGGGCGCGCTCGGCGGAGGCCGATTGCAGCGCCTCGAACCCGGCCGCGTCGAGCACGTCGCTGAGATCCATGATCGTCAGCGCCTCGTCCTCCACGACCAGGATCACGGGCCGTTCGTGCTTGGCGTCGTGTCCGGCGTCGTTCTCGGCATTCACGGTATCGTTTCTCACGTCGCCTGTCCTTGCCGGTCAGGCCCGTCCGGAACGCCCGCCCGGAAGCGGCGCGGTCGGACAGGCCGTCGTCGTGTCTTCGGGCGGCCGATTCCGGCCGGCCGGCGCCACGCGCCGGCCGTTGATCGAAACGAGCGATCCCCTTCACCGGTTGCAGCGCCGCCATGGGGGCCCGACCAGGAATTTGCCGGTTCCGCGATCTCACGCTTGCGCTGCGGCCCGCGCCCCGGTAGAGGACGGCACCTGACCTGCACGGGCGCCCCGCCGCCCCGCAGGCCTGGCCCGGAGAGGTGGCCGAGTGGTTGAAGGCGCACGCCTGGAACGCGTGTATACGGGCAACCGTATCGAGGGTTCGAATCCCTCTCTCTCCGCCAGCTTTTGGCTGGCCTGAATTTTCCTATAATTACAAACATTTAGCGGTTACGCTTCGGGGGCTGTCCCCCAAAGTGTTCCCTCATGTGTCCCCCACGAGATGCGACAGACTGTCACATCCGTTTTGAAGCTCGCAACCGCTGAAGGGCATCGTACCTGAAGCCTGCCACGTCCGGGACCAATGCCTCCTACTGTTCCGTGTTGCTCACGCCAGAGCCGCCTATTCGGGCACCATCAAGGCTGAACCGCAACGGGGCGGCATAGACAAGGTCGAGGGCTGCACTGGCGCCTGACGTAGAAAAGTTGGAGGCGGCTAACTCAGGCCGGTAGATGGCATACGTCTTCGAGGGAAACTCAACAGAGGCAAAGGTGGCCCTAACGCCGCTAGATGCGAATGGCGAACTGAACCAGACGCGCGCATCGCGCGTTATGTAGGGGTTCACATCGGCGACCCTCCGTTGGCTTTGCTTTGGCGAACACCTGAGTGCTCACACCTTATGCGGGCTGCCGATTTAGGTAGAAAACGGACGCAGGCACGAAATGAAAATCATTGAGGCGATCACGATAATTCGCACGGCAATAGATGCCTCGTCGGCGGCCCAAAGCGATGGCCCATGGCAGGCTGCCGTGAGCAAGGCGGGCCTTGTAGAGCAGCCGGATAAGGGCGTTTCTGGAATAGATCAAGATTATATAGGAACGTTTGGTCCTTTGGAGTTATTTGTTAAATACACGTGGAGAGATACCTCAAAGACATTTTCGCCTGGGCCGGATAGAACACGTATACGCATGGAGGTTAGGCATAATGGAGTGGTTCTTGACAGCTACACCGGAGGATATGAGGAATAGATGATTGTAGCGTCAGCGGCACATTTGCGGCGGCGCGGTATGACCGATGGTGATGGCCTGCCATTCACAGGTCAGCAGAACGCCCGCCAAGGTTCTAACCCTCAGGCGGGCGTGCCGTCTTGGGCACTGAAGTATCACGACGGCACGGCACAGCTCGCCCACATCATCCCGCCCGGCAGAGGGGACCAAGACAGCGCGCTCATGGTCAGCCGGTGTGACGCGAACGGCGTCAAGAACGCGACTGGCGGGCACTGGAAGATTTTCGAGGCGTAGCCATTCTGCTCCTCACAGGATGAGAGATGGTCTCCACGGCAGGAGCCAGCGAGAACGCACCGTGACCGCAGGGCCCATAATCGCCCTACGAGCCCGCACAGCGCCGCTCTCGTCCTCAGGTAGGCCACCCGTTGCCAAGCTTGAGAATGCCGCCAGTGACTTGCTGTGTGGCTCTGTGACTGCCCTATGTGTTGAGGTGCAGGTTCTTGGGCTAAAAGACAGACAAGTGAGAGCTGTCCCGGGCTGGTACTGAGTAGGCCAAGGGTGAGGAGCCTAGGGGAGCTTTGGAGTTGCCCGCGTCAGACCGGATACGGTGCAAGCTGCATTCTACCGCGGATGAACTCGCGAGACGAGCGCATGCCGAACCCTCAATGGGGATAGTGTTCTTTGCAGTCGGTGATTCAGTGACCCAGCCGCACCTTCTCCTGGGCGGTGTAGCGCCGGCGACGCTTGCGTCCCGTGATGATCTCGATCCGCTACATATCGTTCGGCATAGGCGCACTCCTAGGCTTCTGCCCAGGTCCTCGCGGTCGCGCCTTGTGTCCGAACGAAACGGGGCCACTCTAGCGACTGCCGCTGTAAAAGTGATAAGTTATTACAATAAGTCCTTATACGAATAAAAAATTATTAAACATATATCATAAAATTTCTCGTTATAATACCGCGCATATTGATACGACAGGCTGTACTAGGCAGATTGGCGGAAATCTCGCCGCGTTCGTGGCGGCTTGAGCCGCATTTGATGTATAAGAAAGCTTCCAAATAGCATACTAAGCGCCCCAAAAATCAAGGACCACAACATAACCAGTCCTGTTCTCACTAATGAAATCGACCAAAATTCCCAGAGTTGATCCGCATTATATTCAGCATCTGCGAGTTCAAATCTACCAAGCCATGGACATTTATCTTTATAAACCGCTCTAGCTTCTCCCGTGCAAACTAAACCAGCAACCGTCAAGTCTTTGTTTGGCATCCTGATTGTAAATTGCGACGCAGCGATTAAATATATTGGACTGAAGATCATAATTACAACTAAACTCGATAGCATGACTCGCTGTATCGTTTTCTTTGATGCTCCACTTAATAATTGAAAAGCAAGAACTAAAGCGATTAATTCAGTGATTGTGGTCAAAAAGACGATGCTTCTCGGCCAGGGAGGAGCGAGATCGAGTAGATGTGCTACAAATGGCGCTGCGGTTGGTCCTGCAGCCCAAGCAGCAAGCTCTCTGAACTCACGCAATAGGTTCTTGAAGTTAGCGAGTCCGTTTGGCATGAGTCAGTGCTTCGTTATTGTAAATAACTCCTTGTTGCCACTGACGATTGAAATAGTGTCCCTTCTGACCGAGCCATCGTTCCATCTTACTAGATAGTGATAATTGCCTGAGAGTTCAGTTGCTTTATTTTCCTCTACAGACTTCCACCGATTGCAGAGATCAACATCGTACGGGTCGATATCCTGCAGTTTACAAAACTTAAATGAAAAATCTGTTATCAATCGGATATTTCCCCCTGGTGGATTAAGGCTAATTTTAACAGGAACTTCGCCATCACCGCACCCACCTTCTATGTAGACTCTAGGAAGTGCTGAATTGTGTTTTCGGGCATCTTCGGCAGATATAACAATTTTTTTTTGCAGGTTGCGGTCCGTGTCTACGCTATAATCGAGCGGCAACCCTTTCGCAGTACGGTTGGCAATTCTTTCAAGATGAAGACGCTCGTATTTTTCAATTTCCCGTTTCCATGTATATTCTGGATAACCCAAGGCCGATAGCGCCATTTGTGGGCTCAATACATCATACGAGAGATCGAGCAGAGTCAGATACAAGCCGTCATTAGTGTTCTCGTTGACCATTTGGGTGCCAGTCGAGCAAGTCTCAAGGTCGTATGATTTTTCTTTCTTCGAGGGTAATGAGCCAATAATCTCAGCCCTCATTATGCTTTTGATTTTATCGTAATGGCCGAACAGATCATGCCGCAGTGCTTGACGAGACGTCTGCGCATGCGCCTCGGAGGCTATCAGCGAGCAAACAATGATCGTTGAAACCGCTAGCACATAACGCCTCATGGCTCTGCTCCAGATCGGTTCTATGGAGTCTACTACAATTTTGCTTGCACACAAACTCCGAGAGCATGGAAGCAGAAGAGCTCAGCACGCAAATTTTTGCCAAATATCCACACGAAGCCAACAAATTGTACCTTGAACTATTCACTCTGCTGACGTTATAATACGTAGTCTAAACGTGATTTTGCTCTCCTATATTACTTAAATTCAGCGAGCCTTATACGAGCTTGCAGCTTTCAGTCGATATGATAAGACTGTTCGCATAAATTTCACCGACTATGACGGTATAAAATCAGCGGGAAATGACATGTTTCGAGGATGACGTCGGAGCGCAACGGTCCGCAAGCGCATCTGCAGATTCATCCCAGGCAGCGAATTGATCGGACAATTTCTTAACATTCGAGCAATGGTCACGGAGAAGCGTACATACTGCCCCTTACTCGATTCGATCAATCAGGGCCATCCTGTTGTCGGTCATCATCGTCTCCGATGTGAGAGTTCAAGCTTCGCAACTCGAACCCTACCGGAAGATTGGTGATGGCCACCTCAGCGCTGGGCTGCTCCTACACCACTCCCTGGGATGCGACCTACGCTGACCTTCTGGTCGATTTTGAGCTTCACGTATCGCGCTGCCTCGACGCACGCCCAAGCGCGATTGCCGCAGGCCTTCACGATGCGGTCGTAGTCGGCTTGACCCACCCACACCCGTGCCGGCCTATCGGAGAGGAGGACGCCCAAAGCGTCGCCCTCAGTGATGATGTCGTGCGACGGCCGCTTCTGGACGGTGCCAGGCTTCGGTTCCGTTCGTGCCATTAGTCACGCCCGACACGATGGACGGGACGATCCCGAGACGGGCGTTACGATGCCCTGGGAAGACTCAGGAGCGGCACCAGGGGCGGGAGGATGTGAGTACCCGGGGAAGCTTAGCGGACGCTGACGGGGCAGCCTGAGGGCGCTGAGGTGCAGGCACAGGTGTGCCATCGCTCGCGCCCTGTGACGGGACGGGATCGTTCATGTGGTTCTCTCGATGTGTTGGAGTGTTGGGGTTGTCCTCCGGCTGCATGAGGCAGAGGACAGGGGTAGAGTGATGCTGACGCCTAAGAACCCGAGGGAGCCTTACGGTTCCTGTATATGGTTGATTGGTTGGTTCTTAGTGGTAGCAGGCACGGGGTGAACGCTGACAGGGACGTTTGCTGATGTGATCGCGAGGGCGACACCCTCCATCACCGTCCTTACCTCGTCAGCCTGAGTGCCTGGACAGAACAGACCATCATGAAGGCTCAAGACAGGGATACCCCTTATCCTCATCTCATTCAGCACCTCCATGAGGATGGTGCTCTCCGTGTTCTGAAGCTGAGGAGCCATCCCCGTCCCTAGACAAGGAAGCAGGGCAGGATGCCGGTCTAGCAGGGCAGCCCTGAAACGAGGGATCGTCCATGAGGATGGTAGCCGTGGATCACCATCCTCAGGTTCAGGCCATCCACGCTTCCTAATGAAGGTGTCACACAGGAGCGTGTTGAACGCCTTCTTCACAGCAGGCCGATGCACCGGGTCTAACCTTGGCAGAGTATAGATGTCTCCCGGTGGAGGAGTTGCACCAACGCTCGCGTAGGCCAGCCTTGGGGCCATGGCGCTGTAGTCGAGGACAGCGATAGGCTCGCCTTCAATCCTGATAGATGCTCTTCGGGATCGCGGAAGGTTCTGCCATGCACCTCCGTAAAGGCGTCCTCCAAGGCTACAGGATGGAGCATCATCGCTGCCAGTGAGGAAGTGTCTCCGCTGAATGCGGTTGTGAAGGTCTACCGCACCGAGGCCGTCATCAACGAATGAGATATCAGCCCCAGCCAGGAAGGAGTTGAACCCCCTCATTGTGTCGCGAAGTGAGCTTGTCATGGTCGTTTCGGGGTAGTTCACAAGCTCCTTGCGGGATGAGCGGTCCACATCGGCCGTCAATTTTCGCTTGAGGATTATCAACTCCTCCCCTTCGATCCTGCCGAAGTCGGAGAGGCTGACGCTGGCCTCATGGACCTTGCCAACGAAGAGGGGTGTGGGAGCGATGGAGGAGGCAACACCTCCTTGCCTGTCGCGATACCCTCTCTCCCGGGACAGCCATCCGATGCCCTCAAACGTGTCGAGAAGCGTACGGAACGGCCTCCCGAAGGCCTGGTTATCGTAGCGCGTACAGCCCTCATTCCCATTGCCGGTGAGGAGCGCAAGGCGCCCTGTCGGTGGCGGCATGAGGACCGCGTAGGCGAGGTTCGAGACGAGAACTTCCGTTGCCGTGAGGTGGTGGGCGAGGTCGTCAGGACGCCTCTCCCGGAGCCGTGAGCCGGCCTCTCGTTCGTACTGAGCTACCAGGGTGGTAGCCTCCTCCACAAGCCTGCGGAGACGGGTTGTTGCAGCGCCCTGCCACTCGTCAAACCAACGATGTCGGGCATGGGTGCTCATCGCGTGCCTCGTGGCACACGACGTGGTCGGAATGTCATTGACAACTCAGGTGCAGTGGGACGCAGAAGAATTCCTGTTTCGGAGAATATCACTGAAGCGCCTCCAATGCCTCAGTCAACAAACGCCTTTGTTCTTGCCGCTCTTGCTCTTGCTTGCGTTCGAGACCCGCGAGGTACAGAGCGACACCGCCAAGAGCCTCAATAATCCACTGAGCGAACGCAGTGACAGCACGAGGCGTCAGTTCCCGGTAAGCTCTGTGTGTCTTCCCTGTCTTGTGGTTGTACCAAGAGCCCGCATTCAGGTCCGTTAGTCCCCGAAGGCGTCTCACGAGTTGGAACCGGAAAGCCTTATCCGAGCGGAAGCGTCGCGGCTGCTGCTCCTGCAAGAGAAACACGGCGAGGGTCGTCTCCACCACCTTCGATGGCTCGACGCTCTCCGCCAGCTTCACCACCTCCTGAGATGCAATCCGCTCAGGCCGATAACCTGCCTGACAACGCTGGAAGGCTGCCAGAACGCGGCGAGCGTGTTCCAGCACAGCGTTCCACCTCGCTTCACATTCGGCCCACAGCGGGCTCGCCTCGTTCCTAGCGATGCGGGCTCGAACGAGCTTCAGGTACGGCTTGAGGTCAGCCGTGGTGATGCTCTCTTGGTCCGGGTGACCGTGACGCCGCGAGCGGGAGCGATGAGTTGTGCAGAAGGCCCCATAGCGGGACGTTCGCGCGCCACAGCCGGGCGCACGGCAAGTTCGTGCTGTCATGTGTGATGATCCTGGATAGGGGCCGTAAGGGGCCGTTAGACGCGGCTTGAGGTCAGCCCAAACGAATTGCGCCCATCCCCTGGAGGACAGGCGCGTAGGCAGATCAGGTGAAGGCGTAGGGCTAGACGGCTCTCCAGCCTGTGCGTGGGGTAATCGAGGCGGAGCGGTAAAGCTTAAGAGAGCGCCTTCTCCCTAGTGAGGGGGGTAATACATCGTTTTCGGCTCAAAGCGCTGGAATCACAGAGCTTTTGGCGCGCTGACTTCGTCGGACCTTCACGGTCGTTCTCGACGGCCTCAGAGACCCCGCCTGCGAGCCCCTACGCGGCGGGAGAAGCCGGGTTCAGCACGCGATGCACGGACCCTTTTCCAATCCCGAGCTGCGCCGCGATGGCGCCCATGCTCATGCCCTGTGCCGATAGTGCCTTGATCTCCTCCGCACGAGCCCGGGCAGTCGGCTTCCGGCCCTTGTAGCGGCCCTCGTCCTTGGCCTTGGCGATGCCCTCCCGCTGGCGCTCAAGCATCATCTCCCGCTCGAACTGTGCCACGCCTCCGAGCACGCTGAGCATGAGCTTCCCGGTAGGCGTCGAGGTGTCCACACCCAGGTTGAGGATGCGGAGGGCAACGCCCTTGGCTTCCAGTGCCTCAATGATCTTGCCCAGGTGGACGACACTACGGGCTAAGCGGTCCAGCTTCGTGACCACAAGCGTGTCACCCTGACGGGCGAACTCCAGGGCCGCTTCGAGCTGCTTGCGAGGGGCCACGGATGACACCTGCTCCTGGAAGACCTTCTCGCAACCGAGGGCCTTCAGCTCACGGAGTTGGGCCTCGAAGCCGGCATCCTGGTCCAGTGTTGACGTGCGAGCGTAGCCGATGAGCATGGGGGCCGTTCCAGTCGGTCGTTCCACTAGGTTCTGAGACATGGAACCACGAGCCGTTCCGAAACACAAGACCAGTCTTGTGGAACGGCTCGGCCAGCCCTGTGGAACGTTCCGCTGGAGCTTGCCCTATTGGAACGCCTCCACGGCCACGCTAGGGCTAGGCATCAAGGAGACGGCTTTCGGCATCACTCGACGGACACCACATGCGACGTATCCTGATGAAGATCGTAGTCGGCCTCTACCGTTGGGCGACAACCCGGGAAGGACGGTGGACACTCGCCAGTACCGCGGCTGGTGTCGTCCTGGGTCTCATGGTCGGTGGGATGGGCCTCGCTTTGTTGGGTGGTGCGATCCCTCTCAAAGGATGGCTCGTGTTTGGCCTCATCTCCGGCCTGATTGGCAACCGGCTGGGGCTGACTCGGAGGGATCGCGAACCGAGCCCAAGCAACCCTAACAACCTGATCCCGCCCTGCGGCTGACGCGACCCACTTCCCCTCATCGACACTCTCGACCGAGGGCCGGCATGGGGGAAATGACGCGCCTCGATTTGATCGATGCCGACTCACATTTTTTTATCAGATTTTCCACTCATTCACGTCTCTCATCTCACGGGTTGTTCACGCAAGCTCTTGTGGCAATAGCGCAGGACCACAACTTCTGACTTGGCAAGCCCTAACATCCCCGCTAGCTTGGCTTTAGGTAGGTGTTGAACCGGCACAGAGCCGCAGCAACCTGCCAGCTTGGGGGAGTCATGAAGACGATCATCACCGCTGTTTTCGCTGTTGCCGTGATGTCGGCACCGTTCGCGGTTCCGACAAAGGCTAATGCCTGCACCAACTCTTATGATAGGGCCAGTGACGGTTCCAACTGTGGTGGGAGAGCTTCCGGCTGCAAAGCTGGTGGTCGCGGCGGCTACTGCTAACAGTTTAGAGGTGGGAGTGGGTGCCGCTTAGTCACCCATTCTGCCCTGCCGTCTGACCAAGCTGCTTCGCCTCGTACTCACTGGCCCACGCACGGGCGGCCTCAGCGGGGTTCGCGAAGTTGGGTAGGGTGGTGCCTGCTGAGCCTCAAGCTCCTGCCAGCGCTTCACCACAGCGGCCCGGAGAGGGATTGAGTAGCCGGTGATAAGAGTGAGCGTCAGGTCTTTGGGGAGCGCGAGGGCGTCCCGGTCCCGTCCGTAGGCATCTGGGACATTGGTCCAAAACTGGTCCGATCCCATTCCGAGGGCTTCGAGCATCGCGCGGGCGTATGCGCCTAGAAGCTGTAGAATCTCTCAGAAAACAAAAACGGCGGCCGGAACTAATCCGAACCGCCGCCGCCTTAGCATTACCGCTTCGGCTTGATCGTCTCTACGACGTGGGTCTTCGGCTTAGACGTAGCCGTCTTCACCGTGGTAAAACGACCCGTACCAGCGTTTCGACCGATCTTGCGAGCTGCCATCAAAATCACCTCCTCTCTGGGCAGTAGCCCGGCCGTGAGGCTATCTGCGAAGAGGGGCACATGAAGGACTCACAGCCTCAATAGACTTCCTTCCACCCTGTCCGTCAACACGGGGTAGTGAGCTTTTCGGCGGGTAATTCCTGTGACCGTTTGACCGCGTATCAAGCTCATGGGCGAACGTCTTTGCATCGGCGTTGACCGAACCAACCACCCCGTGGCGTGTTCCCTATTCGTTCTTGATGATTCGGGAGGAGGGCACACGATGCTGGCGAGCGACACCGGACCCGCTGAAGGCCCATCCGCCAACGCCTCATGCCTCATCGAGGCCATCGCTGCGGCCTACCTCTCGCAGACCTCCGGTGAACCTGCGCTTGCCCTGCGGTGCGCCATCACGGACGCCTTAGCAGACCTCTTAGAAGCCGAACGCTGGACTCGCGAGCGCAGCCGGCTCATCTCCCGTGGCTTTGTCCGTGGGCGCCTGGACGACACCGGCGATGCGCTTTGACGATCCTCCGCCACCCCGGCCTACCAACCTCGCTGCCTACCCGTTCGTGGTCGTGCGGGTAGGATGCCCCCAATGCCCGGACAGACAGGGCAGCTACAGGCTTGCGAGGTTGGCCGCGAAGTTCGGTCCTGAGACCCCGCTTGACGAGGTGCTAGACCGGATCGCAATGGATTGCCCCTGGCGAGACCCACCGCGAGGCAGGATCAAGAGCCAGTATGTGCCGAAGTGCAAGGCGCATTTTGAGGACATAGAGCGGCCCGGACGACCACCGGACTTGCCTCCGGGGTTGATGAAGTTGCGCGTGGTGCAGGGCGGGAAGGGGTGAGGTTAACTATTAGGCCTCGCCGCACAAACCCTCACCACCTTGTTAACAAATGGTGCAACCAAGGGCGCGGGATTGAGGTACGTTAATTAGACCTAGGCGAAAAAAGGGCCGCCCCTTATGAGAGCGGCCCGAAGTCTGGGGAGGAAATGCCCATGAGGGCGAGAGCAGCACGGCGACGCCATCGCCATACTGCATGGGAGTAACTCGGCATGTTGCTGAGTGGTTCCTGCGAACCAGACTGACACAAAGGTCCGCTACGGCGGGCCTTCTTCTTTGCTGAAGGGTACTGTCGGAAACGCGGCAAGAAGAAGGTATCGTTCAATTGGCGGCCGGGTTTGCCGCAGTCGTGGTGATAGGCGGAGTGGATTTACGCTAGCTTCAAGGCTCTCGCAGCCAGAACGCGCGAGTCGTCAGTGGAAGGAGTTATGTGGCTTTCTCACGTGCTTTTGTTCCAGACTCAATGGCAACGGCTGAAGCCCTCCGCAGATCGTCTATCGCGTCTGAAATCACTTTACGAACGTGAGCATGGATGGCTAGGCGCGGGTCAGGAATGACACACGACTGCTGGTTATCAAGGGCGGTAGTATCCGACATCGTCAGAACTCCACGGACAAAAGCACATGCGATTTTAGTTGCACTTACCGTAAGGCCCTTGCGTGTCGCGGTGTGAACTCAGAGCATTCCTGTCCGCGATCATTAGCGCATAGAAGCACGAAATCGATGCAAGGTCATCACTGTTTCAAGCATCTACAGGTTTCATTCTGAACCTTACATGACTCATCCTCAACTCCGACCCAACACCGCTGTCAGCGCCTCAACCTTCGCCGCGTCAGATGCTTTCGCCTTGAACCTAAGGCCTCTTCCGCATTCCTACCCGGCGCTGCGGCTTCTCCGATGCGGGCATCATTCCGTCTTCGATGTAACACCCACTCGGAAGCTTTACGGCCTCAATACAGGCCCGCATCGCCTCGATAGGCGCCGCTCCGGGGTAACGGCCCATCGTCATGCCGAGAGGAAGCGTCATGCCGTCAATTGAACCGTCTTCAGCCTTGTGACCAACGACATTCGCCAGGGTCCAAGGCGTGTAGCCACTCCCACCGCGTTCAAGGCCAGCAACAGCCTGCCGGATGAACCAACGACGCCAGGAGTGGAAATCCACGTTGGATTGGCGCTGAGCGTCAGAGACTCGCTCATCCACTCCAAGACGCCTGCGCTCCCGCGTGAAGGCTTGGCTGACGGGCGCTGAACGATCCCGCTTCGATCCCGGCTTCTGCTCCTCAAGGTCGTCAAACAGGAAGGCGTCAGGCCCCTTCCCTGCCGTCCTACGGGCGATAAGCGGTGCCAGGGCAGAGTGAGCCGGGATGGTCCGAAGACCCGCAGGCGTCTTCGCATCGGTCACGCGAAGGCAGCCGTCAGCGCAGTCCTTCACCCGCAAGCCCGCGACCTCTTCCAGGCGCATCCCGCTCAAGGCGCTGATGATGGAGATGTCACGCTCTCGGGGCAGGCGGATGCCGTTCAGGAGCGTGCGAACCTCATTATCGGTAAAGGGTCGCTTTTGAGCCGTGGGCATGTCGCGGCGCTGCGGGATGTTGGCAGAGATGGACTGTCCGGCCCATGGGTTCACTGTGATGCCGTGGCGCTTCACGAGCCACTTCCAGTAGGAACTCAGGCACGTGATGTGCTTATTGGCTGACTTCGGGTGCTTCTTCGTGGCGATGAAGCTGTCATGGATGAAGCGACCTGCTACCCGTGGCGTAATCGCTTCCACGGTCTTGTTCGTCCGCTTCTCTCCGCACCACGCTTCGAGGAGGCTCAAGGCTCTCCTGATGTCTTCCCGGTAGCCGGGGGACATATCATGACGCTCCTCAAACCATCGGTCTACAAGAGACGTGAGAGGCGTCTGTATGCCAAGGGCGACAGCGGCGAAGGTCTGTCCTGCATCGTACCCGTGCTTTTGCTCAACCTCGTCCACGCGGTCTGAAAGCACTTCGCGAATGGACAGGGGAGTGTCACCGCCCTCCCCACCGCTGACGACCTTATCGCCTTCGTCCTCCCGCTCGACCAAATCGCGCCACTGTAGGGCCTCGCTAGACAGGTCAGCCCGGACGATAACGGAACGGGTACCGTCCAGCGACCCGCGAAGGCGCCTAATCACGTCCACCTTCTCCCGCTCAGCTTCAAGCGGATCGGTGGTGTCCAGGGTCTCCTTGAGCTTCGTCTTCCCGACCTTCGCCACCATGGAAGGAGGCACACGGACAACGACACGGATGCGGTTGCCATGCCATTCGAGGTGTCTGCCGAGCTTCTTGGGAGAGGGCATCAACGAGGGCTCAGATGGGAGTTGTCCCCCACTCTGTCCCCCGGTGTGTCCCCCATTTCAAGGAGAAAAAACGCTGCTATCTCAATGGCTCAAGGGCTTAGGCAACCTTGGGCGTATCGTCCCTCTCTCTCCGCCAAATAATTTTTCAATATTCAGAATATCTCCTTGACGGTTAGGTCAGGTCATTCGGCCCAAACGCTCTGCGGACATCCACCATTGTGTGCCGTCGATCTCGCTTCTGCATAGACAGGGTATGACGGCCGGGTGGTCGGCGCAGGCTGAGTGGAGGTGAGGTTCTGTCGACGTGTACCGGGTGGCTGGTGCGCATGAACCGCTTTCGTCTCTCTCCCCTCCTCGTCATCGTGTTCCTGGCTGGCCTGGCGAGTGCGCGGCCCGCGTCGATCTTTGCCGTCCCGATCACTGGGCAGCTCCTGAACGGCAGCGCCGCAGCCGGGTAGGCTACGGCAACGGCGTGGGCGAGTTCTGGGTGGCCTTCCCGGGGTCGATCCGCTGCGCCGGCACTTGGTCGGTGCGCGACCCCAACCCCACGATCGTGATCCCGGTGACCTGCGGCGCCCGAGTGCGGGGCGAGGCGATCGTCACGCGGCAGGCCGGCCTCATGACCGGGTCGGCCCTCGTGGCGCTCAGCAACGGCCGGCGCGGGCAGTTCGTCTTCGGGGATCTCACCTACAATCAGGCTTTCGGCCAAGTCCGGATGCAAACGCGGTCATGGATACCGATCGGCGAGAGCCCCGACGGCACCCGTGTTGGCTGTTAACTATATGGCATGGGGTTCTATGAGCCACCGAGATCCTGCTGATCGGCCAGGCGAAGTGGAGCGCGCGACATTCGAGCCTGCTGCGCATCCCCGGCGCATGGACCCGCGCATTGCAGTCGATGTTAGCGCGGGGCTCAACTCAATTATATGACGCACTGACATCAATATGGATCAGCGAGGGCGCGACGAGCAAGCCGCTCGACTTTGAGGCGCCAAGCGAAGATGGCTGAGCGCTACCGAGCACGCATTTGAGGTTCCGGGTGACGCCGTGGCGCAGGGAGTCCAGCGGCCCACGATTGCGGTTGACGGCGTTCTCGATGATCTCGGGCGAGATCGAGCCCGCGAACGGGCGGCGGAAAGTCGCTGGGGCGCGATTGACGGCAACGCCGTGCGGCGGTTCAAAAACCTGCTCCCGTCCATTCACTGCCCCGGCTGCCAGCATCGCTCCAGCTTACCGTCCGACATCGACGTGCCCAGGCAGAGCTAATTGTGAGAGTATCGCTTCAGCCTGCGCCGTCGGAGCAACGAGCGCATTCACCTCCATTTGCGGAACGACATCCCAGCTGAGTATCGTGAAGAACCGCTCGATATGCGCCTGCCACCATTCCGGAGGCTCGATAATGAGATGAGCGTTCCGGCCATCGGAAAGTACCTTCTTTGCCGGACGGATCGCGATATTGAGAAATGCGCAGAGTTGCGTGACCCTTGCCAGGTCTGAAAGTACCGCTTCAAGCATATCCGGCTCGACATGCTCCAGCACATCGGTGCATATTACGAGATCGGCAGATTCCGGTATTTTGTCCTTACCTGGAATGGCAGGGTCATATTCGCGGATCGACAGTGCCGGAAGGCCTGCCGCCAGCAATCCTTTGCCGCATCCGTAATCAAGAATGCTTTTTGGATTGAGCTTTTCCGAGAGTTCGTTGACCTTGTCATGCCACCTTTTGCTTGACGTGCCATATGACGCATAGCGGTTATGCAATTCGGCGTTCTGCTGGCGGTAGCTCTCGGAGATTGGCATATGGGAGATCCGGTGATGTCACTGACGAATCCTTCCATATCATAATAGCGCTGTCCGAAGAGCCTGTTTGATGCGGCCGGCCGACTCCGAAACCGCCTCGTCGTTCGGGGGCCTTTCCCAGCGGACCCCGGGATCCATCACTGTCGACGTCTCAGGATGAGGCGGAATGCAGGCCGCCTTGTTCTGTGCCGTCGGCGGTGATGGATCCGGTTTCCCGTCTTCGACGAGGCCCGGGACGACACTGAGAGTTTGCGGCGTGCATACCAGGTCGGTCGGCGCAATCGCTCGGACAGGCTCTCAGATCGGATGCCACCACCGCCCGCGCAGCACCACACCCTCCGACGTGATCCGCCGGTCCCCGGTCATGTGCTCGCCCAGCACGTCGACGTAGTCGAAGGCGCCCTCGCGCACGGCGAGCACCGTCGCGTCGCCGAGCGCCCCGACCTTCAGGGTGCCGTATTCCATGCGCTTGAGCGCCACCGCGGCATTCACCGTCACGGCGGCGACGACCTCGTTGAGGCTCATCCCGAGGCAGAGCATCTTCGACATCGTGGTGACCTGGTCGAAGGCAGGGCCGTCGATGCAGAGGGCGTGCACGTCCGACGAGATCGTGTCCGGGTGGAAGCCGCCGGCCAGCATGGCCCGGGCGGTCTTGAAGGCGAAGGAGCCCTTGCCGTGGCCGATGTCGAACAGGATGCCGCGCTCGCGCGCCTCGCGGACCGCGGGCTTCACGGCGCCTTGCGCGGTGACGGGTGAGTTCGGGAACGGCCGGAAGGCGTGGGTGAGCACGTCGCCGGGGCGCAGCATCGCCAGCACCGCCTCGTAGCTCGGCGGCGGCTCGTCGATATGGGCCATCAGCGGCAGGCCGGTCTCCTCGGCGACCTGGAGGGCGATCTCGAGGGGCGCCGTGCCTTGCGTGCCCGAGGCGTGGGCGCCGACCCGGACCTTGATGCCGATGATCACGTCGCGGTTGGCCTCCGCCACCGCGACCGCCTCGCGGGGCGCCATCAGGCGCATGTCCTGGCTCTCGCCGACCATCACGGTCTTGGAGAAGCCGTAGATGCCCGCGAACGAGACGTGCAGGTAGGCGAGGATGCGGGCCTCGGAGCGCTCGATCACGTGCTTGCGGAAACCCGGAAAGTTGCCGGGCCCGGCGCTGCCGGTATCGACCGAGGTGGTGACGCCGGAGAGCCGGCAGAACGCGTCGGCGTCGATGCCGAGCGAGGTGCCGCCCCAATAGACGTGGGTGTGCAGGTCGATGAGGCCCGGGGTGACGATCGCCCCGTTCATTTCCCGGACCACCGACCCCTCCCCAACGGGCAGGTCGCGGCCGAAGCCCGAGACAAGGCCGTTCGTGAAGGCGACATCGGCGATGCCGTCGTGGTTCTGCGAGGGATCGATGATGCGGGCGCCCCGCAGGATCAGCTCGTGCTGCACAATTCTGTTCCTGATCTTGAACACTGTGGAAAACCGGTCACGCGGCCTGCGCCGGCAGGGCGGCGCCGTCGAGGTGGCAGGCGGCGAAATGGTCTCCGCCGACCGGATCGAGTCGCGGCTCCTCGGTGCGGCAACGCTCGAAGGCGTGCGGGCAGCGGGTGTGGAAGCGGCAGCCGGCGGGCGGGTTGATCGGGCTCGGCACGTCGCCGCGCAGCACGATGCGGGTGCGGCCGGCATCGGGCTCCGGCACCGGAACGGCGGAGAGCAGAGCCTGGGTGTAGGGGTGCCGGGGCGCCAGGAAGATCTCGCGGCGCGGGCCGATCTCGACGATCTTGCCGAGATACATCACCGCTACCCGGTGGGTCATGTGCTCGACGATGGCGAGGTCGTGCGAGATGAACAGGAGCGCCAAGTCCAGTTCCTTCTGCAAGTCTTGCAGCAGGTTGACGATCTGCGCCTTGACCGAGACGTCGAGGGCCGAGACCGCCTCGTCGCAGATGATCAGGTCGGGCTCGGCGGCAAGCGCCCGGGCGATGCCGATGCGCTGGCGCTGGCCGCCGGAGAATTCATGCGGGAACCGCGACAGGGCCTCCCGCGGCAGGCCGACCCGCTCCATCAGGGCGGCGAGGCGCCCGTCGAGATCGGCGCGGTTCCGGGCCAGGCCGAAATTGCGGATCGGCTCGGCCAGGATGTCGCGCACCCGCATCCGGGGATTGAGCGAGGAGAACGGATCCTGAAAGACCATCTGGATCCGCCGGCGCAGGGGGCGGAGCGCCCCGGCCGACAAATCGTCGATGCGTCGGCCCCCGAGCACCACCTGGCCGGAGGTCGGCGGGAACAGCCGCATCAGGCTGCGGGCGACCGTGGACTTGCCGCAGCCGGATTCGCCGACGAGGGAGAGGGTCTCGCCCTTCTCGAGGGTGAACGAGACGCCGTCCACCGCCTTGAGGCTGCGGGCATGGCGGCCGAGCAGGCCGCCGCCGAGGAGGAAGTGCTTGCGCAGGTCGTCGACCGCGAGAAGGGGCGTGGTCACGCGGCGAGCGCGTCCTTCGGCGCATAGTGGCAGGCGGCGAGGTGGCCCGGCGCCTTCGGCTCCAATGCCGGGGCGTGGCTGCGGCAGAGATCGGTGGCGGAGGGGCAGCGGCCGGCAAAGACGCAGCCGTCGATGCGGGTCTTCAGGCTCGGCACCATGCCGGGGATCTCGGCGAGGCGCTGCGGCGCACCCGGCTGCTCGGCGGCGCCGAGGCGCGGAACGGCGCCCATCAGGCCCCGCGTGTAGGGGTGGCGGGGTGAGCGGAAGAGGTCGCGGACCGCCGCCTCCTCGACCTTGCGGCCGGCATACATCACCACCACACGGTCGGCGACCTCGGCCACCACGCCGAGATCGTGGGTGATCAGCATGATGGCGGCGCCGACGCGCCGCTTGAGGTCGCGCATCAGGTCGAGGATCTGGGCCTGGATCGTCACGTCGAGGGCCGTGGTCGGCTCGTCGGCGATGAGGAGCTTCGGCGAGCAGGCGAGCGCGATGGCGATCATCACCCGCTGGCGCATGCCGCCGGAGAGCTGGTGCGGGTATTCCCGCACCCGGCGCCGCGGCTCGGGGATGCCGACCAGCGTCAGCATCTCCACCGCCCGCTCCTCAGCGTCCTTGCGCGACAGGCCCTGGTGCAGGCGCAGGGTCTCGCCGATCTGCCGGCCCACGGTCAGGACCGGGTTCAGCGAGGTCATCGGCTCCTGGAAGATCACGCTGATGGCGTTGCCGCGGATGTGGCGCATCTCGCGCTCGGGGAGCTGAAGGAGGTCGCGCCCATCGAACCGGATGGCGCCGGCGAGCCGCGCCGGCGGCTCGGGCAGGAGCCGCAGGATCGACATCGAGGTCACCGACTTGCCGCAGCCGGATTCGCCGACGATCGCCAGGGTCTCGCCGGCTCGAATCGCGAAGGAGACGCCGTCGACGGCGCGGTTGACCCCGTCCGGCGTGCGGAAATGAACCTGGAGGTTCTCGACGGAGAGGAGCGTCACGGGCGTCGTCTCCGGGGCGGGATCATCGACAAGATCAAGGTGGAACCATCCCCGGATCCGACACCCTGCGCGTCATCCCGGGGCTCGGCGCAGCCGAGAATCCGGGATCCGTGACCGCTGACGTCGACGAACGAAGCGGATCGCGGTCCGACTCGCTCCGAACCGTTGGCGGTGATGGATCCCGGGTTCCGCCGCGCGGCCCCGGGATGACGATGGAGGGTGGCAGAACCGCCGGAGGCAAGCAGGCCCTCACACATCTTTCGCCATCCGCGGGTCGAGGGCGTCGCGCAACCCGTCGCCGACGAGGTTCACGGCGAGCACGGTGAGGGACAGGAAGATCGCCGGGAACAGGATGATGGTGAACTTCACCTGCCAGAGCGCCCGTCCCTCGGCCATGATGTTGCCCCAGGAGGGGGTGGCCGGCGGCACGCCCGCGCCGATGAACGAGAGGATCGATTCGGCGATCATGGCGGACGCGCAGATATAGGTCGCCTGCACGGTCATCGGCGCGAGGGTGTTGGGCAGGATGTGGCGCCAGATGATCATCGGCATGCGGGTGCCGGTGGTCACCGCGGCCTCGACATAGGGCTGCTCGCGCAGCGACAGCACCACGCCGCGCACCAGCCGCGCGACGCGCGGGATCTCCGCCACGGTGATCGCCAGGATCACGTTCTCGATCGAGCCCCGCGTGAGCGCCATCAGGGCGATGGCCAGCAGAATGGGCGGGATCGACATCAGGCCGTCGACGATCCGCATGATGATCCCGTCGGCCCATCGCACCATGCCGGAGACGAGGCCGACGACGAGCCCGGCGATCGAGGCGAAGAGGGCCACCGCGAAGCCGACGAGGAGCGAGACCCGGGCGCCGTAGACGACACGCGAGTAGAGGTCGCGCCCGAGCATGTCGGTGCCGAACCAATACTGTGCCGACGGCGCCCGCGTCCGGCGCGACGGCGCGATCGCCGTCGGGTCGACGGTGCCGAGATAGGGGGCGAGCACCGCCATCAGGGCGACGATCAGCAGGATGGCGCCGCCGATCACGATGGTCGGGTGGCGCCGCCAGGTCCGGCGGATCCGGCCGTAAGCCTTTCGCGGCGGGTAGAGGTCGGGCAGCGGCGCGGCGACCGCGAGGCCGGGGGGCGCCTCGGGTCCCGGAGATTGACCCCCCAGGGGGTGGGCGGCGCTCAATAGCGGATCCTCGGGTCGATGAGGGTGTAGAGGAGGTCGATCGCGAGGTTCACCAGCACGTAGGTGAAGCTGAACAGCAGCACCACGCCCTGGATCACCGGGTAGTCGCGGCGCAGGATCGCATCGACGGTGAGGCGGCCGAGGCCGGGAATCGCGAACACCGTCTCGGTGACGACGGCGCCGCCGATGAGCAGCGCGATGCCGATGCCGATCACCGTGACGATCGGCACCGCGGCGTTCTTGAGCGCGTGGACGAACAGCACGCTCCCCTGCGCCACGCCCTTGGCCCGGGCGGTGCGCACGTAATCCTGTTGCAGCACGTCGAGCATCGTCGCCCGGGTGACCCGGGCGATCAGCGCGATGTAGACGAGGCCCAAAGTCAGCGCCGGCAGGACCAGGCTGGCGAACCAGGGGCCGATCCCCTGCTCGATCGGCGTGTAGCCTTGCGCCGGCAGCCAGCCGAGCTCGAGGGCGAAGACGTAGGCGAGCAGGTAGCCGACGACGAAGACCGGGACCGAGAAGCCGAGCACCGCCCCGCCCATCACGAGACGATCGACCAGCCGCCCCGCCTTCCAGGCCGCCAGGACGCCGAGCGGTACCGCCACCAGGACGGCGAAGGCGAGCGTCACCAGCATCAGCGACACGGTCGGCTGCACCCGCTGCCCGATCATGGTGGTGACCGGCAGGTTGGTGAAGATCGAGGTGCCGAGATCCCCGTGCAGGATGCGCCAGGCCCACTCGCCGAAGCGGACCAGGAAGGGCCGGTCGAGGCCGAGCGAGGCGCGGATGCGCTCGATATCGGCCGGCGAGGCCTGGTCGCCGGCGATGAGAGCCGCCGGGTCGCCGGGGGCGAGCGAGAGCAGGCTGAACACGAACAGCCCGACCACCGCCATCACCGGGATGACGGCGAGGACGCGCCTGACGAGGAAGCCGAACACAGGGTTTTCCTCAGGCCTTGGACACGCCCCAGGTGAAGGGCAACGGCCCCTTGCCCACGCCGGTCACGGTCTTGCGCCAGGCCTGGTAGCCGAGGAAATAGCCGGTCGGCACGTAGACGCCGCCCGCCACCGCCGCGGCATTCACCTTGTCGATCGCCGCCTTCTCGGCGGCGGGATCGGCCGCGTCGAACCACTCGGCGATGCCGGCCTCGACCGGCGGCAGGTCGGGCCAGCCGAACCAGGCCTTGTCGCCGTTGGCCCGGATCGCCGGATAGACCGCCGGGTTGATGCAATCGGCGCCGGCATGCCAGGTGTGGAACATGTTCCAGCCGCCCTGCGACGGCGGCGCCTTCGAGGCGCGGCGGGTGCCCACCGTGCCCCAGTCGGTGGCGACGAAATCGACCTTCATGCCCATCTGCTTGAGCAGGTCGGCGGTCACGTCGCCCATGTTCTTGGTGATCGACTGATCCTGCGCCACCACGCAGACCACCGGCTCGCCCTTGTAGCCGGCCTCCGCCAGGAGCTTCTTGGCCGCCGCGAGGTCGCCCTTGCCGATCTTGGCGCCGCCCGCCTCGCTGTAGAGCGGGGTGCCCGGGGTGAAGAACCCGGGTAGCGGCTTCCACAGCTTGTCGTCGTCGCCGATCAGCGCCCGCATGTAATCCTCCTGGTTCATGCCCATGAGCACGGCCTGGCGGATCTTCGGGTTGTCGAAGGGCGGATGCAGGTGGTTCATCCGGAACGAGCCGATATTGCCGAGGGGGTCGGCGATATCGACGTTGATGTTGGTGTTCTTGCGCAGGAGCGGGACGAGATCCGGAATCGGGTTCTCCCACCAATCGACCTCGCCGTTCTGCAACGCCGCCGAGGCGGTGGCCGGATCGGGCATGATCACCCACTCGACCCGGTCGAGCAGCATGCGCTTGCCGCCGGCAAGCCAGGAGGACGGCTCGTCGCGCGGCTTGTAGTCCGTAAACTTCTCGAAGACCGCGCGGGCGCCGGGCACCCACTCGGCTCGGGCGAACTTCATCGGGCCGGAGCCGACATACTCGGTGATCTGCGTGAACGGGTCGGTCTTGGCGATCCGCTCCGGCATGATGAAGGCGCAGGGCGCGTTGTTCTTGCCCAAGGCCAGCAGGAGCTTGGGAAACGGTTTCTTGAGCTGCCAGCGGAAGGTGCGGTCGTCGACCGGCACGAGTTCGGTCTGCACCGCCCGGATCATGAGGCCCATCGGGTCGCGGGCCATCCAGCGGGTGAGGCTCGCCACCACGTCCTTCGACAGGACGGGCTCGCCGTCGTGGAACTTGAGGCCGGGCCGCAGGCGGAAGGTCCAGGTCAGGCCGTCGGCCGAGACCTCTTCCGATTCGACCATCTGGCGCTGAGGCTTGAGCTGCGCGTCGACGCCGTAGAGCATGTCCCAGACGAGGGCGGCGGCGTTGCGGACGACGTATTGCGTCCCCCAGATCGGATCGAAGTTGGCGAGGTTGGCCTGCGGCACGAAGCGCAGCACCTTGGCCGGCTGCGCGAGCGCCGGGGCGGCGAGTTGCGGCGCCATGCCGGCCGCGCCGAGGGCGGCCGAGCCTTTCAGAAACGTCCTGCGGTCCATGGGCGCATGTCCTGCCTGCGGGGCCTGTCTGTCGCGAGCCGTGCCCGAGCCCCTGGGGAGCCGGCTCTCTCCCACAAGGTTCGCCCCGGTCCGAGTGCTCGGTCAAGGCGGAACGCGGGGTCGCCACGGTCACGCTTGCGGTCTCAGCAAGCTTCGCGCCACGATTGCCGGAGCGGAGGCCAGCGTCGGCTCGGCACGGCGTGGATCGGTGAGCCAGGCCCTCGAGCCGAGGACCTCCGCGCGATTTCCTCTGGGCGAGAGCGGCAATCTTGAGCAATAATCGTTCGTCGTGATGGCCCGAGGCCGGAGCATGGATCTATTTTACGCATCACGGGCCGGGTCGGCGGGATCTCGCGGAGAGATCATCTTCGACTCGCCGACACCCGTACTGGATTGTCGTATTTCGAACATTTCACCTTTCGGCGCGACGCTGGTGGTCCCGGCTGGAACCGTCGTGCCGGACGCGATCACGCTGGCGATCGCGGGTGAGTTCGTGATGCGCCGCTGCCGCGTGGTCTGGCGCCGGCGCGGCCGTGTCGGCGTGACGTTCGTGGTGCCGATCTAACCGAACGTCGTCGCACATGAGCGAAGTTCAGGTGCTGCCGGTTTATCGGATTGCGAAACTTGCGCCGAAATGCGACGCACGCATCTGAGAGCCTGGTGACTCGTCCCGCCAGCCATCTGGAACAGATACAGCGCTTCTCTACGCCGCCCGGGAGATCGACGAAGTCGATAGCCAGGAATCCATAGCCCCTGACACTCCAGGAGCAAGCGACCAACGCTCCGCCCCATTCGGACTCGTCGGCGTTTATGGATCCCGGGCTCCGCTGCGCGGCCCCGGGATGAGGATGGTGCGCTTCAATTTCGTCGTTTCAATCAAACAGGCTCTCACATCGAGCGGATCTTCTCCTCGATGCGCTTGGCTTCGGCCTCGTCGACCGTGACCGGGGGGCTGCTGTCGTTTGGCAGGCCCGGGCCGGTCTGGGCGATCGTCTCGTCGCGCGGGCGGGCATTGGGGCCGTTCGAGATCGCTTCCTGCCGGTCCCGGTCGTCCTGGGCCATCGATGCCTCCTGTGAGAGCGTGTGCCGTCCCACAAGGCAATCGGGCGGGCGGCCCATCGTTCCGAGCGCGGGTCAGATCACCTCGACCTTGGTGCCGACGGGCACGAAGCGATAGAGTTCGATCACGTCCTCGTTCAGCATGCGGAAGCACCCGGCCGAAGCGGCCCGTCCGATCGAACCCGGATCGGTGGTGCCGTGGATGCGGTAGAGCGAGGAGCCGAGATAGAGTGCCCGGGCCCCCAGGGGATTGCGCGGACCGCCGACGACGTGGCGCGGCAGGCCGGGCCGACTGCGCCGCATCTCCGGCGTCGGCGTCCATTGCGGCCATTCCTGCTTCGCGGTGACGGACTCGACGCCCTTCCAGGCCGTGCCGGGACGCCCGACCGCCACCCGGTATCGCAGAGCCGTGCCGTCGCCGCGCACGAGGTAGAGGAAGCGCGCCGCGGTATCGACCACGATCGTGCCGGCGCCCTGCGTGCCGGGATAGCCGACCACCCTGCCCCGCCGCACCGCCGGCAGGGCGGCGGGCGCGGGCGTGAGGCCCGGGGAAGCCGGGATCGGAGCGGCCTGGCGCGGTGCCGGCAGCGGTGCCGTGGGGAGCGCGGCCAGACGCAGGGGGGCGTCCGGCACGAGGCTCGGAGCGGCGGACGATGCGGCCGGAACCGGCTCGGGGTGGAGGGAGGCCAGGCGCATCGGCGCGTCCGGCAGCGGCAAGGCCGGTACCGTCGCGGGCACCTGGGTCGCGAGCGGGCCGTGCGGCGTCTCGGCGGTCGGGCGGGAGCGGCAGCGATAGACGCGCTGCCCATCCGCCCGCATGGTCACCGGCCCGATCGCGTCGACGACGATCTGTCGAGCCTCGCCACGGATGCCGGCCCGCAGATCCTCCGCCGAGCGGTGGCAACGCATGTGGAGACGGTAGCCGATCGCCGTGTCGGAGACCCGGTCGATCCGGCAGCGCAGGTCGTGCGCCGCGAGCCGCGCCTCGGCCGCCGGCTTCAGCCGGATCTCGAACACCCGGGGACTCGCCGGGTCGGCGCAGTCCCGCAGGGTCGGCGCCCACCAGCCGGCCGGCGACTCGTCGGCGCGCATCGCCTGGGCGGCACCGGCATTGCAGAGAAGGAGAGCGGGCAGGAGCCGGCCGAGGCGGCGCATCGTGGAGGCTTTCCGGATCGGGACTCGCCGGGGGAGGATGGGCGGGCTTGGGCTCATCGCGCGGGCGGGCGCCCCATCTCGGCGACGGGCCGGAAGCCCGCCGGCTGCGGAACCGGGCCGAGCTCCACGAACCCGCTCCAGCCGGCCCGAGGCGCGGCACCGGGGGGCAGCGCCGCATCGGCGACCAGGACGACGCGGACGGCCTCGCCGGACCTGCCCTGCTCCCGGGCCGGCGGTGCCTCCGCCGCCTCCTCGAACAGCCCCGCCCGCAGGAGGAGCGGGCCGTCCTCGGCGAAGATCGCCGGCGCGGCGCCAGCGGGTTTCTCCGGCGGGCGGGCGGCGACGCGCAGGGCCGCCATGCGAGCGCCGAGCCGGTCGAGGGCGAGGCGGATCCGCTTTCCCTGCGCCGGGTTCAGGGCCGCGAGGGCGGCCCGGGTGTCCCCTTGCGCCGGCACCACGTGGACGATGCGGTAGCCGCGCACCTTCAGCTGGCGCAGCAAGTCCGGCAGGATCGCGACGGTCCGGGGCTGGATGTCGTGGAGAAGGACGATCCCCCGCCCTGCCGCATCGAGGCGCGTGAGCACCCGCCGGAGCAGAGCCGCCGGGGTGATCGTCTTCCAGTCGTCGCCGTCGACGTCGACGCTGAACGGCACCAGTCCCTGCGCCATGGCGGCGCGGTCGAGGGCCGGGCCATGCCCGAGGCCGGGGAAGCGGAAGAACGGCGACAGGGCCGGCTCGCCCTCGGCGAGGACGGCGCGGGCGGCCTCGAGGCCCCCGTTGATCTGATCGCGCCGCACCTCCGGGCTGCGGACCCGGTTCAGGTAAAGGTGCGACCAGGTATGGGTCGCGATGGTGTGGCCCTCGGCGGCGGTGCGGCGCAGGGTATCGGGAAATTGCGCCACCATGCGGCCGACGACGAAGAACGTCGCCTTCACGCATTCGGCCTTGAGGGCGTCGAGGACGGCGTGGGTGCGCCGGGGCAGCGGCCCGTCGTCGAAGGTCAGCACCACCTCGCCGCGCTCCAGCGGCAGGGCGCGCCGGTAGCTCGCCCGGCCGACCGGCCCCTGCGTGAACGGCACTTCGAGGGTGCGCGCGGTGCCGAGCGCCCCGGGCCGACATTCCTGCGCCGGGGCAAGGGCCGGGAGCAGGCACAGGGTTCCGGACAGCAGCAGGAGCTTGAAGCAACGCACGTACAAACCCCGCCACCGATGCCGGTCGTCGCAGCCAAAATCTCATGCAAACCTGAGTCGCCGGTAAACGCACCGGGCGCGCCCCAAATCATCGCCGGGAGCAGGCGCAATCGACGATCTCTCGATCTAGTCGTGCCGACGCACGCGGTAGCGTTGAACACGGTTAATGACGGGATAATCAAGTCATGGCGCCAGGATGGACAGAGAATTTCCCATGATCGGACTTTCCCATGATCGATGGGCCGCGGCATCGCGCCGGTCCTGCCGGCAAGCAGCAGCGATAAGGGATCTCAATCAGGAACGGAGAGAAGAGGCCGCGGGCGACGACGTGGATTGCTCGCGAAAGCCCGCCCGGTTCGAAAGGTCCAGCGGGGAGCAGGCCGTGTCCCGCGACGCGTTACCGAACCGAGATCGTCGACGCCATGGGAGAGCAGGCGGAAGCAGACGGACCGGGCATCGCATCCGATGGCTAGCAAGATGCCGGAAACACCGGCAATCTTTGCGCGCCTGTCGCGCCACTGCTGGTGACGTTGGTGAGAAGAAATGGCGCGCCCGAAAGGATTCGAACCTCTGACCCCCAGATTCGTAGTCTGGTGCTCTATCCAGCTGAGCTACGGGCGCCTGACCGGGGGGAGCGGTGCGCCCCGCCGGTGAGGTGGGATCTAAGGGGTCCGCCCTGGCTTGGCAACCCCTATTTCGCCGGCGGAAGAGAGTGGTGGGCGGAGGGGGCGAAGAGGGGCCGGCGGGCCGGCCCCCTCCCCGGTCAGAAGCCCGCCTGGGTGACGAACTTGGTGTTGAGGTAGGCCTCGATCGCCTCCGAGCCGCCCTCGCTGCCGTAGCCGGAATCCTTGACGCCGCCGAAGGGCGTCTCCGGCAGGGCGATGCCGTGGTGGTTGATCGACATCATGCCGCTCTCGACCTGCGTGGCGAGCTTGGTCGCCGTCTCGGCCGAGCGGGTATAGGCGTAGGCGGCCAAGCCGTAGGGCAGGCGGTTGGCTTCCGCGAAGGCTTCCTCGTCGTCCGAGAAGCGCTGGATCGCGGCGATCGGCCCGAAGGGCTCCTCGTTCATGATCCGGGCGTCGAGCGGCACGTCGGTGAAGACCGTCGGCTCGAAGAAGTTGCCCTGGTTGCCGATGCGCTTGCCGCCGGTGCGCAGCTGCGCGCCCTTCTGCTCGGCATCGGCCACGAAGCCCTCCATCGCCTCGATGCGGCGGCCATGGGCGAGCGGGCCCATCGTCACGCCCTGCTCCAGGCCGTTGCCGACCTTGAGGTCGCGGGAGAAGCCGACGAAGCCGTCCACGAAGGCGTCGAACACCGACTCGTGGACGAGGAAGCGGGTCGGTGCGACGCAGACCTGGCCGGCATTGCGGTACTTGTTGGCGCCGAGCACCTTCACGGCCTTCTGCACGTCGGCGTCGCGGAAGACGATCGCCGGGGCGTGGCCGCCCAGCTCCATCGTGGCGCGCTTCATGTGCTTGCCGGCGAGCGCCGCCAGCTCCTTGCCGATCGCGGTCGAGCCCGTGAAGGTGATCTTGCGGATCACCGGATGGGGGATGAGATAGGAAGAAATCTCCGCCGGGTCGCCGTAGACGAGGCCGAGCACGTCGCCCGGCACGCCGGCATCGAGCAGGGCCTGGATCAGGGCGGTGCAGCTCGCCGGGGTGTCCTCGGGACCCTTCAGGATCACCGAGCAGCCGGTGCAGAGCGCCGCCGAAACCTTGCGCACCGCCTGGTTGATCGGGAAGTTCCAGGGCGTGAAGGCCGCGACCGGGCCGACCGGCTCGCGGATCACGAGCTGCATCACGCCCTCGGCCCGGGGCGGGATCACCCGTCCGTAGGCGCGCCGGCCTTCCTCGGCGAACCAGTCCATGGTGTCGGCGGCGCCGAGCACCTCCATCTTGGCTTCCGCCACCGGCTTGCCCTGCTCCAGGGTCATGATCCGGGCGATCTCGTCGGCGCGCTCGCGCATCAGGTTGGCGGCCTTGCGCAGCACCTTGCTGCGCTCGAAGGCCGAGACCTTGCGCCAGGCCTTGAAGCCGCGATCGGCCGCCTCAAGGGCCTGGTCGAGGTCCTGGCGGGTCGCGACCGCGAGCTGGCTCAGGGTCTCGCCCGTGGCCGGGTTGAGGATCGGCATCGTCTGGCCGGTGGCGCCGTTGCGCCACTCGCCGGCGATGTGAAGCTTCACGTCTGGGAACATCGGGGGCTCATCCTCGTTCCGGAGGGGACTGGCCCTTAACTAAGGCAGTCTCCGCGGGCGAGACAGGCTCCCCCATGCAAGGCGCCCCGTGTCGGTGCGCCTTGTCTGTTTGTCCGCGACCTGACAGAGTCCCCAGCCTGGCCGTGGTCAGCGCGCGGCGATCGCGCGGGCGATGTCCTCGAACCGCTTCTGCGTGGTGCCGATCTGGCCGTAGATGGTCTGGCGCGTGCAGGTCGCGACCGACATGCCGTAGTAGAACAGGCCCGCATCCCGCTGGCCGCGGCAATCGAGGTAGTTCGGCAGCACCACGACGGCAACGAATCCCGCCACCAGAAGCCCGAGCTTCAGGACGAGCTTGACCGGCCACGGCAGGTACGACGAGACCCGCTCCTTCCTATGCTCGTGCGGCGCGGGCGCGACGACGATGCGGATGTCGCCGCCGTGGTCCCGGTCCGGGCTGCGGTCGAGCCGCCCGATCCCGCTGCCCCGATGATTGCCCTGCATCCCGTTCCCCCGGCCGCGGCGCGATCGTTACGCCCTGCGCGCGATCTCGCCGCAACCGGATTAAAGTTCCGTGCCCGCCGATGGTTGTACTTTCCGCAACGGCAGATGAGTGCCCGTGCCGGCCCGGGGGAACGATCCGGAACGCGCCTCGCGGCGGGCGCGGATGCTTGTCAGGCACGCATGCTCATCGGGCATGTGCGCCCGCGCACGCCGCCGGGGGCCGGCCGATGGCACAAGGACGGGGCCCTGACGGGCGTTCCTCCAAGACTTCGGGCCGCCCGCGAGGGCGGCTTTCTTCTGACTGGCCCGATCGCATCAGAGCACGATGTGCTGGCCGAAGGTCTCGGGCCGGAACGGCAGCCGGAAGGTGGCGGCGAAACCGTTCTCGATGTGGCGCACCACGGTGGCCCTTCGCTTCCCGACCGTGACCGCCTCGCCGACCGGCGGGACCTCCGTCGCGGCGATCGCCGCGCCGGTCATGGACAGGTCGATCACCATTCCCGGAACGACCCGGCCGTCGGCGCGGCGGATCTCGACGGCGCGGACATTCGGCACGATGCGCGGGTCGCTGCGCTGGTCGGCCTGCCCGCGCGCCTGGCCGGCGAGCCAGTCCAGGCGGGCCGCGAAGCGGGCCCGGCGCTCGGGCCCGACCTCCACCGCGAGGGTGAACCCGTCCGCCGAGATGGTCCGTATCGCTCCGGCCACCGGGCCGACATCGTCGAGGTAGAGCGTGACGAAATCGCCCGGCAAGCCAGCCTCCGGCGCCAGCACCTCGATCGTCGCGAGGGAGAGGCTGCGGGTTTCGCAGACATGCTCCGCGCCGCCAGGCAGCAGGTAGCGCCCGCTGACCCGGATCTGGATCGGCTGGACACCCGGCTCCGGCTCAGGCTGGATATGCAACTTCAACGTGTCAGTCACGATTTCACAAGCGCCGAAGGTAGCATCGCCAGGAGCCTGACCGGTCGCAAGACCGTGAGCCCGTCCTCCGCTACAATCCCCCGTGAGACTTAATGCGCGGTGCATGAGAACGACGCGACCGATGGTCCTGCCACGGGCCGGCCCGGCCCAGGATGGTCGAGGCGCATGGGCGGGCCGGCCGATCGTTAGATCATGACCCGGTCCTGGCCGACCTGATCTCGGATCCAGCCAGGCATCTCCCCGCCGTCCAACCATTCATCCTTCCGATTGGCGCACGGCTCGCAATTCATCCATAATTCAACCCGTTACGAGCGATCGCAATCCGGGTAAACGGCAGGCGGAAATCTCAAAATCTCGTAGAACTTGAGTGAAAAGGTTGGCGCCCCGTTCGTCTCTGCATGCTTCCCTGAACCGTCGCCGGGCGAGGCGGGTGGCGGGCATGGGGCCGATCATGGGTTCACAGGCGGGCACGGTCATGAACGGGCGGGAGATCGACGGGCGGGAGATGGAAGACCGGCTCGTCGCCCTCGAGGGACTGACGACCGAGCTGATCCGGGCGCTTCACGCTGCCGGGGTGCTGCGGGAGGCTCAGGTCTGCGCCCTGCTCGACCGGGTGGAGGAGCTGATGACCGGCCGGCCCGGCGCCGTCTTCGCGGCCCAGCAGCTCGCCGCCGCAGCCGACCCGGAGGGTCCGGGCCCGGACGGCGACGAGATGCCGGAGGCCCATCTCTGCGCCAGCTTCCGCCAGATCCTCTACAGGCGGGACGAGAGCGCCCAGGCCTGACGACACACAGCACGCAATCACGACGCAATCCCGCAAAGCTACTCACCCGTCGCGGCGGACGAGCCGGCACAGGCGATCCGCGATCCGGACGATTCCTTCGGATCGCAGCGGACGTCGTATGACGAGCGGAGATTGCGATCATGACACCGACCTCGACCGGGCCGCGCTTCGGCGGCCTCCTGCTGCGCGGCCTGCTCACCGCCGTCTTCGTGGCGGCGGCCGGCATGAAATTCGCCGCCGTGCCGTTCGAGGTCGCGGGCTTCGCCCGCTTCGGCTATCCGCTCTGGTTCATGTATGCGGTCGGGGCGGCCCAGGCCCTCGGCGCGATCCTGCTGTGGGGGCAGGCCACCGTGGCCCACGGTGCGCTGCTTCTCGCCGTCGTGATGGTCGGCGCGGCGGTCAGCCACCTGCGCGCCGGCGACCCGGTCACGATGGCGGTGCCCGCCCTGGTGCTGCTCGGCCTGACGGGCGGCCTCGCCTATGCGCGCCGGGGCGAGATCGTCCCCACCGGATTCCGGGCCTCGCGGGCCTGACCGTCCCTACTCGGCCGCGAACAGGCCGGCGGGCTCCTCGTGGCTGCCCTTCGGGTTGCCGGGGGCGGTCTCGCAGCCGAGGGCCGGCAGGGCGACGACGCGGTTGCCGCGGAAATCGGTGCGGCACACCGCGGCGCCGCGGCTCTCGACATAGGCGAGCAGCCGCCGCGCCCGGCCGGGCGAGCGCGAGCCGATGGCCCGGGCGAGCGCGTCGTCGGAGGGGCACGGCGCGCCCGCGCGGGCGGCGCGCGCCAGCAGCAGGAACAGGCCCTGCACCTCCTCCGGCAGGCCGGCGCAGGCCGCCATCACGGCATCGGCCTCGTCGCCCTCCGCCGCCTCGCCGTCGACGCCGGCCCGCGCGATGGCCAAGCGGCGGCGGAAGCGGCCGAGATCGAGGGGCTCGCCCGGCAGCCGGCGCATCCGGCAGCGCACCAGGAAATCCTGGTAGAGCACCGCGATCGGGTGATGGCCCGAATCCGGGTCGGCGGCGATCTCGCGCAGGATGTCGGCGAGGGCAGCCTCACGCTCCGCATCGGTCATGCTCGGCGGCGCCTCGACCGGCTCCGGCGGGCGGTACTGGGCGAGCTGCTGCAGCAGGTCGGCCGGGCTCGCCCGCGGCGCCGGCGCCGGGCGGGGTGCCGGGGTCCAGACCGGCTCGTTCTCCGACGGCGTCAGGATCAGCTCGCGTAAGGAGTCGCCGGCGGCCGGGCTCGGCAGCGGCACGAGCTTGGGGCTCGACGAGCGGGCCGAGGTCGCCACCGGCCCGATGGCGATCGGCAGCGGCCGCTTCGACAAGGCCGGACCCAGCGCGATGAAATGGCCGCGCTCGAGATCGCGGAAGCTCTCGGCTTGGCGCCGCTCGAGGCCGAGCAGGTCGGCGGCCCGCGCCATGTCGATGTCGAGGAAGGTGCGGCCCATCAGGAAGTTCGACGCTTCCGCCGCGACGTTCTTGGCGAGCTTGGCGAGGCGCTGCGTCGCGATGATGCCGGCGAGACCGCGCTTGCGGCCGCGGCACATCAGGTTGGTCATGGCGCCGAGGGACGCCTTGCGGGCCTCGTCCGAGACCTCGCCGGCGGCGGCCGGGGCGAAGAGCTGCGCCTCGTCGACCACCACCAGCACCGGGTACCAATGGTCGCGCTCGGCCTCGAACAGGCCGCCGAGGAACGCCGCGGCGGCGCGCATCTGCGCCTCGACGTCGAGGCTCTCCAGGGTCAGCACCACCGAGACCCGGTGCGCCCGCACCCGGGCCGCGATGCGCTGCAGGTCGGCCTCGCCGTGGTCGCCCTCCACCACCACGTGGCCGTGGGCATCGGCCAGGGTGACGAAGTCGCCCTCGGGGTCGATCACCACCTGCTGCACGTGCGGCGCGCTCTGCTCCAGGAGGCGGCGCAGGAGGTGCGACTTGCCCGAGCCGGAGTTGCCCTGGACCAGCAGGCGCGTCGCCAGCAATTCCTCCAGGTCGAGGGCGGCCGGCCGGCCGCCGCTCGCCACCCCCATCTCGACGCTGATCGTCATCTCGGCTCCCTGCGATGGCCCGACTCGTAACACGGGAGGCCCGCCGCCGATCCGGACCCCGAGACGGGGTCCACAGGGAGTTCGCGTCAGCCGAAGGCCAGCGCCCGCGACCCCACTCCCATCCGCTCCAGCATCCGCCGCCGCCAGTCCTCGACCGGGTCGTCGGGTTCGAGGAGGTCCAGCGTGCTGACGCCGCGGGCCCACAGGAAGGCACCCATCACGACGTGGTCGGCGTAGAGCGGGTCGTCCCCACCGAGGAAGGCCTGCATCCGCAGCACCGCGCGGACCGGCGCGAGGGTTTTTCGCAAGGTGGCGCGTTGCGCCTCCGGATCGGGGCAGACCGCCTCCAGGGGCTTGCCGAACCGGGCCTCGCGGCTCCGGCGGAAATAGGCCCGGTCGGCGTCGGCGAGGTGGCGGTGGATGTCGAGGAGGAGGAGCGGCACCAGGGCGGGGTGCAGCACCCCGTCGGTCCAGGCGACGTGGAACCGGGTCAGCGCCAGCCCGGCCGCGCCGCCGAACAGCGACGGCCGGTCCGGGTAGGCCGCCTCGAGATGGGCGGCGATGACCGAGGACTCGGCGATCGCCCGCCCGTCCTCGACCAGCACCGGCACCTTGTCCGAGCCCGAGAAGGCCAGCGCGTCCGTCTCCGTGAAGCGCCACGGCCGGCCCTCGAAGGCGAGGCCCTTGTGCTCCAGGGCGAGGCGGATGCGCCAGCAGAACGGGCTGAAGCGCCGGTCCGGATCGGCGGCGGCGAGTTCGTAGAGCACACGGGACAAGGGGATTTCCTCCGGCGGCGCCCTGGTCCGGGCGGCTTGGCGGGGCGGATCATGGCCGGTGGCCGCGGAGGGGGCAACGCGGCGGCGTCCTCTCGCGGGCGGTGCCGCAGCCGGAGGCGACCGTCTCGAGCCCGGGCGAAGCCTCACAATTCCGGATTGGTCGGCTCGGTGCGCCGCGCCACCACGGTGTAGCAGAGCCGCTTCTGGCCGAGCAGCAGCTGGCGATGGTAGCTCACCGCCGATTCGCCGAAGCCCAGGATCGCCAGGAGTTCCTGCATCGTCGTCGGGGCGATGGCCCACCAGGAATCGAAGCGGATCCGCTGGTCGGTCCGGGGCAGGAGGAACATCGGCAGGCCGAGGCTGCGCGGCAGGAAGCGCAGGAACTGCAGCGATTTCGGCAGGATCTCGGTCACCACGACGGTCTCCCGGGTGACCCGCAGGGCGCCGTGGAGCGCCCGGAACGGGTCGCGCAGGCGGACCAGCGCGTTGCCGAGCAGCGCGATGTCGACCGGTCCGACCGCCTCCGGCACCTCGTAGAGCGAGCCGCCGGCGCGGCGCGCCCGCGAGCCGAGGGCGGCGTGGCTGTACCAATAGGCGTTCTCGAACCGGCGCAGGTGGCTGCGGATCTCCGGCGCGATCACGGCGCGCTCGAAATCCGGGTACGGCACCATCTCCCAGCATGCCTCGCCGGCGAAGTCGTAGGACACCACGTCGGCGCCCCGCGCTTCCGCCGCGAAGCCGAGGAAGCCGCTGGTGGCGCCGAAATCGAGCACGCGCTTTCCCGCCACCGCGACGTGGCCGAGATAGTCGTCGAGCCCGGCGCGCAGGTCCCAGGCCCCCGCCATGGTGCCGTGCCCGGGCAGGTCGATGGTGTGGTTGAAGGTGCAGGTCGCCGGGTCGTCGACCGCGCGGGGCGGCAAGAACGGCACGTCGGAGAACGGCATATCGGAGAACGGCGCGTCGGAGTACGGCGCGTCGGCCTCGCGGTGAACGGTCGGGTCCGCCATCGTCATGCGGGATCGTCTCGTGCGGCGGGCGGCGGTTCGGGTGGGGCGTCAGGATACGCGCGCCTGCGGATGGCAGGGCAGCCCGGGCGGCAGGGCGACCCAGGACAGGCGGCGGGAGACCCAGACGTGGTCGCGCGGCGGGAAACGCTCCGGGTCGTCTAGGCTCGCCAGGGTCAGGTCGATCTCGTCGGGCAGGTCGTCGGCCCGGTAGGCGAGCGCCGTGCCGCAGGACGGGCAGAAGGCGCGTTCGGCCCGCGGGCTGGAGCGGAACCAGGACGGAGCCGCGGTGAAGCGGCAGGCCTCGCGCCGCACCGTGAGCCAGCCGACCATCGGCGCCCCCGCGGTGGCGCGGCAATCCTCGCAATGGCAGACCGTGAGGTTCCAGGGCTCCCCCTCCGCCGCGTAGCGCAGGGCGCCGCAGCGGCATCCGCCCGAGATCGTCGTGCTCATCGCGTCGCCTCCGTCAGGACGCCGACCCGCGCGGGCGGGAAGGCGCCGGCCGCGAGCCGCGGATAGAGCAGGGCCTGGCCGAGGCCGCGGGCGGCCAGGAAGGCCAGCATGGCGAGCCACAGGCCGGTATTGCCGAGGTCCCGCGTCGCCGCCAGCATCGCGGCGTCGACGGCGAGCGCCGCCAGCATCAGGTTGCGCATCGCCCGGGTCCAGGTCGCCCCGATATAGACCCCGTCGAACGCGAAGGCGGCCGCCGCCGCGAGCGGCGTCAGGGCGGCGTAGACGAGGTAGTCGCGCGCGAAGGCCCGCACCTCGGGCGCCGTCGTGATCGCGTCGATGAAGGCGCCGCCGACCGCGAGGAAGAGGCCCGAGACCGCCAGGGCGAAGCCGAGGCACCAGCCGAGCGAGAGCCGCACCGCACCCCGGAAGGCGCCCTCGTCGCGGGCGCCCAGCGCCTGACCGCACAGGACCTCCGCAGCGGTGGCGAAGCCGTCGAGGAAGAAGCTGCCGATCAGGAAGAGGTTCTGGAGCACCGCATTGGCCGCGAGGGTCACGTCTCCCTCCCGCGCCCCGAGCCCGGTGAACAGGGCGAGCGCGGTGATGAGCGCCAGCGTCCGCACCATCACGTCGCCGTTGACCGACAGCATCCGGGTGAGGCCGGTGCGCTCGACGACCTCCCGCAGGGGCACGCGCCAGGGCCGGGAGCCGAGGCGGTGCAGCACGACGAGCCCGAGGGCGGTGCCGGCGATCTCCGCCAGGACCGTGGCGAAGGCCGCACCGGCGACGCCGTATCCGAGCCCGAGGACGAACGGGAGGGTGAGCGCCACGTTGACGACGTTGATCGCGACCTGGAGGGCGAGGCCGAGATCGGTGCGGCCCCGCCCGAGGGCCGAGCCGAGGATGACGTAGTTCGCCAGCGTGAACGGCGCGCACCAGATCCGCACCGCGAAGTAATCCGAGAGAGCCGCATTCACCGCCGGGCTGGCGCCGGACAACCGGAGGGCCGCCGTCCCGAGGGGAGCTTGCAGCGCCACCATGGCGAGGCCGACCGCCAGCGCCGCCGCGAGCGCCCGGGCGAGCGTGCGGTCGATCTCCTCCCGGTCGCCGGCGCCGGTCGCCTGCGCGGTGAGGCCGGCGGTGGCCATGCGCAGGGCCCCGAAGGTCCAGAACAGGTAATCGAAGACCACCGCCCCCAGGGCCAGCGCCCCGAGCAGGGCCGCGTCGCCGAGCCGCCCGACCGCCGCCGTGCCGACGAGGCCGAGGAGCGGCGTCGTGACGTTGGCGAGCGTCATCGGCACGGCGAGCGCGAGAAGGCGGCGGTGGGTGACCTCCGGACGCGCGCCATGCGGGCTCGGGGCGGCGGGATGCATCGTTCCGGGGTCCGCTCAGCGGCCGCGGGCGAAGAGCCGCGACAGGAGCCAGAGCGGCACCACCACCACGGCGCCCGCGACGAACCAGCGGCCGGCATCGTGGAAGGTGTCGAAGCCGAGCGCGATCAGCGAGTGGATCGTCTCGTAGGCCTGGGCGAACAGGAGCCCGGGCGTGACCCCGAGCATCGCCATGCCGGCCCCTACGAGGAGCGACAGGAAGACCAGCCGCACCAGCACCGCCCCCGGCGAGCCGCCGAGGAAGCGGTGCAGGCCCGACGGCCGGCCGCCGCGATAGGCCCCGGGGCCGGGATCGTAGCCGCCCTGGCCGTAGGGGTCCTGCCCGCGCGGTGCCTGCTCGCCGAAGGGACGGTGGAATCTCTGCTCGCTCATGCTTCCTCGCGACCCTGCCGCTGCGGACCTGCGCCCGAACCTTGCGATGCGCAACCGTCCCGTTGCGTTGCGCAACCGAACCGTTGCGGGATTGTCACATCTCGAACGAAACCCGGTGCGGCCTGACGCATTGCACCGTTTGGCAATCCAGACCTGAGATGGCAACCTCCGCGGATTATCCCAAGATGCCCGGACGACGACACCGGGCTGGACGATGCCCTGCCCGCAACCCCGAGACGCTCCGCCGCCGGCGCAGCGCCGCGAGATTGATACCCCGAGCATGATCGACCACGCGCTCTTCGACCCGGCGAAAACCGATCCCGATGCCGAACGGCTGAACCGGGAGATCATCGCCGCGCAGGCCCAGGCACCGGACCCCTGGTCCATGCCGGTCGCCGAGGTGCGCGAGCGCCGCCGCGGCGGCAGCCTCGCCTATCCGGCGATGCCCCGCAGCGACCGGGCCGAGACGATGATGATTCCGGGCCCCGGCGGGCCGCTCGCCCTGCGGGTGATCCGGCCGCAGCGCAAGGCCCGCGGCGCCTACCTGCACATCCATTCCGGCGGCTGGGTCTGGGGCGGCGCCGACGAGCAGGATCCCTGGCTGGAGCGCATCGCCGAGCGCTGCGGCTTCGTCTGCGTCTCGGTCGATTACCGGCTGGCGCCGGAGCACCCCTACCCGGCCCCGATCGACGATTGCGAGGCGGCGGCGCTCTGGCTCTACCACGAGGGCCGCAAGGTGTTCGGGGTCGAGGCCCTGACCATCGGCGGCGAATCGGTCGGTGCTCACCTGAGCGTGATGACGCTCCTGCGCCTGCGCGACCGCCACCGGCTACCCAAGGCGTTCCGGGGCGCCAACCTGTTTTCCGGCCTCTACGACCTCGGCGTCACCGCGAGCGCCCGCAACTGGGGCGAGGAGCGCCTGGTCCTCAACTCCACCGACATACGCCGCTTCGCCGACGGCTTCGTGCCGGAGGGCGTCGCCCGGCGCTCGCCGGACGTCTCGCCGCTCTACGCCGACCTCGCCGGCCTGCCGCCGGCCCTGTTCTCGGTCGGCACCCGCGATCCCCTCCTCGACGACACGCTGTTCATGTCGATGCGCTGGGCCGCGGCCAATAACGGCGGCTACACCTCGGTCTATACCGGCGGCTGCCACGTCTTCATCCGCTACAACCTCGCCATGACCCAGCGCGCCCTGGAGCTGATCGAGCGCTTCCTGATGGCGCTGGCGTGAGGGATCAGGCGTGAGGCAAGGGACGTGAGCGGCGGCCGCTCGGCCGCGGCCGCCTACGCGCTTCTCGCCTTCGCGACCCTGCTCTGGGCCGGCAACGCGGTGGCGAGCAAGGTCGCGGTCGGCCTCGTCTCGCCGCAGGCGCTCGTCGCCTTGCGCTGGTCGATCGCCCTCACGGTGATCGCGCTCGTCGCCGGGCGCGAGACCTGGGCGCACCGGCGCACCCTCTGGGCGCATTGGCCGATGATCCTGCTGATGGGCGGCGTCGGCTATACCGGCTTCAACGCGCTGACCTACGAGGCCGGCGCGCTGACGAGCGCCGTCAACCTGTCCCTGATCGAGGGCACGATCCCGGTCCTGGTGCTCCTCCTCAACTTCGTCGCCCGCGGCGTCGCGGTGCGGCCCGGCCAGATCGTCGGCTCCGTCATCACGCTCGCCGGCGTGGTTCTGGTGGCGAGCCACGGCGACCTCGCGCGGCTGCGGGCGCTCGATGTCAACCGCGGCGACCTCCTGGTGCTGCTGGCCTGCCTGTTCTACGCCGGCTACACCGTCGCCCTCCCCTCGCGACCGGCGGTGCCGGGCCTCGCCTTCTTCGCCGCCATGGCGATCGCCGCCTGGGCGACCTCGATGCCGCTCCTCCTCGCCGAATGGGCGAGCGGCCGCGTGCTCTGGCCGGGCGCCGCCGGCTGGGCGCTGACCGCCTTCACGGCGCTCGGGCCGTCGCTGGTGGCGCAGCTCGCCTATATGCGCGGGGTCGAGACGATCGGGCCGAACCGCGCCGGCCTGTTCAACAACCTGGTTCCGGTCTTCGGGGCGATCCTGGCGGTGGGGCTGGTGGGCGAGTCCTTCGGCCTCGTCGAGGCGGCGGCCCTCGCCCTGGTTCTCGGCGGGATCGCGGTGGCGGAGATGTCGGGTCGACGCTGAGCGGACTTGCGTCGGCGAGCCAACGCTTCGTCCGCTCAGGTTCTTGTTCGGCCGCAGATTTTTGTCGCAAAACCGGCGACCACTGTTGCGAAATCTGCTTAGGGGCCGGGCGCGACGGTTCGATGACGGCGCGTCACGCCTCCATCGCCTCCAGCTCCGCGATCATCCCCTCGATCATCGACAGGCCGATCTGCCAGAAGGCCGGGTCGCGGGCGTCGAGACCGAACGGCGCCAGGAGCTCGCCATAGGGCTTGCTGCCGCCGGCCGCGAGCAGCGCGAAATAGCGCTCGACGAAGGCCTCCTCCGCCGCCGGATCGCCGCTCGCCCGCCGGTAGACGCCGTAGAGCGAGTTCACGAGGCAGTCGCCGAAGGCATAGGCGTAGACGTAGAACGGGGAGTGGATGAAGTGCGGGATATAGGCCCAGTACGGCTCGTAGCCCTCGTCGAGGCGGATCGCGGGACCCAAGCTCTCCGCCTGCACCGACATCCACAGGGCGTTGATCCTGTCGGCGGTCAGCTCGCCCTCGCGGCGGGCGAGGTGGACCTTGCGCTCGAAGGCGTAGAACGCGATCTGGCGCACCACCGTGTTGATCATGTCCTCGACCTTGGCGGCGAGCATCGCCCGGCGCTGGACCGGGTCGGTCGTGGCCTCCAGCACCCGGCGGAAGGTCAGCATCTCGCCGAACACGCTGGCGGTCTCGGCGAGCGTCAGGGGCGTCGGGGCCATGAGCGCGCCGTTGGGGCCGGCCAGAACCTGGTGCACGCCATGGCCGAGCTCGTGGGCGAGCGTCATCACGTCCCGCGGCTTGCCCTGGTAGTTGACCAGCACGAAGGGGTGGGCCGAGGGCACGGTCGGGTGCGCGAAGGCGCCCGGCGCCTTGCCGGGGCGCACCGGCGCGTCGATCCAGCCGCCGTCGAAGAAGCGCCGGGCGATCTCGGCCATCTTCGGCGAGAAGGCGCCGTAGGCCGACAGAACGGTCTCGCGCGCCTCCGCCCAGGGGATCGTGCGCTGCTCGACCTTCGGCAGCGGCGCGTTGCGGTCCCAATAGGCCAGGCTGTCCCGCCCGAACCACCGCGCCTTCAGCTTGTAGTAGCGGTGCGACAGGCGCGGATAGGCCGCCTGCACGGCGGCGACCAGCGCCTCGACCGTGTCGCGCTCGACCCGGTTGGCGAGGTGGCGGGCATCCGACACGTCGGTGAAGCCGCGCCAGCGGTCCGAGATCTCCTTGTCCTTGGCGAGCGTGTTGGTGATCAGCGTGAACACCCGCAGGTTGGCCCGGAAGACGGTGCTGAGCGCGCCCGCCGCGTCCCGACGCACGGTCTCGTCCGGGTCCTGGAGCTTGTTGAGGGTGGGCTCCAGCGTCAGCTCCTCGCCGCGCAGGGGGAACCGCAGGGACGCGATGGTCTCGTCGAAGAGCCGGTTCCAGGCGGCGCGCCCGGTCACCGACTTCTCGAGGAAGAGCTTTTCGGCCTCGTCGCTGAGCTGGTGCGGCTTCTCGCGGCGGATGTCCTCGAGCCAGGGGCGGTAGCGGGCGAGCGGCGGGTGCGCGGCCGCCGCATCGATCGCTGAATCCTCGACCCGGTTGAGCTCGAGCGTGAAGAACAGCAGGTCGCTCGACGCGGTGGTCAGGCGCTCCTGGGTGTCGCCGTAGAACTTCGCCCGGGCCGGGTCGGTGGTGTCGCCCGAATAGACGAGGCCGGCATAGGACATCAGCCGGCCGAGCCGGTCCTCGATCGCCTCGTAGGCGGCGACCGCGGTGCCGAGCCGGTCGGACGCGCCCTCGCCGGCGACGAGGTCCCTGACGCGGCCGCGATAGCTCTCGGCGAAGCTCCGGCACTCGGCCTCGGCCCGGGCGAGGTCGGCGGCGAAGGCCGGGTCGTCGAGGCCGGCATAGAGGTCCGACAGGTCCCATTCCGGCAGCGGCCCGAGATCGACGGCGCGGGCCGTGGCCTGGGCGGTGCTCAGGGCGCTGTCCGACGGCGCGGCGGCACTCAGCGGCATGGACGATGTTCCTCTCAGGCCAAGCAGTCTCTGGCAGGCGATGCGGGAGACATATCGGCCGCCCGCCGCCCGCGATCAACCGAGCCCGCCACGATTGCGGTGCGAGGCGCCGGCTCGGTAACCTCTCGTTGGCGTTAAGGGCGACTTTACGGTTGTGACGCAGCATGCGGCTCGAAACGAAACAGCCGCGTGATTCGCGGATGGCCCTCCCCTCGGGGCGGGCCGCCGGGCGCGATGAAGGCTTCAGGGCGCCGCCACACGGCGGCGATCCTCTCGAGGAGAACAGATGACCACCACGGTCCTCATCGTCGACGACGATCCCGTGCAGCGCCGGCTGGCGGAGGCCATGGTGCGGCGCCTCGGGTTCGAGGCCGTGGTGGCGGAAGGCGGAGCGGCCGGACTGGACGCCATCCGGGCCCCCGATTCCAGCATCGACGTGGTGCTGCTCGACCTCGCGATGCCGGGCGGCCTGGACGGGCTCGGCGTGCTGGCCGAGCTGCGCAAGGCCGGCATCGATACGCCGGTGATCGTGCAGACGGCGAACGGCTCGATCGACGCCGTGGTCAACGCCATGCGGGCGGGCGCGGTCGATTTCGTGGTGAAGCCCGCCGGCCCCGAACGGCTCCAGGTCTCGATCCGCAACGCGCTCCAGGTCGACCAGCTCCAGGACGAGATCCGGCGGATGCGCAGGCGCGCCTCCGGCGCCCTCTCCTTCCGCGACCTCACCTCGAAGAGCCCGGACATGGCCCGGGTGATGCGGCTCGCCGAGCGGGCGGCGAAATCCAACATCCCGGTGCTGATCGAGGGCGAATCCGGCGTCGGCAAGGAGGTGCTGGCCCGCGCCATCCAGGGCTCGGGCGATCGCCGCGGCAAGCCCTTCGTGACGGTCAATTGCGGGGCGATCCCCGACAACCTCGTCGAATCGACCCTGTTCGGCCACGAGAAGGGTGCCTTCACCGGTGCCACCGAGCGCCATCTCGGCAAGTTCGTCGAGGCGTCGGGCGGCACGCTGTTCCTCGACGAGATCGGGGAGCTACCCCTCGACGCGCAGGTGAAGCTGCTGCGCGCGCTCCAGGAGGGCGAGGTCGACCCGGTCGGCGGGCGCAAGAGCGTGCGGGTCGACATCCGGCTGGTCTCGGCGACGAACCGCTCCCTCCTCGACCTCGTCAAGCAGGGCCGCTTCCGCGAGGACCTGTATTACCGCCTCAACGTCTTCCCGATGACCCTGCCGCCCCTGCGGGCCCGGCGCGAGGACATCCCGGACCTCGCCCGCTCGTTCTGCGCCCGGTTCGCGGCGGAGGAAGGCAAGCGGGTACGGGGCATCGCGGCGGAAGCGATGGCGCTCATCACCCGCTACGACTGGCCCGGCAACGTCCGCCAGCT
>NZ_LABZ01000059.1 GCF_001043955.1 Methylobacterium tarhaniae | reverse complement strand
CCCCCGCAGAGGGGGGAGGGGAAAACCGCGCCTCCTGCATCGTGGACGTCTTCTCTCGATCTTGAGTCCGATCACCGCAAAGGCTCCGATGTTCGAGTTCGCCCCATGCTGAGGCACCTCACCCGCCGCGCCGCCGGCTTCGCCGTCACCTTCCTGCTGATCTCGGTGCTGGTCTTCTGCATGATGGAGATCGTTCCGGGCGATCCGGCCTCGGCGATGCTCGGCACCTCGGCGACCCCTGAGACCCTGGCGGCCCTGCGCGCCCAGATGGGCCTCGATGCGCCGGCCATCCTCCGTTACCTGCGCTGGCTCGGCGGGCTCGCGAGCGGTAATATGGGGATCTCCTACACCTACGGCGTGCCGGTGGGCGGGCTGATCCTGGAGCGGCTGGCGGTGACGCTGCCGCTCACCGGGCTCGCGGTGCTCCTCGCCATCGGCATCGCGCTGCCCCTCGGCGTCACCGCGGCGGCGCGGCCGGGCGGCGTGGCGGACGGGGCCGCCGCGCTCTACGCGCAGGCCGGTATCGCGGTGCCGAATTTCTGGATCGGGCTCCTGCTCATCATGGTCGTGGCGCTCGGCCTCGGCTGGCTGCCGGCCGGGGGCTTCCCGGGCTGGTCCGAGCCGGGGGCGGCCCTCCGCGCCCTGCTGCTGCCGGCTTTCGCCCTCGCCATCCCGCAATCGGCGGTGCTGACCCGGGTGACGCGCGCCTCGGTGGTCGAGGTGATGAACGAGGATTTCGTGCGCACCGCCCGAGCCAAGGGCGCGTCGGTCTCCCGCGCCCTCTGGCGCCACGCGGTCCCGAACGCGCTCGTGCCGGTCATCACCATGCTGGGCCTGCAGATCTCGTTCCTGATCGGCGGCGCGGTGCTGGTCGAGAACGTGTTCACCCTGCCGGGCATGGGCCGGCTCGCCTGGCAGGCCCTGGCGCAGCGCGACCTGATCGTGATCCAGAACGTCGTGATGGTCTTCGCCACCATCGTCATCGTGGTCAATCTCGCGGTCGACCTGCTCTACACGGTGGTCGATCCCCGCCTGAGGAGGCGCGCATGACGGCCCTGGCGAAGGTCCCCGGCGCGGTCGTGCGGCTGCGGCGCGGCTGGCGCCCCGGAAGCGGCGCTTTGCTCGTCGGCGGCATCCTCACGGCCTGCCTCGTCGGGATCGCGCTCCTCTCCCTGGTCTGGACCCCCGAGGACCCGGCCCGGATGCGCATCCTCCAGAAGCTCAAGGGTCCCCTGGTCTCCGGGTTGCTCGGCACCGACCATCTCGGGCGCGACGTCGCCTCGATGCTGATGCGCGGCGCCTTCAACTCGCTCACCACCGCCTTCGCGGCGGTGGCGGTCGGCGCGGTGCTCGGCACGCTCGCCGGCGTCGCGGCGGCGGCGGGGCCGAAATGCGACGCCGTGCTGATGCGGATCTGCGACGCCCTGTTCGCCCTGCCGCCGATCCTGTCGGCGATCATGCTCGGCGCGCTGCTCGGCCCCGGGGCGCTGACCGCCATCGTCGCCATCGGGGTGTTCATGATCCCGGTCTTCGCCCGGGTCACCCGCGGCGCGGCGATGCAGATCTGGGCGCGGGAGTACATCATGGCCGCCCGCATGGCCGGCAAGGGCCCGGTGCGGATCACCGCCGAGCACGTGCTGCCCAACATCGCCGGGCAGGTCATCGTGCAGGTCACGATCCAGCTCGCCATGGCGATCCTGACCGAGGCCGGCCTGAGCTTCCTCGGCCTCGGCCTGCCGCCGCCGGCCCCGACCTGGGGGCGGATGCTCGCCGAATCGCAGACCTACCTGCTCCAGGCGCCGCACCTGGCGCTGGCTCCCGGCCTCGCCATCGCCGCCGCGGTGCTCGGCCTCAACCTCCTGGGCGACGGGCTCGCCGTCCGCCTCGATCCGCGCCGGCGGCAGGCCTCGTGATGCTCGCGATCCGCAACCTCTCCATCGCCTTCCCGGGCTCCGGCGGCCCCGTCCGCGTCGTCGACGACGTCTCGGTCGAGGTCGGCCGCGGCGAGAGCCTCGGCATCGTCGGCGAATCGGGCTCCGGCAAGTCGATGCTGTCGCTCGCCACTATCGGGCTCCTGCCGAAGAGCGCCCGCACCTCCGGCGAGATCCTGCTCGAGGGCAAGAACATCCTCACGATGAGCGAGCGCGCGCTGTGTGCTGTGCGCGGCCGTCGCATCGGCATGATCTTCCAGGAGCCGATGACGGCGCTCAACCCCGCCATGTCGGCAGGCCAGCAGATCGCGGAGGGCATCCGCCTGCACCGCCGGATCGGCCGCGCCGAGGCGCGAGCCGAGGCGTTGCGCCTCCTCGACCGGGTGCGGATCCCGGATCCGGCCCGGCGCATCGACAGCTACCCGCACGAGATGTCCGGCGGCCAGCGCCAGCGCGTCGGCATCGCGATCGCACTCGCCCTGAAGCCCGACCTCCTGATCGCCGACGAGCCGACCACCGCCCTCGACGTGACGGTGCAGAAGGAAATCCTCGACATCCTCGACGAGCTGGTGGCCGATCTCGGCCTGTCCCTGATCCTCATCAGCCACGATCTCGGGGTCATCGCCCGCAGCACCGACCGCACCCTGGTGATGTGCCGCGGCCGGGCGGTGGAGGAGGGGCCGACCGAGACCGTCCTGCGGCACCCGACCGCGCCGTACACGCGCGACCTGATCGCCGCCCTGCCGCGCCGGGCCCGGGCGGGCCTGGCCGAGGAACCGCACGCCGCCGCGGGAGGCGCCCGGTGACGGGCCCGCTCCTGTCGATCGAGAACCTCACCCGCGACTACGCCCTGCGGGGCAAGGGCGGCGCCACGCGGACCTTGCGGGCGGTCGACGGCGTCAGCCTCGACGTCGGGGCCGGCAGCATCTTCGCGGTGGTCGGCGAATCGGGCTGCGGCAAGTCTACCTTGGCGCGCATCGTCATGGCCCTCGACCGGCCGACGAGCGGCACGGTGCGGCTCGGCGGCGACGACCTGTTCGCGCTCACGCCGAAGGCCCTGGCGCGCAAGCGGCGCGACTTCCAGATGGTCTTCCAGGACCCCTACGGCTCGCTCAACCCGCGCCACTCGGTCGGGCGCATCGTCGCCGAGCCGCTGCACCTTCTCGACGACGCGCCGCGGGGCCGCGAGCGGGCGGCCCTGGTCGCCCGGGCGCTGGAGGATGTCGGGCTGCCGGGAAACGCCGCCGAGCGCTTTCCCCATGAATTCTCCGGCGGCCAGCGCCAGCGCATCGCCATCGCCCGGGCCCTCATCACCCACCCGAAGCTCGTCGTCGCCGACGAAGCGGTCTCGGCCCTCGACCTGTCGATCCAGGCCCAGATCCTGCGCCTGATCCTGTCCCTGCGCGACCGGCACGGCCTGACGGTGCTGTTCATCACCCACAATATCGGTGTCGTCGACGAGATCGCCGACCGGGTCGGGGTGATGCAGGCCGGGCGCCTGGTCGAGACCGGGACGGTGCGGGAGGTCCTCGATCATCCCCGCGAGGCCTATACCCGCACCCTGCTCGCCGCGGAGCCGACCCTGGCGGCGCTGGGTCAGCGGCGGCGTCGCGTGTGAGGGGAGGGCGGTCAGGACCATGCGGTTCGCGCATGGCCGCCCGTCGTCACGAGGCTTGCCTTGTGCGGCGCAACGTGTGAAAACGATTTCACGCACCGCGGCGATGGCGTCGCGGCGGTGCTGCCCTTCTTGGGCGTTTCCTCCCTAGACTTCGGGCCGCCTCGCAAGGGCGGCCTTTTTTCTGTTTTCAGTCCCGGCCGCCGCTCGGGCGGCCCGGGCCCCGGCCCGTGTCGCCCCTCCCTTCGGAGGGGCGCCCCGATCACGTCACCGTCATCACTTCATCGTCGGCATCACGAACTCGGCCCCCGCCCGGATGCCGGTCGGCCAGCGGGTCGTGATGGTCTTGAGCCGAGTGTAGAAGCGCACGCCCTCCGGCCCATGCATGTGATGGTCGCCGAACAGCGACGCCTTCCAGCCGCCGAAGGAATGGAACGCCATCGGCACCGGGATCGGCACGTTGATTCCCACCATCCCGACCTGGATCTGGTGCGCGAATTCCCGCGCCGCGTCGCCGTCGCGCGTGAAGATCGCCGTGCCGTTGCCGAATTCGTGCTCGTTGATCATCCGCGCGGCGGTCGCGTAGTCCGGCGCGCGGGCCACCGCCAGCACCGGCCCGAAGATTTCTTCCTTGTAGATCGTCATCTCGGGCGTCACTCGGTCGAACAGCGTGCCGCCGACGAAGTAGCCGTTCTCGTAGCCCTGGAGCGTCAGCCCGCGGCCGTCGACCACCAGCTCGGCCCCCTCGGCCACGCCGCGGTCGATGTAGCCCTTCACCTTGTCGCGGGCTTGGGCGGTGACGAGCGGGCCCATCTCGGCCTCCGGGTCGGTGCCGGGCCCGACCTTGAGCGCGCGGACCTTCGGCACCAGCTTCTCGATCAGCCGGTCGGCGGTCTCCTCGCCGATCGGCACCGCCACCGAGATCGCCATGCAGCGCTCGCCGGCCGAGCCGTAGGCCGCGCCCATCAGGGCGTCGACCGCCTGGTCCATGTCGGCGTCGGGCATCACCACCATGTGGTTCTTGGCCCCGCCGAGGCATTGCGCGCGCTTTCCGGTGCGCGCCGCGGTCTCGTAGATGTATTGGGCGATCGGGGTGGAGCCGACGAAGGACACGGCTGAGATGCCGGGATTGTACAGGAGGGCGTCGACCGCCTCCTTGTCGCCCTGCACCACCGAGAACACGCCGTCGGGCAGCCCGGCCTCCTTCAGCCACTCGGCCATGACGAGAGAAGCGGAGGGGTCGCGCTCGGAGGGCTTGAGCACGAAGCAATTGCCGCAGGCGAGCGCGACGGGGAACATCCACATCGGCACCATGGCGGGGAAGTTGAACGGCGTGATGCCGGCGACGACCCCGAGCGGCTGGCGCAGCGAGCTGCTGTCGACGCGGGTGCCGACATTCTCGGTGATCTCGCCCTTGAGGAGCTGGGGGGCGCCGGTGGCGAACTCGACCACCTCCATGCCGCGCTGGATCTCGCCCTTGGCGTCGGAGAGCACCTTGCCGTGCTCGGCGGTGATCACCGCGGCGAGCTCGTCGGTGCGCTCCTCCAGGATGCGCAGGAACTTGTTGAGGATGCGGGCGCGGCGCAGGGGCGGGGTCGCGGCCCAGGCCGGGAAGGCGGCGCGGGCCGCAGCCACCGCCGCCCCGACCTCCTCGGCGCTCGCGAGCGCGACGGTGGCGGATTGCTCGCCGGTGGCCGGGTTGAAGACCGGCGCGGTGCGACCTGAGCGGCCCGCGACCTGGCTGCCGCCGACGAAGTGCCCGATGATGTTCATGGTATTGGTCGGTCCTGGGAAAGTCACTGCGGATCGGATGAAGCCCGATCCCGGTTTGCCATAGGACACCGCGTCATCCCGGGGCTCGGCGCAGCCGAGAGTTCGGGATGACGTGGAGGCTTTTGCTTTCTGCTGGGAGCGTCTTTACGCCGCCCGCCGCAGCGCCTCGCCCAGCATCGAGGCCATCGTGTCGATGTGCTCCGGTTCCGCGATCAGCGGCGGCGACAGGGCGATGATGTCGCCTGTGACGCGGATCAGCAGGCCCTTCTCGAAGCAGTCGGTGAAGACGTCGTAGGCCCGGGCGCCCGGCGCCCCGTCCCGGGACTTCAGCTCGATGCCGGCGATGAGGCCGATGGTGCGGATGTCGATCACGTGCGGGCAGTCGCGAAGCCCGTGCATGGCCGCGTGCCACTGCGCCTGGACCTGCGTCGTGCGGGTCAGCAGGTCCTCCTCCGCGTAGATCTCCAGGGTGGCGAGACCGGCCGCGCAGGCGACCGGGTGGCCCGAATAGGTGTAGCCGTGGAAGAGCTCGATCGCGCCCTCCGGCCCGTGCATCAGCGCGTCGTGCACGGCGCGCGACGCGAAGACCGCACCCATCGGGATCGTGCCGTTGGTGAGCCCCTTCGCGGTGGTGATGAGGTCCGGGGTGACGCCGAAATAGTCGGTGGCGAAGGGCGCGCCGAGGCGGCCGAAGCCGGTGATCACCTCGTCGAAGATCAGCAGGATGCCGTGGCGGGTCGCGATCTCGCGCAGGCGCTCCAGGTAGCCCTTCGGCGGCACCAGCACGCCGGTCGAGCCCGCCACCGGCTCGACGATCACCGCCGCGATCGTCTCGGCGCCGTGGAGCGCCACCAGCCGCTCGAGGTCGTCGGCGAGGTCGGCGCCGTGCTCGGGCTGGCCCTGCACGAAGGCGTTCTGGCTAAGATCGTGGGTGTGGCGCAGGTGGTCGACGCCCGGCAGGAGCGGGAACATCCGGCGGTTGTTGACGAGCCCGCCGACCGAGATGCCGCCGAAGCCGACGCCGTGATAGCCGCGCTCGCGCCCGATCACCCGGGTCCGGGTGCCCTGGCCGATGGCGCGCTGGTAGGCCAGCGCGATCTTGAGCGCGGTATCGACCGATTCCGAGCCCGAGCCGGTGAAGAACACCCGGTCGAGGACGCCGCCCGGCGCGATGGCGGCCAAGCGCTCGGCGAATTCGAAGGCGATCGGGTGGCCCATCTGGAACGAGGGCGCGTAGTCGAGGGTCGAGAGCTGGCGCTCGACGGCCTCGGCGATGCGGCGGCGGCCGTGGCCGGCATTGACGCACCACAGGCCGGCGGTGCCGTCGAGGACGGTGCGCCCGTCATCCGCGGTGTAGTGCATGCCCTCCGCCGCAACGAGCAGGCGGGGCGCCGCCTTGAACTGGCGGTTGGCCGTGAACGGCATCCAGTAGGCGTCGAGGCTCGGGCGGTTGAGGCGCGGCGGATGGGCGTTCATGGCGTGGTCCTCGTGGGGCGCTTTCGCCGCCAGACAAAACCGTTCCGACACGGCCAACAAGTCCTTTTCTGCCCCATTGCAACCGTTTGAGAAACCTGGCTCCCGCGATAGGGTGTTGCCCGATCCGCAACAGCCTCAACAGGGGAGCCGGCGTGACCAACGACGAGGTGGGGGCGCGCCTGCGCCATGTGCGCATCCTGCACGGCCTGTCGCAGCGGGCGCTGGCGAAACGCGCCGGGGTCGTCAACTCCACCATCTCGCTCATCGAATCGGGCCAGACCAACCCGTCGGTCGGCGCGCTCAAGCGCATCCTCGATGCGGTGCCGATCGGGCTGGCCGAGTTCTTCTCCCTGGCGCCGGAGCGGACCGAGAAGGCGTTCTATGCCAGCGAGGAACTGGTCGAGATCGGCAAGGGCCGGATCTCCTACCGGCAGGTCGGCGACACCCTGTTCGGCCGCGCGCTGCAACTGCTGAAGGAGCGCTACGAGCCCGGCGCCGATACCGGCCGCGTTCCCCTGGTCCATGACGGCGAGGAGGGCGGCATCGTGCTCTCGGGAAAGCTCGAAGTGACGGTGGACGACGAGCGCCGGGTGCTCGGGCCGGGCGACGCCTACTACTTCTCCAGCCGCCGGCCGCACCGCTTCCGCTGCGTCGGGCCGCATCCCTGCGAGGTGGTGAGCGCCTGCACCCCGCCGACCTTCTGAGTCGCCTGGACGCCCACTGTCGTATACAATATGCGCCCGAATGAGTGTGGAGGGTGAGGCATGGCCGTGACGGCAGGCGCAGGCGGAACCCGGTCCGTCCCCGGGAGCCTCGGCCACCGCACCGTCTCGGCGGCGGTGGCCGAGGCCCTGCGCCAGCGCATCCTCTCGGGCGCCCTCGCACCGGGATTCCAGCTGCGCCAGGACGCCCTGGCGGAGGAATTCGGCATCAGCCGGATCCCGATCCGCGAGGCTTTGCTGCAGCTCGAAGCCGGCGGCCTCGTCAAGATCGTGCCGCATCGCGGCGCCGTGGTCTCGGGACTCTCGGTCGAGGAGATCGAGGACGTGTTTCAGCTCCGCGTCTTCCTCGAGCCGCAATTGCTGATCCTCTCGGCCCGCCATCTCACGCCCGAGGACTTCTCGGAGTTGCGCTCCCTGCGCGACGAGTACGGCGCCGCCCTCAAGGCGGGGCGGATCGAGCTCTGGGGCGACTTGAACCGGCGCTTCCATCTCGGTCTCCTGCGCCATGCCGGCCGGCCGCGCTCGCTGTCGATCATCGCCGGCCTGCTCCAGGATTGCGACCGCCCGACCCGGCTGCAGCTCTCCGTCACCGGCGAGGTCGCCCGCGCCGACATGGAGCACACCACCATCCTCGACCTGTGCGAGGCGGGCGAGATCGTGGCGGCGGCCAACCTCCTGCGGGTCCATGTCGAGCATGCCGGGCACTCCCTCATCGAGATTTATCGCCGCTCGGCCGCATCCGCCGCTTGATCCGATCGCATATTTTATACAATCTACGAATCAAGAGCCGCGAGGGGGCTGATCGTCCCGGGCGCGGCGGATCCGTGACCGAGCGTCCGCCGGTCCCGCGATTCGAAGAAGCCTGGAGAGGAGACCAACCCGATGTGGACAGGCGTCCTTCCCGCCGTCACCACCAAGTTCACCGCCGAGGGTGACCTCGACCATGCCGAGATGGAGCGCTGCTTCGCCCTCCAGATGCAGGCCGGCTGCGACGGCCTCATCGTCTGCGGCTCCCTCGGCGAGGGCCCGATGCTGTCGCCCGACGAGCGGCTCGAGGTGCTGAAGACCGCCCGGTCGGTCGCCGGTGGCAAGCCGGTGCTGCTCACCGTCTCGGAGGCCGGCACCCGCGAGGCCTGCGCGCTCGCAGCCCGTGCGGCCAAGGCCGGCGCCTCCGGCCTGATGGTGGTGCCGAGCCCGATCTACCACACCGACGAGGACGAGACCGTCGCGACCCTGAGCGCCGTCGCGGCGGCGGGTGACCTGCCGGTGATGATCTATTCCAACCGCGTCGCCTACCGGGTCGACGTGACGCCGCGGATCATGGAGCGTCTGGCCGGCGACAAGCACTTCGTCGCCATCAAGGAATCCTCCGACGACATCCGCCGCACCACCGAGATCATCAACCATTTCGGCGATCGCTTCGCGGTGCTGACCGGCGTCGACAACCTCGCCTTCGAGGCGCTGAGCGTCGGCGCGGTCGGCTGGGTCGCCGGCCTGGTCGTCGCCTTCCCGGAGGAGACCGTGGCGATCTACCGGCTGATGAAGGCCGGCCGCACGGCCGAGGCGCTCGAGATCTACCGCTGGTTCCGCCCGCTCCTCGACCTCGACGTCTCGACCTTCCTGGTCCAGAACATCAAGCTCGCCGAGGCGCTGGCGATCGGCTCGACCGAGCATGTCCGGATGCCGAGGAAGCCCCTCTCGGGCGAGCGCCGCGCCGCCGTCGAGGCGATCATCCGCACGGCGCTCGAGCGCCGCCCGTCCCTCAAGCTCGCTGCGTAAAGGAGCCACCTTGCCCCGCGAGGTCGTGATCGTCGGGGCCGGCATCGTCGGCCTCGCCTGTGCCCATCATCTCCTCGCCGAGGGCTGGCGGGTGCGGCTCGTCGAGCGCGGCGGCGTCGCCGAGGGCGCGAGCTTCGGCAATGCCGGGGCCCTTGCCTTCACCGACGTGCTGCCGCTCGCCTCGCCGGGCATCCTGCGCAAGGCACCGCGCTGGATGCTCGATCCCCTCGGGCCCCTGGCGCTGCCGCCGGCCTACCTGCCGCACATCGCCCCCTGGCTGCTGCGCTTCTGGCGCGCCAGCCTGCCCGACCGTCACCGCCACGCGACCGAGGTCCAGTCCGGCCTGATGCGGCTCGCCGCCCAGGCCATGGAGGCGATGGTGGAGTCGGCCGGCCTCGCCGAACGGCTGCGCCGCAACGGCAACCTCGAACTCTACGAGAGCGAGGCGGAATTCGCGGCTTCCGCGCCCGGCTGGGCCGCGCGGGAGCGGGAGGGCATCGCCTTCGAGCATGTCCGCGGCGCGCGGCTTGCCGAATTGCAGCCCGGCCTGTCGCCCCGCTTCGTGGCCGGCACCTTCACGCCGAACTGGATGAGCGTGGACGATCCGCACCGTTTCGCCCTGGCGCTCCACGCCGACGTGACGGCCCGGGGCGCTGCGCTCACCCGCGGCGAGGTGAGGGACATCGCGCCCCAGGGCGAGGGCGTGCGCCTGACCCTCGCCGACGGGACGGCGCTGACCTGCGATGCCTGCGTGCTCGCCGCCGGCGCCTGGTCGCGGGGGCTGGCCCGCCGCCTCGGCGACCGGGTGCCCCTCGACACCGAGCGCGGCTACAACACCACGCTTCCACCCGGTGCCTTCGATCTGCGCCGCCAGCTCACCTTCGGCGGCCACGGCTTCGTGGTGACGCCGCTTTCGACCGGGATCCGGGTCGGCGGCGCCGTCGAGTTCGGCGGCCTCCACCGCCCGCCCAACTTCGCCCGCGCCGACGCGATGCTGCGCAAGGCCGCCGCCTTCCTGCCGGGACTGCGAACGGACGGGGGGCGGCAGTGGATGGGCTTCCGCCCCTCGCTCCCCGACAGCCTGCCGGTGATCGGCCCGTCGCGGGCGAGCCCGCGGGTGATCTACGCCTTCGGCCACGGGCATCTCGGGCTGACGCAGAGCGCCGGGACCGGGCGGATCGTGGCGGATCTGCTGGCGGGGCGCAGGCCGGAGGTGGCGGCGGCGTTGCGGGCGGGGCGGTTCGGGTGAGACGCGCCAAGGCCCGTGCCGCCTGAACCCTCCCCCTTTGCGGGGGAGGGTGCCCCGCGAGGCTCCCTCACACCCCCCGCATCGCGTTCATCGTCAGCAGCTCGTACGTCGCCGCGATCTCCCCCGCCGCCGTCCGGATCTCCACGTCCCACCGCACCTCGCCGTATTGGGCATTGCGCGGCGACTTCTCCTTGGCGGTGAGCCGCACGCGGATCGCCTCGCCGGGCTGGATCGGCTTGAGGAAGCGCAAGCTGTCGAGCCCGTAATTGGCCAGCACCGGGCCCGGATCCGGATCGACGAACAGGCCCGCCGCGAAGGACAGGAGCAGGTAGCCATGCGCCACCCGGCCGGGGAAGAACGGGTGGCCCTTCGTCGCCTCCTCGCTCATATGGGCGTAGAAGGTGTCGCCGGTGAATTCGGCGAAGTGCTCGATATCCTCGAGCGTGATCACCCGCTCGGCCGAGTGGAAGCTGCGGCCGATCTCCAGATCCTCGAAGTGGCAGCGGAACGGGTGCTCGGGGCGAATGTCCTCCGGCGCGCCCTTGATCCAGCTCCCGGTGATCCGGCTCAGCATCGCCGGCGAGCCCTGGAGGGCGGTGCGCTGCATGTAGTGGTGGAGGGCACGCACGCCGCCCAGTTCCTCGCCGCCGCCGGCCCGGCCGGGCCCGCCATGCATCATGTGCGGCATCGGCGAGCCGTGGCCGGTCTGCTCCTTGGCACAGTCGCGGTCGATGACGACGAGGCGGCCGTGATAGGCGCCGACCCCGAAGACCAGCTCCGTCGCCGCTGCCGCGTCGTGCGTGTAGAGCGAGGCGACGAGGCTGCCCTCGCCGCGATTGGCGAGCAAGGCTGCGTCCTCCAGCCCGTCATAGCCCATCACAGTGCAGACCGGGCCGAAGGCCTCCAGCGCATGCACCTGCCGGGCCCGGAGCGGGTCGGCGCAGTGGAGGAGCAGCGGCGGCAGGAAGGCGCCCGTCTCCGGATCCGCCCCTTCGACGGTGATCCGCGCCGGATCGCCGAAGACCAGCTCGGCCTCCGCCCGCAGGGCCTCGACCCGGGCCAGCACGTCGCGGCGCTGCGACAGGCCGACCACCGGCCCCATCCGCACGTCGTCGCGGGCGGGATCGCCGATCCGCACCCGGGCGAGGCGCTGCCGAAGCGCCTCGATCACCGCCGGCACATGCTGGCGCGGCGCGAGCGCCCGGCGGATCGCCGTGCATTTCTGCCCCGCCTTGACGGTCATCTCCTTGGCGACCTCCTTGATGTAGAGGTCGAATTCCGGCGTTCCCGGCCCGGCATCGGGCCCGAGGATCGCGGCGTTGAGCGAGTCGCGCTCGGCCACGAAATGCACCGCCTCGCGGGCGATGACGGGATGACGCTGGAGCATCTGCGCCGTCTCGGCCGAGCCGGTGAACGACACCACGTCCTGCCCCGTGAGGTGATCGAATAGGTCGCCGGTCGGGCCGATCACGCATTGCAGGGCGCCGTCGGGCAGGATGCCGGATTCGGCGATCAGCCGCACCAGGGCATGCGCGACGTAAGCCGTGACCGTGGCGGGCTTCGTCACCACCGGCACGCCGGCGAGGATCGCGGGCGCCAGCTTTTCGAGGAGCCCCCAGCACGGGAAGTTGAAGGCGTTGATGTGGACCGCGCAACCCGTCCGTGCGGTCAGCACGTGGCGCCCGACGAAGCTGCCGCCCCGCGACAGGGGTTCCACCGCCCCGTCGATCAGGAACGTCGCATTCGGCAATTCCCGCCGGCCCTTCGAGGCGTAGACGAACAGGGTGCCGATGCCGCCGTCGATGTCGATCAGGTTGTCGCCGCGGGTCGCGCCGGTCTGGTGCGACAGGGCGTAGAGCCCGTCCCGGCGTTCGTTGAGGTAGGCGGCGAGCCGCTTCAGCATCTCGGCGCGCTGGTGGAAGGTGAGGCGCCGCAGGGCCGGGCCGCCGACCCGGCGGGCATGGTCCAGCACCTCTCCCATGGAGAGGCCGCCGCTTCCCACCTCCGCCACCACCGCGCCGGTCACGGCGCTGCGGATGCCCGTCCAGTCTCCCCCCGGCGCGATCCAGCGTCCTTGGATGAAGCTCTCCAGCCGCATGGCGTCCTCCCGTTCTCTTGGTCGTTCATTATTAACCGACCGGTCGGTTGGTCAAGCGCATCTCGACAGGTCGGGGGCAGCCCCGCCATCCATGCGGACTCGATGGCGAGACGGCGGCGCTCTTCCTGCACACCATGGTGCCGGCCGGCCTCGTCGACCGCGCCTTCGTCTGCGGCCCGCGCGCGATGATCGACGACGTGGAGGGCGCGCTCGCGACGCTCGGCCTGCCGCGCGAACCCGTCCATGTCGGGCGTTTCACGCCGAGCGAGCCGTCCTCACCTGCCAAGCCCGGCCGACCTCTGGCCGGGTGACGGTGGATGTCGATCAGGTGCGAGGGCCTCTTCGAGCCTCGCCGACAGAATTGACAGCCTCAGCGTGATCCCGGGGCCGCGTAGCGGAGCCCCGAATCCATCATCGCCGACGCTTCAGGTCAAGCAGAACGCCGAATGCGTCATCCTGAACGGTCAGCGGTGATGAATTCCGGGTTTTCGCTGACGGCGAGCACCGGGATGAGATTCAATCTCGTGATCGTACCCGGTTTGATTGGCCGCGACGCGTGCGCTGCGTCACGCCGCCCGGATCCGCTCCAGGAACCGCGTCACCTCGGTGCTCAGGTGCTCCGTCTCCTGCGAGACCGACGAGGCGACGCTCAGCACCCGTCCGGCCGCCTGGCCGGTCTCGCCCGCCGCGTCGGCCACGCCGGTGATCGTCGCCGTCACCGCGCCGGTGCCGTTGGCGGCCTGGCTGATGGTGCGGACGATCTCCCGGGTCGCGGCGCCCTGCTCCTCGACCGCCGCGGAGATCGCCGTCGAGATGCCGCTGAGGTCGCCGATCCGCGACGCGATCCCGCCGATCGCATCGACGGCCTTGCGCGTCGCGCCCTGGATGTCGCCGATTTGGCTCGCGATCTCCTCGGTCGCCTTGGCGGTCTGGTTGGCGAGCTGCTTGACTTCCGCCGCGACGACCGCGAAGCCGCGGCCCGCCTCGCCGGCCCGCGCCGCCTCGATGGTGGCGTTCAAGGCCAGCAGGTTGGTCTGGCCGGCGATGCCGTTGATCATCGCCACCACGTCCCCGACCCGGGTCGCGGCCTGGCTCAGGGTCTCGACCAGCTCGGCGGTCTTCGAGGCCTCCGTCACGCTGGCCTTCGCGAGGGCGGCCGAATCCGAGACCTGGCGGGCAATCTCCTCGACGGACGCGCTCAGCTCCTCGGCCGCCGCCGCCACGGTGGCGACGTTGGCCGAGGCATCCTGCGCCGCCTGGGTCACGGTGGCGGAGCGATCGGCGGTGCTGCCGGCCAGCTGCGACATCCCTTGTGCGGTGGCCCGCAACTCAGTCGCAGAGGCGGCGACGGTCCGGACGATGCCGCCCACCGCCTCCTCGAAATCGTGCGCCAGGGCCGCCGTCTGCGCCCTGCGGACCACCCGGCGCTCCTCGCTCTCCCGGGCGTGGCGAGCCTCCAGGTCGGCGGCGAGGTTGGTCTTGAACGCCTCCAGGCTGCGGGCCATGTCGCCGACCTCGTCGCGCCGCTCGGTACCCGGCACTTCGGCGGCGTAGTCGCCGGCGGCGATCCGGCCCATCGCGGCGCCGACCGAAGCGTAGCCGCGCACCAGCGCGTTGTAGGCGAACCAGGCCAGGGCGACGACCGAACCGATCGTGACGGCGAGCAGGCCGAGGACCAGCGCGAAGGCCAGCGACGCCCGCGACTCGCCGTCGTCGACCGCCTGCTGGGTGCGCGCATCCAGCATGACGTAGAAGTCGTCGATCGGCTTCATGATCTTGGCTTTGGCGACGTGGTACTCGTCGGTGTGGACGAGCCGGATCGCCTCCTCCCGGGCCCCCGGCTCGCCGCTCTCGGCGAGCGCCATCGCGGCGTTCGCCACCTTGACGAGGTCGTTGGAGTTGCGAACCGATTCGGCCAGCTTCTCCTTCTCCGCCGCCGTCACGCCGAGACGGTCCATCAGCGCGTCCACCGAGATGGTCTCGCCGTCCGGGCGCGGCTTGGAATCGCCGGCGGCCACGTAATCCCAGTAGATGCGATGGTAATCGACCGGGCGGGCTTTGCGGCCGGCGCGGATGTCGATGATGTCCTTGTATTGCTGCTTGTAGGCGGCCTTGCCGGTGGCAATATAGGTCCGCCCCAACCGCGTCAGGTCGTCGGACGCTTGGCGTAACTCGTCGGCCAGCAGCATCGAGGCGAGGCGGTTCTCGTTGGCCGTTTTGATCTGCCCGTCCGCCTGCCGGTAGAGCACGACCGAGCCTGCCAACAATGCGCTCGATACCAGGCTGACGACACACAGACCAACGAACTTGCGGGCAAGGCTCATGATGCTCCCCTCGGGACGGAGCGTCATGCTTGCCCGAGGTGCGTTAAGAATCCTTGCGCAGCAACGACATCGCGAAGAATGATGCCTGAGGAATACTGCGTCACGCCCAAGAAGAAAATATCGGGAAACGGAATTTTGCCGGGAACCCTGGGTCGCGCCGCGCGTTCTGCGCTCCTGCCCTTGCGGCGTGGAGGCCGGCCGCCGGATCACCCGGCGGCCGGTGTCGCGCTTACGCCCCCCGGGCGGCGGCTGCCACGGCGGTCAGCGCCGTCATGTTGACGATGCCGCGCACGGTGGTGGTGTGGGTGAGGATGTGGACCGGGGCGGCGGCGCCGAGCAGGATCGGCCCGACGCTGATGCCCTGGCCCGCCACCACCTTGAGCGCGTTCAGGGTGATGTTGGCCGCATCCAGGTTCGGCATCACCAGCAGGTTGGCCTCGCCGGTGAGGCGCGATTCCGGGAACACCCGTTCCATCAGCGGCCGGCTCAGCGCCGCGTCGGCCTGCATCTCGCCCTCGACCTCGAGGTCCGGCGCCTGCTCGGTGATGAGCGAGAGCGCGCGGCGCATCTTCTCGGCGGACGGGTTGCGGGCGGTGCCGAAGCTCGAATGCGAGACGAGCGCCACCCGCGGAGTCTGGCCGAAGCGGCGCATCTCGGCGGCGGCCAAGAGCGTCATGTCGGCCAGTTCCTCCGCGCCCGGATCGAGGTGGATGTAGGGGTCGCAGATGAACAGCGTGTGCCGCGGCAGCTGCAAGAGGCTCATGGCGGTGAGCGCCTTCACCCCCGGCGCCATGCCGATCACCTCGCGCACGTGGCGCAGGTGGCTGTGGTAGGAGCCGGTGCCGCCGCAGAGGAGGCCGTCGACCTTGCCGAGGGCGAGCAGCATCGCGCCGACGAGCGTCGGGTTGCGGCGCGCCTCCGCCAGGGCGACCTCGCGCGACAGGCCGTGGCGCTTGCGCTTGGCGTAGTAGCCCTGCGCGGCCTCGGCCTGGAAGTCCTCGTCGTCGAGGTCCTGAACGTCGACGTCGCGGCCGACCTCGATGCGAAGCCCCAGAGCCTTCATCTTGTCGGCGATCACCTCGCGGCGGCCGACCAGGACCGGCCGGGCCAGCCCCTCGTCGACCACCACTTGAGCGGCGCGCAGGACCCGGTCGTCCTCGCCCTCGGCGTAGGCGATGCGGGTGCGGCTCGCCTCGGTGGCCGCGGCGAAGACCGGCTGCATCACCGTGCCGGAGGTGTAGACCAAACGCTCCAGCGACCGCCGATAGGCCTCGACGTCGAGCATCGGCTTCGTCGCGACGCCGCTCTCGGTGGCGGCGAGCGCCACCGCCGGCGCCACCTTGGTGATCAGCCGCGGGTCGAACGGGCGCGGGATCAGGTAATCGGGCCCGAAGGCGATGTCCTGCGTGCCGTAGGCCGCCGTGACCACGTCCGACTGCTCGGCCCGCGCCAACTCGGCGATGGCCCGGACGGCGGCGAGCTTCATCTCCTCGTTGATCGTCGTGGCGCCGACATCGAGCGCGCCCCGGAAGATGAACGGGAAGCACAGGACGTTGTTGACCTGGTTCGGATAATCCGAGCGGCCGGTGGCGATGATCGCGTCGGGGCGCACGGCCTTGGCGGCTTCGGGCCGGATCTCCGGCTCGGGGTTGGCGAGCGCCAGGATCAGGGGCTTGTCGGCCATGCCCTTGACCATCTCGGGCGTCAGCGCGCCGGCGGCCGAGAGGCCGAGGAAGATGTCGGCGCCCGGCACCGCATCGGCCAGCGTGCGGGCCTCGGTGACCTGCGCGTATTGCGCCTTCTGGGCGTCGAGGTTGTTGCGGCCCTGGTAGATCACGCCGCGGCTGTCGGTGACCAGCACCTTCGTCTTGTCGAGGCCGAGGCTGACCAGCAGGTTGAGGCAGGCGATGGCGGCAGCACCCGCGCCCGAGCAGACGACGCGTACCTCGCCGATCTTCTTGCCCACGACTTCGAGGCCGTTGAGGATCGCGGCGGCGGCGATGATCGCGGTGCCGTGCTGGTCGTCGTGGAAGACCGGGATCTTCATCCGCTCACGCAGGCGGGTCTCGATCTCGAAGCATTCCGGCGCCTTGATGTCCTCGAGGTTGATGCCCCCGAAGGTCGGCTCCAGGCTCGCGATGATGTCGACGAGCTTGTCCGGATCGGTCTCGTCGATCTCGATGTCGAACACGTCGATGCCGGCGAACTTGCGGAACAGGCAGCCCTTGCCCTCCATCACCGGCTTGCCGGCGAGCGCGCCGATATTGCCGAGGCCCAGCACCGCGGTGCCGTTCGAGATCACCGCCACGAGGTTGCCGCGGGAGGTCAGTTCGGCGGCCTGGGCCGGGTCCTTCTCGATGGCGAGGCAGGCGGCGGCGACGCCCGGCGAATAGGCCAGCGCGAGATCGCGCTGCGTGCTCATGTCCTTGGTCGGCAGCACCGCGATCTTACCTGGCGTCGGGAAGCGGTGATAGTCGAGGGCAGCCTTTTCCAGTTGCTCGTCCATGGGGTGTCCTCCTGATGTGTGGGATGGCGGCGCGCGCAAGCCGTCTCCCGGCCGGCGCCATTCGGGGGCGCCGTTCGGAAGGGCAACGCTCAAGGTTTGGGTCTGATCCCGCTGAAATTTGCGGGAAACTCCGAAGTACAGACCTGTCAAACAGGTCGGCGTGACACAGACGAAATTGAACTGAAGCGCAAGCTTCCCCTCCCCCCTCTGCGGGGGAGGGTGCCTCGCGGATGCGAGGCGGGAGAGGGGACGGCGTTTCCGGAGAGGTCGCGCGCTTCATGACGGGCGCCATCTGAAGCACCGTCGCGCTGCCCCTCTCCCGCCCCACTCCGTGGGGCACCCTCCCCCGCAGAGGGGGGAGGGGGAATGCTCACTCTCCGTGAGGATATCCAGAAGCGGAGCGGCAGCGTCGCCGCCGCCCCACCTTGCAGACCTGCCTCAATGCGCCTTCTTCTTCGGCATGTAGAGGTCGGTGATCGTGCCTTCGAAGGCCTCGGCCGCCATGCCGACCGTCTCCGACAGGGTCGGGTGCGGGTGGATGGTGAGACCGATATCCTCGGCATCCGCCCCCATCTCGATGGCGAGCGCGGCTTCGGCGATCAGGTCGCCGGCCGAGGGGCCGACGATGCCGCAGCCGACGATGCGGTTCGACTCCTCGTCGAACAGCACCTTGGTCAGGCCCTCGTCGCGCCCGAGCGACAGCGAGCGGCCGCTCGCCGCCCAGGGAAAGACGCCCTTGCCGACCTTGATGCCCTTGGCCTTGGCCTCGGTTTCCGAGAGGCCGACCCAGGCCACCTCCGGATCGGTATAGGCCACCGACGGGATCACCTTGGCGTCGAAGAACGAGTTCTTGCCGGCGGCGGCTTCCGCCGCGACCTTGCCCTCGTGCACCGCCTTGTGGGCGAGCATCGGCTGGCCGACCACGTCGCCGATGGCGAAGATGTGCGGTGCCGTCGTGCGCATCTGCTTGTCGACCGGGATGAAGCCCCGCTCGTCCACCGCGACGCCGGCGGCCTCGGCGTTGATCAGCTTGCCGTTGGGACGGCGGCCGACCGAGACCAGGATCTTGTCGAAGGTGTCGGTCGCCGGCGCCGAGCCGCCCTCGAACGTCACCTTGAGGCCTTCGGGCAGCGCCTCGACCGCCGTGACCTTGGCCTTGAGGTGGATCGCCTCGTACTGCTTCGAGATCCGCTTGAAGAGCGGGGTGACGATGTCCTTGTCGGCGCCGGGGATGATCTGGTCCATCAGCTCGACGATGGTCACCTTGGACCCGAGGGCGTGGTAGACCGTCGCCATCTCGAGGCCGATGATGCCGCCGCCGATGACGAGGAGGCGCTTCGGCACCCCGTCCAGCTCCAGCGCGCCGGTCGAGTCGATCACCCGCGGGTCGTCGTGCGGGATGAACGGCATCTTGATCGGCTCGGACCCGGCCGCGATGATCGCGTTGTCGAAGCCGATGACCGTCTTGGTGCCTTCGTGCTCGACCTCGATCTGGTGCGGGCTGACGAAGCGGGCGGTGCCGGTCACCACCGTCACCTTGCGCTGCTTGGCGAGACCCCCGAGGCCGCCGGTCAGGCGCTTGACCACGCCTTCCTTCCAGCTCCGCAACTGATCGATGTCGATCTGGGGCGCCGCGAAGCTGATGCCGTGCGAGGCCATGGCCTGGCTCTCGTCGATCACCTTGGCGGCGTGGAGCAGGGCCTTCGAGGGGATGCAGCCGACATTGAGGCACACCCCGCCGAGGCTCGACCAGCGCTCGACCAGCACGACCTTCTTGCCGAGATCGGCGGCGCGGAACGCCGCCGTGTAGCCGCCGGGGCCGGCGCCGAGCACCAGCACCTCGGCCCGCATCTCCTCGCCGGAGACGGGGGCCGCGCCCTTCGGGGCCGGGGCCGCGGAGGCCCCCGTCCCGCCGGCGGTGGCGGGCGAGCCGTAGCCGGCCTGGCCCGCACCCGCCGCGAGCGGCGAGCCGCCGGCCGCTGCCGGGGCCGCCTTCTCGGCGGAAGCGGGCTTCGCGGTGCTCGCCGCCGCGGCGCCCTCCAGCACCAGGAGCAGGTCGCCTTCCGTGACCTTGTCGCCGGGCTTGACCTTCACCTCCACGACCTTGCCGGCCACGGAGGAGGGGACGTCCATGGTCGCCTTGTCGGATTCCAGGACGACGATGGTGTCGTCGACCGCGATCGTGTCGCCGGCCTTGACCAGCACCTCGATCACCGGGACGTTCTTGAAGTCGCCGATGTCCGGCAGACGGACTTCGTTGCTCATCGGATCGCCTCGCTGTTGCTCTTAGCCATCGTCAGACGACGAGGCGCCGGACGTCCTCGAGGACGTGGGCGAGGTGGCGGGTGAAGCGCGCCGCGAGCGCGCCGTCGATCACGCGGTGGTCGTAGGAGACCGAGAGCGGCAGCATCAGCCGCGGCTTGAACTCGGAGCCGTTCCAGACCGGCGCCATCTTGGAGCGCACCACGCCCAGGATCGCGACCTCGGGGGCGTTGACGAGCGGCGTGAAGCCGGTGCCGCCGATGCCGCCGAGCGACGAGATCGTGAAGGTGGCGCCCTGCATGTCGCCGCTGCCCAGCTTGCCGTCGCGGGCCTTCTTCGACAGCGAGCCCAGCTCCTGGCTGATCTCAACGATGCCCTTGCGGTCGGCATCCTTGACCACCGGGACGACGAGGCCGTCCGGCGTGTCGACGGCGACGCCGATGTTGTAGTACTTCTTGAGGATCAGCGCGTCCTTCTCGGGGTTCAGCGACGAATTGAACTCCGGATGCTGACGCAGAGCCGAGACCGCGGCCTTGATCAGGAACGACAGCAGGGTGACGCGGTAGCCCTTGTCCTTGCCGGCGGTGTCGAGTTCCTTGCGGTAGGCGTCGGTCTCGGTGATGTCCGACTCGTCCGAATGGGTGACGAGCGGCACGTTGAGCCAGGCGCGGTGCAGGTGCGGGCCGGAGATCTTCTTGATCCGCGGCAGCGGCTTGACCTCGGTCGGGCCGAACTTCGAGAAATCGACCGCCGGGATCTCCGGGATGCCCATGCCGCCGGTCGGCGCGACGGCGCCGGCCGAGGCCGCGGGGGCGGCGGAGCGCACCAGCGAGCCCTTCACGTCCTCCTTGGTGATCCGGCCCTTCTCGCCGGAGCCCTTGATGGCGGTGAGATCGACGCCGAGCTCGCGGGCGAGGCGCCGCACGGCGGGGCTGGCATGGACGTTCGAGAAGTCGGGCGCGGACGAGGCGGGCGCCGCCGGGACCGGGGGAGCGGCGGGCTTGGCCGGATCCGGCTCCTGCTGCGGCATCAGGGCGGCGGTGTCGGCGGACGGCGCCGCGCCGGCGCTCGGGGTCGCCGCGGAGGCGGCGGCCGGCGCCTTGGCCTCGCCCTCGCCCTTCAGCAGCAGGACCGCGCTGCCCTCGCTCACCTTGTCGCCGACCTTGACCAGGATCTTCTCGATCACGCCGGCCGACGGGGACGGCACCTCCATCGTCGCCTTGTCGGATTCGAGCGAGACGATCGGGTCCTCGGCCCCGATGGTGTCGCCTTCCTTCACCAGGATCTCGATGATCGGGATGTCCTTGAAATCACCGATATCCGGGATCTTGACCTCGATCGACACTGCGCACTCTCCCAATCGATTTGATTAAGTCGTCTTTATGCAGATGGCCTGTCCGGGCCGCACGAGGCCTTCCCCTCCCGCTTGCGCGGGGGGGAGCGGCCACGCGGGTTTCGTGGGCTCAGACCGTCCAGGGGGCCGGCTTCTCCGGGTTCAGCCCGTACTTGGCGATCGCCTCGGCGACCTTGGCGGCCGGCACGGCGCCCTCCTCGGCCAGGCTCTTGAGCGCCGCGACGGCGACCCAGTAGCGGTTGACCTCGAAGAACTCGCGCAGGCGCACCCGGTAATCCGAGCGGCCGAAGCCGTCGGTGCCGAGGACCTTGTAGCGGCCCGGGACGTAGGGGCGGATCTGGTCGGCGAAGAGACGCATGTAGTCGGTCGCCGCGATCACCGGGCCCTGGCGGCCTTCGAGGCAGGTCTCGACATAGGACTTCTTCTGCGTCTCGGTCGGGTGGAGCAGGTTCCAGCGCTCCACCGCCATCGCCTCGCGGCGGAGTTCCGTGAAGCTCGGGCAGGACCAGATGTCGGCGGCGATGCCGAAATCCTGCTCGAGCAGCTCGGCCCCGGCGATGACCTCGCGCAGGATCGTGCCCGAGCCCATCAGCTGGACGCGGTTCTTGGCGCCGGCCTTGCCTTCGCGGAACAGGTACATCCCCTTGAGGATCCCGGCCTCGGCCCCTTCGGGCATGCCGGGATGCTCGTAGTTCTCGTTCATCACCGTGATGTAGTAGAACACGTCCTCCTGCTCGGCATACATCCGGCGCAGGCCGTCCTGCACGATCACCGCCACCTCGTAGGAGAAGGTCGGGTCGTAGGAGACGCAGTTCGGGATGGTGGCCGAGATCAGGTGGCTGTGGCCGTCCTCGTGCTGCAGGCCCTCGCCGTTGAGGGTCGTGCGGCCGGCGGTGCCGCCGATCATGAAGCCGCGGGCGCGCATGTCGCCGGCGGCCCAGGCCAGGTCGCCGATGCGCTGGAACCCGAACATCGAGTAGTAGATGTAGAACGGGATCGTCGGCGCGTCGGAATGCGAGTACGAGGTCGCGGCCGCGATCCAGGACGACATCGCGCCTGCCTCGTTGATGCCCTCCTGGAGCATCTGGCCCTTCTCGTCCTCACGGTAATACATCAGCTGGTTGGCATCTTCCGGCCGGTAGAGCTGGCCGACCTGGCTGAAGATGCCGAACTGCCGGAACATGCCCTCCATGCCGAAGGTCCGGCTCTCGTCGGGCACGATCGGCACGATGCGGTTGCCGATGTTCTTGTCGCGCAGGAGGGTGTTGAGCACCCGCACGAAGGCCATGGTGGTGGAGATCTCGCGGCCCGCGGTCTCCTTCAGCTGGGCCGAGAAGGCGTCGAGCGGCGGCACCTGCAAGGCTTGCGACGTCTGGCGCCGGGCCGGCAGCGGGCCGCCCAGCGCCTTGCGCCGGGCCATCAGGTACTCGTGCTCCGGCGACCCCTCGGGGAAGCGGATGAACGGGATCTCGGCGATCTGTTCGTCGTTGAGGTCGATCTGGAAGCGGTCGCGGAACTGCTTGAGAACCGCCTCGCCCATCTTCTTCTGCTGGTGGGTGATGTTCTGCGCTTCACCCGCCTCGCCCATGCCGTAGCCCTTGACGGTCTTGGCGAGGATGAGGGTCGGCTGGCCCTTGTGCTTCACGGCCGCCGAATAGGCCGCGAAGACCTTGCTCGGGTCGTGGCCGCCGCGGGTCAGGCGCCAGATGTCGTCGTCGCTCCAGTCCTTCACGAGCGCCGCGGTCTCCGGGTACTTGCCGAAGAAGTGCTCGCGGATATAGGCGCCGTTCTTCGACTTGAAGTCCTGGTACTCGCCGTCGACGCACTCCTCCATCAGGCGCGCCAGCATGCCGGTGGTGTCGCGGGCGAGCAGCTGGTCCCAGCCCGAACCCCACAGCACCTTGATGACGTTCCAGCCGGCGCCGCGGAAGTTGGCCTCGAGTTCCTGGACGATCTTGCCGTTGCCGCGCACCGGGCCGTCGAGGCGCTGCAGGTTGCAGTTGATGACGAAGACCAGGTTGTCGAGCTTCTCGCGCGCCGCCAGCGAGATCGCGCCGAGGGACTCGGGCTCGTCCATCTCGCCGTCGCCCATGAAGGCCCAGACCTTGCGGCCGTCGGTGTTGGCGAGGCCGCGATGGTGCAGGTAGCGCAGGTACCGGGCCTGGTAGATCGCCATCAGGGGCCCCAAGCCCATCGAGACGGTCGGGAACTGCCAGAAATCCGGCATCAGCCAGGGATGCGGATAGGACGAGAGGCCCTTGCCGCCGACTTCCTGGCGGAAGCTCAGCATCTGCTCCTCGGTCAGGCGCCCCTCCAGGTAGGCGCGGGCGTAGATGCCCGGCGAGGAATGGCCCTGGACGTAGATCAGGTCGCCGCCACGGTCGCCCTCGGCACCGTGCCAGAAATGCATGAAGCCGGTGTCGTAGAGGGTCGCCGCCGACTGGAAGCTGGCGATGTGGCCGCCCAGCTCGGACGAATCCTTGTTGTTGCGCAGGATGATCGCGATCGCGTTCCAGCGGATCGCCGAGCGGATGCGGTGCTCGATCACCCGGTCGCCCGGATGGGGATCCTGCTTGTCGACCGGAATCGTGTTCAGGTACGCGGTGTTGGCCGAGTACGGAACCGGCGCGCCCTTCTTGCGGGCGCCCTCGATGACCTGCTCGATGAGGAAGTGCGCCCGCTCCGGGCCCTCAACCTCCAGCACGCCGTCGAGCGAGTCGAGCCACTCCTGGGTCTCGACCGGGTCGAGATCGCGACTGCGTTCCACGTTGTCCTCCCTAAGGTCACACTCGAACGGCGGGTCGAGTTGGCGCAGACGTCAGCATCGTTCGTGCCACCGCCATGCTTTCGCAACTCATCTGATATTGCAAGGATTTAGCTCATCCAGCATTGGCTGCGGTTCTGAGCATCCGCATCATCCGCGTCGTTGCGGTGCGGAAACCCGGAACCGTCCCCGGCCCGGCGAAAACGTCAGGACTCCGACGGGTTACGCGATTCGGTCTTGGCCGGCGGGGACGGGGACGCTCCGAAGCCCTGCTGGAACATCTTGAGGAACATGTTCTGCATCTGGTCCGCTCCCTGGGGAAAGACGGTGAACCAGCTGCGCATGATCGCATCGGGTGAGAAGCGGTCCATCTCGGCCATCATGCGCCGCTCGACCTCGGCCATCACCGCCGCCTGAAGCGGCTCCACGTTGGGAAGACCCACGAACTGGCGTGCCTCGACCGGGGTGCAATCGACCTCGACGCGGAACTTCATCGCATTCTTCCTTCTCGGCCCCCGCACCGAGCTTAGAGCACCTTTTGACCCGTGTGGGAACCCGAGCCGGGTGCAAAAAATGCGGTGAAATCAAGGACCTAGTCTAACAAAACGGGAGAGGCCGCGCATGGCGCGGCCGCCTACGGTCCTACGACGAAGGTCGTATGCGCCCCCTCGGCGATTCCGCGGGCCTTGTAAAGCCACATTGTTACGGGCCGGCGCTTCTGTAACCCGGACCGGCGAAGGATTCGGACGCCCATGGCGCCGTGGCGAGCCGCCGCTCGAGGAACGCCACCAGGGCGGTGACCCGGGCCGGCCGGGCGGCGCCCGGCGGCATCAGCAGGTTGAGGCCGACCGGCGGCGGCGACCAGCCGGGCATCGCCCGTTCCAGCCGTCCGGCGCGCAGGTCGTCCCAGACCAGGAAATCCGGCTGCACCGCGAGGCCGAGGCCGGCGCGCAAAGCCGGCGTCAGCGCGTCGGCGTTGTTCGCCCTGAGCCGCCCGGCCGGCGTCACGGTGATGTCCGCGCCGGTCGCGTCGTGGAAGTGCCAGCGCTCCGGGTTCGGCAGGTAGGCGTAGCCGAGGCAGGCATGACCGGCGAGGTCGCGCGGATGCGTCGGCCGCCCGGCGCGGTCGAGATAGGCCGGCGCCGCCACCAGGGAGCGGCCGACGGCGCAGAGGCGGCGCAGGCGCAGGCTCGAATCGGCCAGAGCCGCGATGCGGAGCCCCAGGTCGAAGCCGTCGCCGACGAGGTCGACCTGCGCGTCGCTCAAGTGCAGGTCGACGGCGACCTCGGGATGCTCGGCGAGGAAGTCGGGCAGGAGCGGCGCCACATGGGCCAGCCCGAACGACATCGGGGCGGCGAGGCGCACCAGGCCCCGCGGCGAGGCCGATTGCGCCAGGGCCTCGGCCTCCGCCGCCTCGCCGGCGGCGAGGATGCGGGCGGCACCGTCGAGGGCGAGGCGCCCGGCCTCGGTGAGGGCGAGGCGCCGTGACGTGCGGTGCAGGAGGGCCGCGCCGAGGCGCCGCTCGAGCCGGCTCACCGCCTTCGAGACCGTGGCCTTCGACAGGCCGAGCTCGGTGGCGGCGCGGGAGAACGAGGCGGTCTGCGCCACTCGGGCGAAGATGGCCCAGGCCTCGAAATCGGGCAGCGGCATGATCGCATCCAGAAACGATGGGTTTCGATTGTTTCTATTTCTGGCCGCCGGGGCAATCCCTAGATTGCCTCCATCGCGGCGATCCCGACGGCTTTCCCCGCCGGCCCGCCTACCGGGAGTTCTCGGCCATGACGACCACCATGACGACGACCACCATGACGACGACCACCACCACCGCTTCCGCCGGTCTGCACCACGTCACCGCCATCTCGGGCCCGGCGCGCCGCAACGTCGATTTCTACACCCGGGTCCTCGGGCTGCGGCTCGTCAAGAAGACCGTCAACTTCGACGATCCCGGCACCTACCACCTGTATTACGGCGATGCGGGCGGCGCGCCCGGCACGATCCTGACCTTCTTTCCCTGGGAGCACGTCGCTCCGGGGCGGGTCGGGGTCGGGCAGACCGAGGAGACGGCGTTCCGGGTGCCGGCGGGCTCGATCGGCTACTGGACGCACCGGCTGGTCGCGGCCGGCATCGCCTTCGAGGCCCCCGCCAAGGTCTTCGGCGAGACGGTGCTGCCGTTCCGCGATCCCGACGGGATGCGGCTCGCCCTGGTGGGCGTCGCCGGCGCCGAGGCCGAGCCGGCCTGGGGCGGAGCCGATGTGCCGGCCGAGCACGCGGTCCGCGGCTTCCACGGCGTGACCCTGATGCTGCGCGAGGCCGCCCCCACGGCGCGGGTGCTCACCGAGGTGTTCGGGTTCGCCGAGACGGGACGGGAGGGCTCGCTCACCCGCTACCAGGGCAGCGCCGGGCTCGGTGCATCCGTCACGCTCCGGGAGGTCGGTGACTTCCTGCCGGGCCGCTCGGGCGGCGGCTCGGTCCACCACGTCGCCTTCCGGGCGGTCGACGACGCGGCGCAGGAAGCGATGGCGGAGCGGGCCGGGGCGCTCGGCCTGCAGGTGACGGAGCAGCGCGACCGCAACTACTTCCGCTCGGTCTACTTCCGGGAGCCCGGCGGCGTGCTGTTCGAGATCGCCACCGACGCGCCGGGCTTCGCCGCCGACGAGCCGGCGGAGGCCCTCGGCGAGGCCTTGAAGCTGCCGGCCTTCCTCGAGCCGCACAGGGCCGAGATCGAGCGGGTGCTGCCGGCGCTGGCATGACCGGACATGCGGGCCCGGGCCGGGAAGGCCCGGGCCTCCTCCGTGCGGCGTGACGCCATCGGCCCGGTAACCATCGATTAAGCAAACATGGTTACTCAAACCTTCCTGGATTTCTGGGAAGCTCGGGTCATGGTGGATCAGAACGACGTCGCCGGCGCGCCGGCCCCGAACGGTGCGGCGCCGACCCAGGCGCCCGCTCCGGCCAGGAGCGGGTTCGCGGGCCTGTCCGGGCTGCTGAAGCTGAAGACGACGACGCTGGCGGGCCTTCTCTGCGCCGGCTGCATCGGCGCGCTGGCCGGCGGCGCCACGGTGGCGCTGATGGGCGCCGTCCAGGGTGGCGGGCCCGGCATCCCGCAGGCCGAATGGGCGCGCCTCGGCGCCAAGGTCGAGGCCGGCACCGCCGAGTCCGCCCGTCTCGCCACCGACCTGTCGCTCCTGCGCGACCGCACGATCCAGGCCCACGATTCCGTCGACAAGGGCCGCGCCGAGGCCGGAGCCCGCCTGGGCCAGATCTCCGAGCGCCTCGAGCGCCTGCAGCGCCAGGACGGCGAGCTTTCCGGCAAGGTCGCGGCGCTGACCGAGCGCCTCACCGCCCTGGCCGAGCGGCAGGACCATGCCGACCGCGAGCAGGCGATCCGTCTCGCGGCGCTGACGGACAAGCTCGACAAGGCGGAGAAGCGCCAGGGCACGATCCCGGTCGCCGCGGCGCCGGCCGCGCCGGCGCCCGTCGCCCCCGTGGTCGCCCCGAAGCACGTCGCGGCGGCGGAGCCGGCCCTGACCGGCAGCCTGCCCGACAAGCCCGCGGCGAAGCCGGGCACCGTCGAGGGGTGGGTGCTGCGCGACGTCTATGACGGGATGGCGATGATCGAGAACCGCAACCGCCGCCTCGTGGAGGTCGGTCCGGGCGACACGTTGCCGGGGGCCGGCCGGGTCGAGGCGATCGAGCGCCGCGGACGGAGCTGGGTCGTCGTCACCACCAAGGGGCTGATCACCCCGCAGGCCTGGTGACGGCGCTCAGGCGTGCTGGAGATTCGGGACCGGCTGGCCGGCCGGCGCCGGGGCCTGCGTCGGGAGGAAGCCGGCCGCGGCACGCCGCCGCCCGCGGGCCTTGGCCTCGGTCCGGGCGGCCTTCGTGGGATGAAGAAGCTCGGCGAGGCGGGCGAGGCTCTCGGCGTCGTCGAGGTTCCGTGACTCGAAATCGGGCATGATGATCCCCCGGGCGCGCGGCCCGTGGCTGATGGGGGGTACGCAAACTCACGCTAGAGAACCAGTAACGGCGAAGAACTTGTACCGTTCCGTACCGCGCGTCACCGTGCAAGAAAAAGTTTCGGCCTACCGCCGAAAGACGGTAGCCGCATCTCGCAACAGTGCCGGAGGTTCTAGCGGGGCGCGCACATGGTCGGCGTGTGCTAACGCACGCCGGGCATTGTGCAGCGCATGATGATCCGCCAAGCGTTGCGGCGAATCGGGGTGACGGGGTGACTCAGCGGATGGCGAATACCGAATCGCCCGCGAAACCGCACGCCCGAAATCTCACCCGCTCGTCGTCGGAACCGGTGCGATGCGCCCGGAGCCGGTCTCCAACGCGCATCGGACGACGACGAAACCATCGTCGCGGAGAAGCGAGCGAGTCTCGGAGGCCGCGACTGACCTATTCGCCAATTCAACCCGGAGCGGCCGTAGTCGGTTCCGCTGTCATGCGCGGAAGCGTCCGGAGGCAGAGAGGGCCAGGCTCTTCAGACTGGATGCACGACGACTGGCCGGTTCGACTTGCAAGCTTGCCGGTGTATGGCGGAGCGGCCCGCGATAGACTGGCCAGGAAGACGATCTGCGCCGGTCTCGTTGCAGGGTATGTCCCGGCAGACCTGCCGCCTCGACGAGAGGGTGAACTCGCACCTCTCGCTTCTCTCCGGGCCTCCTTCCGGCACGCCGAACGGTGCCGCCGGCGTCAGCCCCGCGATTCGGCCGCGGCACGGGCGGATTGAGCCATGCGAATCAGTTCCCGCACGGTGAGCTCGTGATGTTCGGGCGGCTCCGCCTCGGTCTGCCGCAAGGTGGCATCGCGGCTCAGGACCGCGCGCTGCGTGCGCCGGGTCAGCCCGGCTCGCCATGCCTGCGCCAACGCTATCATGGGTGCCCCTCCCGTGATCGTTGGAATAAAGGCTAACAAACCTTCACCATGCGATAAAGTCTTGACAGGACGATTATCGGCTCAGCCAGGTCGGCAGGATGTGCCTCCTGGCCGGCCAAGCCCCTGCTGTTGCCGAGTTATTTGCGCAGACGTGATCCGGCGGCGATCGGCGGAAATATGTCCTGCCCTATGCTGGCGGGGGCGCTTCGGGCGAATCGGCGGGCGAATCAGCGCGTGTCCTCGCGCAGCAGTTCGGTGTTGATGGCGAAGGCGGCCATCGCCCCTTCGGCGGCCGCCACGATGGCGAGCTGGACCCGCCGCGAGGCGTCGCCGGCCACGTAGAGCCCCGGTACGTTGGTCTCCTCGTAGTCGCCCGTCGGGACCGTGCCCTTGCGCGACAGGTCGCAGCCGAGCCGCTCGACGAGAGGGGAGGGGATGCAGGGCCCGGTGGTGAAGAACAGCGCGCCGCATTCCAGGGCTTGCCCGTCGCGCAGACGCACCCGGCAGAACCGCCCATCCTCGCCCTCGAGCCGGGCGACCGCGCGCTCCTCGATCCGGATGCCGTGGCGGGCGAGGCGGTCCTGCTCCGCTTCGGCGAGGTCGCAGGGACCATCGGTGCACAGGATCAGGTCGCGGCTCCAGGCGGTGAGTTCGAGGGCCAGGCCCTTGGCCGATTCGCCCGGGCCGTAGACCGCGAGCGGCCGGTCGCGGTTCTCGTAGCCGTCGCAATAGGGGCAGTGGTGGACGCCGTGGCCCCAGAACTCCGAAAACCCCTCGACGGCGGGCAGGTCGGTGCGCAGGCCGGTGGCGAGGATCATCCGGCGGGCATCGGCCCGGCGCTGGTCGTCCATCACCACCCGGAAGCCGTCCGGCGCCCGCACCGCGTCGACGACGCGCCCGTCCCAGATCTCGACCGTGTCGTAGGCGGCAAGCTCCCGCCTTCCCTCCTCGCGTAAGGAGCCGGGCGCGTGGCCGTCGCGGCCGAGGAAGCCGTGCATGCGCGGCGTCACCGCGTTGCGCGGGTGGCCGGCATCGATCAGCAGCACCCGGCGCCGGCACCGCCCGAGGATGAGCGCCGCCGACAGGCCCGCCGGCCCGCCGCCCACGATGATCACGTCCCGCATGTCGCCGTCCCGAGAGCAGCCACTTGCGGTGTAGACGCGTCGGATGCTGCGCGGGTTTCGCCGCACCGCCAACGAAAAAGGGCGCTCGCGCGCCCTTCCTCGTCCGTCCGGTGCCGTGGGTCTACGGGATCAGGCCGCGGCGGTGTTGGTGGCGATGCCCTTCTCGGAGAGGAGCTGCTGCAGCTCGCCGGACTGGAACATCTCGCGGGTGATGTCGCAGCCGCCGACGAACTCGCCCTTGACGTAGACCTGCGGGATGGTCGGCCACTGCGAATAGGCCTTGATGCCCTCGCGGATCTCCATGTCCTCGAGCACGTTCACGCCCTTGAACGGCACGCCGAGGTAGTTGAGGATCTGGGCCACCTGGCCCGAGAAGCCGCACATCGGGAATTGCGGCGTGCCCTTCATGAACACGACCACGTCCTGGGACTTGATCTCGGTCTCGATGCGGCTGGTGACGTCGGTCATGGCTACGGTCCTCGTTCCGGGTGTCATGTAAGGATGGCCCGCCGGAATGTCCAAGGCGGACGATCCGGCGGCATTTTCAGCGCCGGCGCCGCGCCGGCCGCGTGGAGGCGAGCGACGCGGCGAGTTGTATCAGGCTGCGATCGATGTCGAAGCTCTCGGCGGCGAGGTCGTCCAGCGTGAAGGGCGACGTCTCGGGCAGGCCTGCCCGCCTCTGCCTGGACGACCGCATCGCGCCAGACCTTGTCGAGGTTGATCTTCCGCCGCATCGAGGGGCGGTAGCTGACTCGCCCGGTGATCTGGAACGCCACGATTTCCGAGCGCCAGTGCTGTGCCGGGGGCTGATGCGGTGCCGAGAGGTGCTTGATCAGGTGGACGAGCACGAGGCGGAGCGCGCGCTCGACCGTGCTGATCTCCGACCGCCCTACCGACTCGACCTCCTCGATGATGTTGTCCCAGTCGAGGACGGTCGAGAGGTCAGGCCGCGCCCCGAGGGCGCGGAGGGCTGCCGCCTGCTGCTCCGCCCAGGCGACGACGTCCTCGTCGTAGAGGCTCGGCTGATCCGTACGGATCTCGTCCATGCGGCGGCCCCCCAAGGGCGTCGATCAGGGCGTCAATCCTGCGGCACGCCCGTGGTCAGGGCAAGGGCGTGCAGCACGCCGCCCATGCGCCCCTGGAGCGCGCCATAGACCATCTGGTGCTGCTGCACCCGCGACTTGCCCTTGAACGCCGCCGACACGACGGTGGCGGCATAGTGGTCGCCGTCGCCGGCGAGGTCGCGGATCTCGATCGTGGCGTCGGGCAGGGCCTCCCGGATCATCGCCTCGATCTCGCGGGCATCCATCGGCATCGGGTCGTCTCCTGTTCCTTAGGCCGCGTCGGCGGTCGGACCGGCCATGTAGGTCGGCAGCCAGCCCTCATGAGCCTTGCGCAGGTCGTCGAGGGCGATGATCTCGTCGCCCGGCAGGGTCAGCGAATCGGCGCCGGTCACGCCGATCACCGCCGCGTCGATGCCCTGCGCGCTGGCGCTGTAGAGCAGGTCGGCGACCGCGTCGGGCTCCACCGCCAGGAGGTAGCGGCCCTGGTCCTCGCCGAACAGGTAGGCGTGGCACGCCACCGGCAGCGGGCATTCCGGGAGAACGGCGCCGATATTGCCGGCGAGCGCCATCTCGGCGACGGCCACGGCGAGGCCGCCATCGGAGAGGTCGTGGACGGTGTCGACGATCCCCGAGGTGATGAGGCCGCGCACGAAGTCGCCGTTGCGCTTCTCGGCGGCGAGATCGACCGGGGGCGGCGCCCCCTCCTCGCGGCCGCAGACCGTGGCGAGATAGGCCGACTGGCCGAGCCAGCCCTTGGTGGCGCCGATCAGCACCAGGGCGTCGCCGTCGCGCTTGAAGGCGACGGTGGCGATCGTCTCGACATTGTCGATCACCCCGACGCCGCCGATCGACGGGGTCGGTAGGATGCCGACGCCCTCGGTCTCGTTGTAGAGCGAGACGTTGCCGGACACGACCGGGAAGTCGAGGGCACGGCAGGCCTCGCCGATGCCCTGGATGCAGCCGACGAACTGGCCCATCACCTCCGGCTTCTCGGGGTTGCCGAAATTGAGGTTGTCGGTGATGGCCAGCGGACGGCCGCCCACCGCCGTGATGTTGCGCCAGGCCTCGGCCACCGCCTGCTTGCCGCCCTCGACCGGATCGGCCTCGCAGTAGCGCGGGGTGACGTCGGTGGTCAGCGCCAGGCCCTTCGGCCCGTCCTCGACCCGCACCACCGCGGCGTCGCCGCCGGGCTTCTGCACGGTGTTGCCGAGGATGAAGTGGTCGTACTGCTCGTAGACCCAGCGCTTCGAGCACAGGTCCGGCGAGCCGACGAGCTTGGCCAGCGCATCGACGTTGCGCATCGGCGCCGCGACATCCTCGGCCTTCAGCTCGGGCTGATAGGCGTTCTGGCGGTGCGGCCGGTCGTAGAGCGGGGCCTCGTCGCCGAGTTCCTTGATCGGCAGGTCGGCCACCGTCTCGCCGCCATGCTTGATGACGAAGCGGAGGGTGTCGGTGGTGTGGCCGATGATCGCGAAGTCGAGGCCCCACTTCACGAAGATGGCTTCGGCCTCCTTCTCCATGCCGGGCTTGAGCACCATGAGCATGCGCTCCTGGCTCTCCGACAGCATCATCTCGTAGGCGGTCATGCCGGGCTCGCGGGTCGGCACCGCGTCGAGGTTCAGCTCGACGCCGAGATTGCCCTTGGCGCCCATCTCGACCGCCGAGCAGGTCAGCCCCGCCGCGCCCATGTCCTGGATCGCGATCACGGCGCCCGACTGCATCAGCTCCAGGCAGGCCTCGAGCAGGAGCTTCTCGGCGAAGGGGTCGCCGACCTGCACGGTCGGGCGCTTCTCCTCCGACGAGGCGTCGAAGGCGGCGGACGCCATGGTGGCGCCGTGGATGCCGTCGCGGCCGGTCTTCGAGCCGAGATAGACGATCGGGTTACCCACACCCGTGGCGGCGGCGTAGAAGATCGAATCGGTCTTCGCGAGGCCGACCGCCATCGCGTTGACCAGGATGTTGCCGTCGTAGCGGGTGTGGAAGCCCACCGCCCCGCCGACCGTCGGCACGCCGAAGGAATTGCCGTAGCCGCCGATGCCCGCGACCACGCCCGAGACGAGGTGTGGCGTGCGCGGATGGTCCGGCGAGCCGAAGCGCAGCGCGTTGAGCGCCGCGACCGGCCGCGCGCCCATTGTGAAGACGTCGCGCAGGATGCCGCCGACCCCGGTCGCCGCGCCCTGATAGGGCTCGATGAAGCTCGGGTGGTTGTGGCTCTCCATCTTGAACACGCAGGCGAGGCCGTCGCCGATGTCGATGACGCCGGCATTCTCGCCCGGGCCCTGGATCACCCACGGCGCCTTGGTCGGCAGCGTCTTCAGGTGGAGGCGCGAGGACTTGTACGAGCAGTGCTCGTTCCACATCGCCGAGACGATGCCGAGCTCGGTGATGGTCGGCTCGCGCCCGATCAGCCCGACGAAGCGCTGGTACTCGTCCTCGGTCAGGCCGTGCTGGCGCACGAGTTCGGGCGTGATGGAGACGTCGTTGCGGATCATGCGGCATCCTCTCGCCGGTCGGGCGGCCCTGCTGCCCGTGCGCTTAATGCCTGATGGGACCGAAAGGCAACTCGCGAGCGGGCGTCAGGCCGCCTGTCGGGCTGCCGGAACCGTCGCGGCCGCGTGGCGCCGCCGGCTTCGGCGCCGGCCGAGATAGAGGAGAAGCCCCGTCACGCCGAAGAGCGGCATGGCGAGCGCCGCGAGCATGAACGTGATCCAGCCGACGGGACCGAAGAAGTGCCCCTGGTGCAGGGCCAGCATGCTGCCGGTCAGCCGCGCACCCAGCGGTCGCCCGGCGTAGAGGTCGCGGGAGGCGAGGGTGCCGTCGGGGTGGAAGCGCCACTCGTCGCGGGCCTGGAAGTGGTCGGCGTCCGGCGCCACCGCGCGGATGCGGATCGTCTCGCCCTCGCGGGCGGGCACCAGGGAGGCGGTGGCGTAGCGCCCGTTCGTCGCCGCCGTGAAGGCCGCGAAGGCGGGATCGAGGCGGACCGGCGCGCCCTCGCGAGTCCCCCTGTCCCGCGGTCCCATATCCCGGGCGGGCGCGGCGGGAGGGCGGCCGGTGAGCAGGAGCGTCGCCCCGTCGCGGTACCAGCCGTAGGACCACCACAGGCCGGTCAGCGCCATCACCAGGTAGAGCACCAGCACCCAGGTGCCGACGACCGCGTGCAGCGACCAGTAGAGCGCCCGGCCGCGGCGGTTCAGCGCCGGCTTCAGCCAGATCCGCCAGTCGCGGCGGCCCTTGGGCCAGCGCAGGTAGAGGCCCGAGAGCGCGAGATAGACCAGGGCCAGGGCCGAGGCGCCGGTGATGGTGCGGCCCCAGCCATCGCCGTCCCCGGGCAGGACCAGCCAGCGATGCAGCCGCCGCACGAAGCCGAAGACGTCCTCGCCGCGGGCCGGCCCGAGGATCCGCCCGTCATAGGGATCGACATAGGTGTCGCTGCCCCGGCCCGAGCCGTCACCGGTGAGGTGAACCTGCACCGCCCGGTCCGGTGCCCCGCTCAGGACGAGCCGTTTCACGCGCTGCCCCGGCGCGTCGTCCCTGAGCCGGGCGATCAGCGCATCCGGTGTCAGGCGCGGCGCCTCCCGGGCCGGGACGGTGACGATGCCGGGGCTGAGAAGGCCGGTGATCTCCTCCTCGAGGCTGAGCACGCCTCCGGTCGCCCCGACCACCATCAGGACGAGGCCGGCGGTGAGGCCGAGGAACCAGTGGACCTGGAACAGCACGTTCCTCACCGGTGGGTCTCCGGGTGGGCCGGGGCGATCCCAGGCGCCGTGTCGGGCTGAAGCATGGTCCGTATTCCCGGGTCGCGCCGTGCCGAAAAATCTCGCGCCACCGCGACGCTTATGCTCCGGCCCAAGAGGGTGTCAACGATCGCGGGCCGATCCGACGGCGTGGATTTGTTTACAATCATTTCAGAGTGAGTTGATTCATCATCAAATGGCGTCACCATAGTTGTATTGCGACATATGATTTATGAATGATCCGCTTCGATCGCAGTTTCGATTGTCAGATCTGCGGTCTCATCGCGAGAGGCGAGGCGTTCGACGAGGGATTCGTGCTTCGGGATGAGGCAGAACAGAGGATCTCTTGGGTAAAGAAGTCGAACGGAGTCCGATTTGGTCCCACATGTGGGACGAGGATGAGGGACGATGCCGATTTCGGCTTGACGAGCCTCCACTCGCAACCGGACTCTCCTGGGCGGCAACGCGGCGCCGGCCCGGATGGGACCTGAGACGAACGCGGCCGAGAGGAGAGGAAGCATGACGTCCATCCGCGAGGCGCTGCGTGGCGCCGTCGTCGCCGTGTCCCTGTCTGGTCCGTCCGCGATCCTGGCGCTCGGCAGCGCCGCCGCGACCCTGGCCCTCTCGGGCCCGGTCGCCGCACAGGAGACCGTGAAGATCGCCTTCATCGATCCGCTCTCGGGCGGCGGCGCGCCGACCGGCGAGGCGGGCCTGCGCCACTTCCAGTACATGGCCGAGGTGCTGAACGCCCGCCAGAAACAGTTTCGCTTCGAGGTGCTGGCCTACGACAACAAGGTCAATCCGCAGGAGACCCTGATCGCCGCCCAGAAGGGCATCGATGCCGGCGCCCGGGTGCTGGTCCAGGGCAACGGCTCCTCGGCCGCCGCGGCGCTCACCGACTTCGTCGCCAAGCACAACGAGCGCAATCCGAACCGCCAGGTCATCTACATCAATTACTCCGCCGTCGATCCGTCGCTGACCAACGAGAAGTGCAACTACTGGCACTTCCGCTTCGATGCCAATTCGGACATCAAGATGGAGGCGCTGACGAACTTCATGAAGACGCGGCCGGAGATCAAGAAGGTATACCTGATCAATCAGGATTACTCGTTCGGCCAGTCGGTGCGGTCGCAGGCCCGGGCGATGCTGAAGGCGAAGCGGCCCGATATCGAGATCGTCGGCGACGAGGTGACCCCGCTGCAGAAGGTCAACGACTTCGCGCCCTACGTCACCAAGATCCGCGCCTCGGGGGCGGATTCGGTCATCACCGGCAACTGGGCCCAGGACATCAACCTGCTGCTCAAGGCCGCCGCGGAGGCCGGTCTCCAGGCGGGCTTCTACACCTACTATGCCGGCGGGACTGGCGGGCCGACGGTGGTGCGCCAGACCGGGCTCGCCCACCGGGTGTTCGAGGTCTCGCAGGGTGCCGCCAACGAGGGCGATGCCGCGACGCAGGAATTCGAGGCCGCATTCCGGGCCCGCACCGGCATCGGCTCGACCTATCCGCGCGCCTTCAACGCGATGAACGCGCTGCTCACCGCGATGCAGGAGGCCGGCTCGTCCGAGGCGCGCAAGGTGGCGCCCAAACTCGAGCAGGCCCGCCTCAAGCCGCATGTCGGCAGCGAGGGCTACGTCCGGCCCGACGACCACCAGTACTTCCAGACGATGTTCGTCCACTCCTTCGGTCCGATGGAGCCCGGGATGCGCTTCGACGAGGAGGGCACCGGCTGGGGCTGGAAGATGGTCGGCCGGGTGGAGACCAAGGACACGCTGCTGCCGACCACCTGCCGGATGGACCGGCCGAGCTGATCGGCGAGGGCTTCTTTCCACAAGGGCTTCTTGGAGCGGGATTCTTGGAGCGGGCTCCTCAGGGGGCCCGGTCCGCCTCCTCCAGCGCGTCCAGGAAGGCGTCCAGCATGGCGGCCGCGAAGGCCTCCATGTTGGCGGCGCGGTCGTTGTCGCCGGTCTCGAGGGTCAGGCGGCGGGTGACCGGGCCGGCGATGGCGAGGCAGCTATGGCCGGCGGCGTCGCCGTAGCGGTTGCCGCCCGGGCCCGCGGCGCCGGTCTCGCACAGGCCCCAGGCTGCGCCGTGGCGCTCGCGCACGAGTCCGGCGACGCGCTCGGCATAGGGTTCGCTGGCGCTGCGCAGGCCGGCCATCCCGGCCTCGTCGAGCCCGATCAGGGCGCGCCGCGCCTCCCCGGTATAGACCACTGCGCCGCCGAGGAAGTAGGCGGAGGCGCCCGGAACCGCCAGCAGGGCCGCGGAGACGAGGCCGCCGGCGGAGGATTCGGCCACCGCGACGGTCTCCCGCCGGGCCGTCAGCCGGGCGGCGATGCGGCCGGCCCTCTCCATCAGCTCGCGCAAGCGCCGTCCTCCTGCCTCAGGATGAGCCTATCCGGCCGGGGCCTAGTCCGCCAGCGCGCCCTCGTCATCGGCGCCGGTCGGCGCCAGCCGCACCCAGGCGTCGAGAGCCCGGCCGATCCCGAGGCCGACGAGGCCCACGAAGCTCAGCGACAAGCCGATATGGAGGAAAAGGGACGCATCAGACATTGTACTCACCCGACATGAAGGATCAGAGGTGAACCGCGGAGGCTACGCGCCTCCTGGGCTCGGGACATGGGCTCCCTGTGGCTTGGGCGAGGCCGGAGCTTCCGACCTTCGAGGGCCGGCGGCGCCGGCTTTGAGGGATGCGGGCACCCCGGTCAGGAGAGGTGTCGCACCGCCTTTGGGCGGAACGATGGTCCTGATGTGGCATCAGGCTAGCCCTGCCCGGACGCCGTCCGCCGTGTGCTCCCGCACCTTGGCGGTCGTCCTCGCTATCACGCCGCCTCCGCGAGCACCCGCTCGGCGAGGGCGAGGCCGCTCAGATAGGCGAACTCCACCCGCGGCCCGAGGCAGCCGTCGCCGGCAAAGCCGAGGCCGCTTCCCGGCACGAACAGGCAAGGCTCGCCCACGGCCCGCTCGACCGCGGCATAGCGCCAGCGATGGGCGGCGCGGTGGCGGATGTCTCCGAGCGGCATCAGGTCCCGCAAGGCCGAGACCAGGCGTCCGGCGACGTCCTCCGCCTCGCATTCGAGGTGGGCGCGCGACCAGGACGGGGAGGCGTGCGCCACCAGCGTGCCGCCGCCCTGGCGCCCGGGCTTGCTGCCGTTCTCGGCGATCCAGGCGATCGTCGCGTCGGGGTCCCGGTCCTCCCGCACCGGCCCGTCGCGGAGCGGTGGGCCGTCATGGGCCAGCATCAGCGTCCAGCACGGGGCGTAGCGCACCTCGGCCACCCCCGGCAGGTCGTGGCCGGCGCCCGCCAGCAGGGCGAGGCTCTGGGGCGACGGGCAGGTGAGCAGCACGGCCGAGAAGGCGGCGTCCTCGGCCAGGGCCGCGCCGTCGGCCTCCGCCAGCCGCCAGTCGCGCCCGTCCCGGACGAGGCGGCCGACGGCGCGGCCGCATCGCACGTCGAGGCCGTCGAGGAGGTCGCGCACCGGCGCGGACATGCCGGGCGTTCCGACGTGCCGGCCCGGCCTGCCCCCGCTCGGCTCACCCCAGGCGGCCGCCACACCCCGCGCCGTCCAGCCCTCCACCAGGGCGGCGAAAAGCGGGTCGCGGGCGGTGAAGTACTGGGCGCCATGGTCGAAGCGCAGGGAATCCGGGCCGCGCCGCGTCGCCATCCGGCCGCCGGGGCCGCGGCCCTTGTCGAGCACGACGGCGCGCCGGCCCGCCTCGCTCAACCGGCGCGCCGCAGCGGCACCGGCGATGCCTGCCCCGATGATCGCGATGGTTCCGTCCCGGTCCAATCCTGCCTCTCGCGTGACCCGGCCGCATCCCGGGCGGCCGTTACGTCAACGCACGACGATCCACGACGGTGCCAGTCAATCGCGCAAAATCTCTCGCCGGGATGCCGGAACTGTCCGCCGACAGCTTGAGGCCTCGAACTTGCAGGATTAAGGCCGCGCTTCTCCTCCTTTCCGGGATTCCCGATCCGTGCCGAACCTCGAAACCGTCGTGAGCGAGATCGTCGACGAGATGCGCCAGCGGAGCGACCGCGGCGAGGTGGCGCGCTACATCCCGGAACTCGCCCGGGTCGATCCCGGCCATTTCGGCCTCGCGGTGATCGGCGCCGACGGCACGGTCGCGGCGGCCGGCGATTGCGACGTGCCGTTCTCGATCCAGAGCATCTCGAAGGTCTTCACCCTGACGCTGGCGCTCGGCATGGTCGGCGACAAGCTGTGGCGGCGGGTCGGGCGCGAGCCCTCGGGCAGCCCGTTCAACTCGGTCGTGCAGCTCGAATACGAGCGCGGCATCCCGCGCAACCCGTTCATCAATGCCGGGGCGATCGCCGTCACCGACCTGATCCTGTCGCGCCACCAGCCGCGCGAGGCGCTCGGCGAGATCCTGCGCTTCATGCAGTACCTGGCGCAGGACACCTCGATCACCATCGACGAGGCGGTGGCAGCCTCCGAGCAGCGCACCGGCTTTCGCAACGTGGCGCTCGCCAACTACATGAAGTCCTTCGGAGTGATCGACAATCCGGTCGAGTACACGCTCGGCGTCTACTTCCACCACTGCGCCATCAGCATGACCTGCCGGCAGCTCGCGGTGGCCGGGCGGTTCCTCGCCCATTCCGGCCGCGATCCCAGCACCGGCCTGTCGGTGGTGCAGGCCGAGCGGGCGAAGCGCATCAACGCCGTGATGCTGACCTGCGGCCATTACGACGGCTCGGGCGAGTTCGCCTACCGGGTCGGCCTGCCGGGCAAGAGCGGCGTCGGCGGCGGCATCCTGGCGGTGGCGCCCGGCAAGGCCTCGATCGCGGTCTGGGCGCCGGGCCTCGACGCCGCCGGCAATTCCCATCTCGGGCGCATCGCCCTGGAGCGCCTGACGAAACGCCTCGGCTGGTCGATCTTCGGCGAGTAGGCGCTGCCCCGCCAGGGGCTTCGCCTCGGACCAAGCGCTGCCCCGCCAGGGGCTTCGCCTCGGACCAAGCGCTGCCCCGCCAGGGGCCGCCCGGCCTTACGGCTTGCGCGCGCGCTCCTCGCGGATCGCCTCGTCGTGGTAGCCGCCGCTCGCCGGCATGATCTCCGGGCCGCGCTCGCGCGCTGCCGGCGACGGAGCCGTCCAGTCGTTGCGGCCGCCGCGGCTGCGGCCGCCGGCCGGGAATGCGTAGATCTTCGCCGTGGTGCGCGGGCCGGTGGTGCTCATCGAGTGGGCCTCCCGTGAGGGCCGGGCGTCGCCGCCGCGGCCTCTGAGATCGTAACGAAGTGTGCCCGGGGAATGCGCGGCTTGACCACGAAAAAATCAGCGATTGGCTACAATTCGTGCATGCCTGCGCTTGCGTCGCGGCCTGGTTTGTCGGGTGTGGCGCGCTCTTGGGCGTCCTGGCGCCCTGGCGCGCAACCGGGCAGAAAAGCCGCCACGCCCCCGTGGCGTCGTTCCGCAGGGCCGTCCCGCCCGGCATGAGCGGCAGGAAACGCCCCGGCCCGCCGGTCGTTCCACCCTCCATCCGGGTTTGGCACGGGACGTGCAAGCGATGGGATGCCGCTGGCGGGTGATGGACGCCGACGAGGAATCACGGGCTCCATCGGAACCTGAAGAGAGACGCGAGATGACCAAATACAAGCTCGAGTATATTTGGCTCGATGGCTATGCGCCGACCCCGAACCTTCGCGGCAAGACCCAGATCAAGGCCTTCGACAGCTTCCCGACCCTCGAGCAGCTCCCGCTCTGGGGCTTCGACGGCAGCTCGACCAAGCAGGCCGAGGGCAGCTCCTCGGATTGCGTGCTCAAGCCCGTCCGCCACTTCCCCGACCCGGCCCGTACCAACGGCGTCCTCGTCCTGTGCGAAGTGATGATGCCGGACGGCACGACCCCGCACCCGTCGAACAAGCGCGCCACCATCCTGGATGACGAAGGCGCCTGGTTCGGCTTCGAGCAGGAATACTTCTTCTACAAGAACGGCCGCCCGCTCGGCTTCCCCGAGACCGGCTACCCGGCGCCGCAGGGCCCGTACTATACCGGCGTCGGCTATTCCAACGTCGGCTCGGTCGCCCGCCAGATCGTCGAGGAGCATCTCGATCTCTGCCTCGCCGCCGGCATCAACCACGAGGGCATCAACGCCGAGGTGGCGAAGGGCCAGTGGGAGTTCCAGATTTTCGGCAAGGGCTCCAAGAAGGCCGCCGACGAGATGTGGATGGCGCGCTACCTGATGCAGCGCCTCTGCGAGAAGTACGAGATCGACATCGAGTACCATTGCAAGCCGCTCGGCGACACCGACTGGAACGGCTCGGGCATGCACGCCAACTTCTCGACCGCGTTCATGCGGGACGTCGGCGGCAAGGGGTATTTCGAGGCGCTGATGAAGGCCTTCGCGGATGCCCGTGAGGACCACATCGCCGTCTACGGCCCGGACAACCACATGCGGCTGACCGGCAAGCACGAGACCGCCTCGATCCACACCTTCAGCTGGGGCGTGGCCGACCGCGGCGCCTCGATCCGCGTGCCCCACAGCTTCGTCAACAACGGCTACAAGGGCTACCTCGAGGATCGCCGCCCGAACTCGATGGGCGACCCCTACCAGATCGCCTCGCAGATCCTGAAGACCATCTCGACCGTCCCGACCGAGGTCTCGGCCGCGGCCTGAGCCCCGTCGGATCGGTGAGAGCATGAGCGGCGCGGGCCGGAGGGCCCGCGCCGCTTCTTGTTGTTGGGTTGCTTCTACGATCCTTCCTCGTCGCGACCTCGTCCCGAGGTGTCGGCGATCGGAGATCGCGTACGATCGAAGATCGGCCGACCTCAAAGGAAGGCTCCAGAGCTCTCCGCGCTATCTGGAGCCCTCCTTCGAGGCTCTCTGACGGTCGCACCTCAGGATGAGGTCGCGAGAGGGAAAAGACCAAGGCGCATCGGTTCTTTCACGGGCTGAAGATCAGCGTCAGGTAGGTCAGGAACACCACCAGATGCACCGCACCCTCCAGCACCGTCGTGCCCTGGCGCGAGAAGGTGATGACGCTGAGCAGCAGCGTCATGGCGAGCACCGCCATCTGGGCCGGGGGCAGGCCGAGCACGACCTTCTGGCCCGAGATGAGGCCGATGGCGAGCACCGCCGGCACGGTGAGGCCGACCGTCGAGGTCACCGCGCCGAGGCAGAGGTTGATCGCCCGCTGGAGCTGGTCGCGCCGGATCGCCTTGAGGGCGCTGATGCCCTCCGGCGTGAACACGATGGCGGCGATGATGACGCCGCCCAGCGCCGAGGGCGCGCCGAGGGCCGCGATGCCGTGGTCGAGGATCGCCGCCAGGCTCTTCGACAGGAGCACGATCGGCAGCAGGCTGACGACGAGCAGGCCGGCATGGCGCAGGATCGCCCCGGTTCCCGCATCCGGGTGGGGGGCGGCCTTCTCCGGCGTGAGCGCGCCCGGCTTGACGAGGTCGGTGAAGAAGTCGCTGTGCCGGCCGGTCTGCAGCAGCAGGAAGATGCCGTAGAGCACCACCGTCAGGATCGAGAACGCCGCCGCCTGCACCACCGTGAGCGAGCCGTCCGGGGTCGAGAGGGTGAAGTTCGGGATGATCAACGCGATGGTGGTGAGCGGGATGATCGCGGCCAGGTAGGCCCCGGCCCCGTCGAGGTTGTAGTTCTGGCGGTGGTGGCGCAGGCCGCCGAGGATCAGCCCGACGCCGACGAGGCCGTTCATCACGATCATGATGACGGCGAACATCGTGTCGCGCCCGAGGGTCGGGGCGGCCTTGGCGCCGAGCATCACGGCGGCGACGAGCGCCACCTCGATGATCACGATCGACAGGGTCAGGATCAGGGTGCCGTAGGGCTCGCCGAGGCGGTCGGCCAGTTCCTCGGCCTCGTGCACCACCCCGAAGGCCGACCACAGGATGACCGCGAAGAGCCAGGTGAACAGACCGGCCGCCGCCAGCGGCGTCGCGAGCCCGCCGAGCCAGCCTCCGCCGAACGCCGCGAAGGCCGCCACCGTCGCCCACGCGACCACCAACCGCACGATCATCACGATCCCCGTTTCCCCGAACCGCCCCGCTTCTCTCAAGGGGCGGTCAGAGGAGCAAGGGGCGACCCAGAGGAAAGGCGCGTCAGCCCCGGTGGGCGAAGGCCCAGTAGAGCTCGCGCGCCTTCCGGAACAGCGGGCCGGGGGCGAAGGTCCGGTCGTCGAGGGCGGTGACCGGCACGACCTTGGCGAAGTTGCCGACGGAGAAGATCTCGTCGGCGCCCGTCAGGTCGTCGACGGTGAGCGTCTTCTCCACCACCGTCACGCCGGCCTCGCGCAGGAGCGCGATCACCCGGCCGCGGGTGATGCCGGCCAGGAAGGTGCCGTTCGGGACGGGCGTGTAGACCACGCCGCCCCGGGCCATCAGCACGTTGGCGGTGGCGAACTCGGCGACGTTGCCCAGCGCGTCCCGCATCAGGGCGTTGCCGAAGCCGCGGGCGGCGGCCTCCGCGATCGCCCGGGCGCTGTTCGGGTAGAGGCAGCCGGCCTTGGCGTCGAGGGGGGCGGAATCCGGGGTCGGGCGCCGGAACGGCGACAGCGTGGCGGTGAAGCCCGTCGGCGGCGGCATCGGCGCCTCGTAGAGGCACAGGCACCAGTTGGTCGAGGCCGGGTCGAACCGCACCGCGCCGCCCAGGCCCGCTTCCGCCCAGTACATCGGCCGGATGTAGAGCGCGGCACCGGGCGCGAAGCGCCGGAGCCCGTCCTGCACCAGCTCGGCCCAGGTGCCTTGCGCCACCACCGGCTCGAGGCCGAAGGCGGCGGCCGAGCGGTTGATCCGGGCGAGGTGCAGGTCGAGGTCCGGGGTCACGCCCTCGAAAGCCCGGGCCCCGTCGAACACCATCGAGGCGAGCCAGGCCGCGTGGGTGCGCGGCCCCATCATCCGCACGTTGCCCGGGTGCCAGGCGCCCTCGAAATAGGTCCAGGTTTCTTCCAGGGTCTTGCTCTCTTCGGAGGTCCTGCTCGTCCCGGCCATCGCCCGCTCCCGCCCGTCGATTCCCGCATGATGGGGCCGGCCGGCGCCGGCTGTCCACGCGGGAGACCTTCGGCCAGCGAGGGAGAGGGTTGATCCGGCGGCGTGTCAGGCGACGTCGAAATCGCCGGAGCGTCGGGCCAGCAGCTCGAGAGTGCGGATCACCGCCATGCCGACGAGGTCGGCATCGAACATGCCGTCGGGGGTGGCGGGCTCGACGCCGACCGGCCCCATCTGGCCGCCGAGGGTGTCGATCACGACCTTGTAGACGTCGCCCTCGGGGGCCGAGCGGTCGCGCACCAGGGACACCGCGTGGTGCCCGACCTCGCCGTAGGACTTGACGTATTGCACCCGGGCCCCGGTGCGAGCCTTCCTGGGGTGATCGCCCCGGGTCTTGGCCGCACGCTGGAAATCCGGACGGATGACGTTGTCCATCTGCCTCTCCCGCTGGTTGCCGGTCAGTCTGTCATGGCTGCTCTTCGGTTCGGTCGTCGCGCCGACGGGCCCGAAAGACCGATCGGCGGCGAAGGCCCGCCGCGGCGCGTTTCCTCGCGGGTCCCGGCAGTGGTGCCGATGGCTGCCGAGCTTCACCGCGACATCCGGTATCGCATGACCGGATTGCGTGCAGATTGCGCGAAATGTTGCGAGCGGCCCCGCGCGGCGGTGTCGCCCGCAACAGGGGCCGGGGGTGGCGGGAACGGGAGAATGCGAGATCGGGAGAGGGGAGGGGACGGAAGCTGGCGCCATGCTCCCCGCCCAGGCGACGTCGCGCGGACGCGACGGCGACCCGGGCGAGCGGCCGGAGTGGCTCAGTCGTCGCGGTGGTGCCGGTGCATGCCCCGATGGTGGTGCCGTCCCATCGGTCGGCTCAGCATCGCGGCGCGCTGCTTCTGCGCCTGGTCGAGGGTGGCGTAGAGCGGCTGCGAGGCGTCGGCGAGCTTGCGCAGGGCATCCGAGCGCGCCGCCAGCGCGTCCGCCCGGGTCCGGATCGCGTCCGGCGCGGTCTCGGCCACGGGATCGCGGTCGCGCCCTCGCCGGGCCTCGCGCTGGTCGCGCCGGACCTTGGCGAGGTTGCGCATCGCGTCCTCGACCGGCGGCCACAGCTTCTCCTGGTCGGGAGTGAGCTTCAGGCCGGCATGCAGGGCGGCGACGCGCGCATCGGTGAAGGCCTGGGCGTCCTCCGGGCTCAGGCGATGCCGGCCTCCGGGTCCGCCCGCCGTGTCGCCCGCATGAGCGACCTGAACATGGGCGACCTGAACGCGGGCAACCTGAACCGGCCGTGTCGCATCCGGCGCCTGCGCCAGGGCGATACCGGGCAGCCCGGCGCTCATGATCCCCGCCAGAACCCCGAGGGCGGGAGCGGCCCCGATGGTGAGAGTGCGTCGCATGACACGGTCCTCGTGCGGCCGCCTGACGGGCCGCCGAAGAAGCAGAGTGCGCGCCGCCGGATGGCACCGGCCTCACGGGAGGATTACGGTTTCGTCACGCGGCGCCGGTCGGCGAAGTGGCAGACGACGATCGCGGAGCAGCAGACCGACGCGACCGGCTTGACGCTGTCCGGCCTCGCGCCGTCCGGTCTGGCGCTCTGGGCCGCGCGGAGCGGTCCGAAGAAGATCGTGGTCATCTTCCGTCTCCGTATCCCGCGACGGCCGCCCCGCCGACGACAGGCCTTGCCGTAGGCAGACGACACGTTCACGGCGACCGGCGGAACCTCACCGATGGTCGTAAGTCCGGGGCGCGATCGGCGCAGGGGAGGGGTCCGCACCCCCCTTCGCGGCGCTCCCCCCGATTCACCAAAGGCGACGCTGAAACCCCCGCTTTCACGGCGGCGTTAGTGCTTGCGCCACGGCGCCCCTGTCGCGAAGAGTCAAGGTATCCGCCATGCATCGTCGTCTCGCACTGACCGCCATCGCCTCGGCCGTGGCGATCCCGTCCTTCGTCACCATGGCGATCGCGCAGCAGCAGCAACTGCAGGGCGGCCCGACCGCCGCGGCCACCGGCAATACCGGCGCCCGGATGGGCGAGGCCGAGGCCAAGCACGCCGCCGACACCCTGGCGGCCGGATCGGCCTCCCTGGCGGCGAGCCGCGTCGCGCTTCAGAAGGCCTCCGACGACGACGTGAAGCAGTTCGCCCGGTTCGAGGTCGCCGAGCAGGAGACCATCGCCGACGTGCTCAAGGCGATGCGCGACCCGTCCCAGGCCGCGAGCGGTCAGGTGAAGCCGCCGGCCGAGCCCGAGGTCACCGGCCAGCTCGACCCGAAGGGCAAGGCGATGCTGGACAAGCTCGAACAGGCCAAGTCCGGCAAGGCCTTCGACCTCGAGTACATCCGTGGCCAGATCGAGGGCCACCAGGCGCTCCTGAAGATCCAGGAGGCCTACCTCTCCACCGGCAAGGACCGGGAGAATCTCGGCGTCGCCAAGCTCGCCCGCGGCCAGATCCGCGAGCACCTGGCGCTGCTGGCCGACATCGAGAAGGATCTGAAGGACTAAGTAAAAACTCGCTATCCAATGTAGCAATCGCCGCAGGCCCTCGCGAAAATGTTTTATTCGCGAGGGACGGCCGACCCGATGAACAACTGATACGTGATCCGGAGGATCACTTCCGGATTTCGTAAGACGAAAAGCAGCGCCCTCGAACCACGCGTTCGAGGGCGCCCATCGTCTCCGCCTTCGTTCCGGAGGCCGCGCGGCCTCCGGGATGGTCCCCGGTCTCCTCAGCCCTCGGCGGCGCCGCCCATCGTCCGTTGCATCTGGGAGAGCTGCGAGATGTGCAGCCGGATCAGCGGCAGGGCCCCCTGGGCGATGCGGCGCAGGGCCGGGTCCTCGCCGCTCTGGGCGTAGGAGCCATGGATCATCAGCGCCTCCCGGTGGCCCTGGAGCGAGGCGTTGACGAAGGTGGCGTCGTATTGCGGACCGCCCTGGAGGCCGGAGAGCTGCGACAGGATCTGCGCCTTCTGCTCGTCCGAGGTCATCCCGCCGGGGGCAGCGCCGCTGCCCGGGACACCCAGCACGCCGCCGACGGTCCCGGCCGCCGCACCGGCCACGCCCCCCGCGACCGCGAGCGGCGCCGCCACAAGGCCGCCGACGAGCCCGCCAGGGCCCGGCATGCCTCCTGGCTGGCCGCCGACCGGCACCGCGACGCCGCCGCCGGTGACTCCGTCGATCTTGTTGGCGAGGTTCACCTGCTCGGTCACCTCCGCCCGGGCGAACCGCTTGACCCGCGGGTTCCCGGTCTTGGCGAAGGCGTCGCGCGCGGTGTTCTCGAGGAAGAGGCCGCCCTTGGTGGCCATCGCCAGGTAGACCGGCGTCGGCATGGCACCGGGCGGAACCGGCTGGGCGACCGCGGTGCGGGTGACCGCGAGGGCCGCGGTGGCGGACAGCATGCTGACCAGGACGTCGCGACGATGCATGGATGAGGCTCCGATCGAGGGCACGCATCCCGGCTCTCGCGGGCCTGGATGCTCGGGGGGAGTAAGATTCGCCCTCGGCGGACGTTCCGTTCCGCCGCCCTCCGGCCCGTAACCGCGGCAATATCGCGCAGCGACGTGGTCAGGCCCGGCGCGGCCAAGCCTCCGGCCGTGCCCGCCGCGTCCAGCGCCGCCACGGCTGGCTCATGAGGACGAAGGCCAGCATAACGCCGGCGGCGTACCAGGCGTGCAGGCTCTCGTAGCCGCCTTCCGGCGTCCAGGCGAAGCCGCCCAGGAACACGTAGCTGACGGCGGCCGCCAGGGTGCGGAAGGCGAGAAGCCAGGGATGCTGCAGGATCGGGTCGTCGTTGAAGACCGCGATTCCGAGCCCCGTCAGGGCGAAGAGGACGCCGCCCAGCGGCAAGCCGAGGAGCAGCGAGAGGACGGCGCGCAGGAACAACCCAGGCCAGTCACGGCGTCGGCGGGCGGGCGCGGGGGCGTCGGTCACGGTCGTATGCGGCATGCGGCTTTCGGCACTGGCGGGCCGCGCGATGCGGCCTCGACGGATCAAGCCCCCAGCATGTAGCGCAATCCGCGCCGGTCCCTCCAGAGTGTCGCGCCCACGCGCGGAGATCCGCTCGCAGGCGCGTCGGCCCGGATCGCGAGGTCGAGCTCGGGCTCGATCCCCGCAGGCCCCCCCTCGGTCGCCGATCCGGCCGGTTGCTTGGCCGGTTCCTCGGCCGGCTATTTGGCCGCGCCGGGCAGGAAGCTGAAGTTGGAAGGCTTGTTCGTCGTATCCGTCGCCCGGTTGTGACACGTGATACAGGACCCGGCGCCGTTCTCGGGCTTCATCACCGCCCCGTCCTGTAAATACGTCTCGAGGGTCGTGTTCGACAGATAGATCGGGGCGGGGAACGGCATCAGGGCGCGGAAAGCGGTTGCCTCGGTGGCGCTGGCAGCCGCCCATTGGGCGCCGACGAGCATGTACTTGGACCACGGCGATCCGCCGAGCTTCGCCTGATAGGCTCCCGTCACCGATCGCGCACTTTCATAAATCGCGAAGCAGCGTGCGACCTGGGTTCCGAACGAACCTGCCGACGTTGTCGTCATGTAGGTCTTCGCATAAGGCGGGACTGCCGACCACTTGTAAAGATTGCCCGTCTTCGTCGCTGGTGGCGTGTTGATCGGACAATCTCCGTTCGAATCCTTGCAGGTCGGATCGTAGAACGAGTAGCGCGTCGGGTCGCTCGTGTCAGGCTTGCGCTGGCAGATCGGCGGGTCGAGCGACGATAGCGGCGAGGCGTCGTTCAACTGCGAGACCGGCGCGCCGTCAGCCATGGGTGCATTTGCAACATGCTCGAACGTCGCCCAAAGCCAAAAATCAGAGAAGGGGGTCGGGTTGGTGAATTTCTGGGCGATGTGCATCCCGACGAGCCCGACAGTCGTGTCGATGCACATCTCCTTGCCCGAATCGCTGTATTCCGGCGGGACGATGATGGTAGCCGGCGTCGTATAATATGCCGTTTTGTCGTCCTGTTCTGTCATGATTCTCCAGGAAGATTTTATCTCAATTGCTCCTGGATTGTTGCCTGCGCCGCGTGGAAAATCGTACGCCTGCTTGAAGTTCGACTGCCCCTTGCTCGTCGTGAGATTGTTTTTCTGCAGATAGTTGACCTCGACATCGTTCAGGCGGACATCGTAGAGGACGAAATTGCCGTAGCGGTCGATCAACGGATACGGCTTGAATGCCTGCTCGAAGCTCGTCAACTCGAATTTCGAGGTCCGGAACACCTTCAGATTCTTAGAATTCGAGGCGCAGTTCGCATTCTCGATTCCGGCGACCTGCGTTCCGAAGACGTCCTCTTTCGTCTTGTACGTGCTCCAGACGCGGGGAGACGTGGTGTCCGTGAGGATCGTCGACTGGGTCGAGGGCTTGCCACTGCCGTCGGTGGGCCAGTTGAGGGCGATGAAAGCCTGCCAGGCGAAGTAGTCCGTGAAAGTCTGATTGAAATCCGGCGGCTTCTGGCCGTTCGACGTGACCGGATATCCGATGTCGCTGAAGTTCTTCACGTACATATCGGTCGGAAGGACGCTGCAGAGTGCGCCGGTCCCATCTGCGCAAAAGGTCTGTGTCGCGTTTCCGAGTTCGCTTGCGCTCGGATGGGTTGCCATCACGCCGACGATCAACGTGGCAAGAGGGAATCGAATTGCTTTCATGATGGATTTCCGCTGCGGAATCACGGGCAGCGGCACGTTATTAACTCTAGGTTTGGCTATCAAGAGCGGCCGCAACCTAAGATCTAACCGCGATGGACGTTTTTCCCGGTCGTCGGCAATGATTGCGATTCGCCACCGGAGCTGTCGTCGTCACCGTTGCTGCGCTGGCTAAAATTGAATTGGAAAATTGACAGATCGTGCTCCGATACGCGCAAATCATAAAATTAAATAACGCAGCACAATGTCCTTGCGGCTGCTATTTATCTGAGTTAATTGAACAATTTCCGAAGCGATGCTGCCGGCGGGGCGCAGAAGATCGCTTTGACTTTCAGGCCGGCATGTGACGCGTGATTCGGACACGGGGTCGCCGCTCACGCGCACGAGCCGGCCGCGGCACGGCCGAACTCGGAGGTGGCCGTGCCGCGCGCGTGATTCGCGCAAGAGCGCCGCCGCGGGTTCCGCCCCGCTCAGGTTTCCAGCTCGCTGTCCCAGTACAGGTAGTCGATCCAGGTGTGGTGGTACTGGCGGTGGTCGAATTCCGGCTGGCGGCGGTGCAGTTCGTGGCGGCTCGGCCGGCGCGGCTCGTTGAGGAGGGGCATCTCGGCTTCCTCGGGAGTGCGGTTGGCCTTGCGCAGGTTGCACGGGCTGCAGGCCGCGACCACGTTCTCCCAGCTCGACTGGCCGCCGCGGGAGCGCGGCACCACGTGATCGAAGGTCAGGCCGCCCGAGGGCAGGCGCAGGCCGCAATACTGGCACGAGAACGTGTCGCGCAGGTAGATGTTGTAGCGCGTGAAGGCGGGGCTGCGCGCCATGGCGACGTAGCTCTTGAGCGCCACCACGCTCGGCACCCGCAACGAGCGGCTGGGCGAGCGCGCCTCGACGTCGTAGCTCGCCACCAGGGTGACGCGGTCGAGGAAGAGAGCCGTGAACGCATCCTTCCACGACCACAGTGAGAGCGGATTGTACGAGAGCGGCCGGTAATCCGCGTTGAGCACGAGGGTTTGAAGGTCCAGCATCATCCTGCCCTGGCGACGGGCCGACCGCAGCGAGGGGAGCCGGCACGGTGCCGGTCCTCGCGGTGCTCGCCAGGAGAGGAGATGGGGACCATCGCCTATCCTCCGAGCCGGTCGGGGAGAGTGGGGGGAAGAGTCGGAGGACAAGGCGGATGCCCGCCACGGCCGCTCGGGGAGCGGACGCCGTGGGGCGCGGCCGGGATGCGATCCGGGCGCCGTCTGGGCTGCTGAGTGTGGACGATCACCGGGATCCTCCCGCAGCAGAGCGAAATGGCCGTGTCCATCGGGGCTTAGTCTAATAGCAGCATGACAGGGTTGTGAAGGTTTCGGTTCGGGGCGTCTCGTCACGCCTCACACGAAATCGCCGCCCACAGGCATCCCGCCGGAGCCCTCCGGCGAACGCAGCCGGGGCGCGGCACCGATTTTCGCCCCATTGATCCGCGATCCCGCACCCCGCCTCATTTCCCCTTTCGCGGCGGATGACCTAGGTAGGCCGCTCGAACCGACCCCATCGCGAGGATGACCGGCCGCCGCGCCGGGCCGCCCCGCCATGACCGGGCCGGGCGCCGGGAGACGAGCCTGACACGCGGGTGAGAAGGATTGCGCATGAGACAGCTTCGCCGATGGACGATCGCCCTGGCGGCGGCGCTGCTGAGCCCCGGGCTCGCGGCGGCGCAGGGACACGTGGCGAAGCCGGAGCGGGCCACGGTCGCGCAGGCGCCGGCCCCGGCCGGCAAGGTTGACGCGGCCAAGGGCGACGCGAAGCCCGCAGCCGGCCAGCCGGCCGCCCCGGCGGAACCCGCCAAACCCCCGCCGCAGACCCCGATCTCCGAGCAGATCAAGCAGATCCGCGCCCAGCTCGACGCCGAGAAGGCCGACCTCGACCAGCGCGAGCAGGCCCTGACCCACCGCGAGCTGAACAAGGAGGACCTCGTCCTCCTGCGCGAGGGCATCCCGCCCGTGGCCGACCGGCTGCGCCAGGTCGTCGACCAGCTCGGCCCCCGGCTCGAGGCGGCCAAGGAGCGGCTGACCCAGCTCGGGCCGAAGCCGAAGGAGCCCGAGGGCGCCGACGTGGCGCAGGAGCGGGCCCAGCGCGAGGCCGGCGTCGCCGAGATCGACGACACCCTGCGGCTGGCCCGCTCGCTCCTGGTGCAGAGCGAGCAGATCACCGACCAGATCAGCAACCGGCGCCGGGCCGCCTTCACCCGCGCCCTGTTCGAGCGCACCGACGGCCTGGTGAGCCCGAACCTGTGGATGCGGGCCACGAGCGACTACGCCCGCGACCTGCGGGCGCTGAAATCCTCCCTCGACGACTCGGTGATCCAGGTCCAGCGCCGGGGTACGGTGCTCAACCTGTGCCTGCTCGCGCTCGCGATCGGCGTGTCGGTGGCGCTCTATGTCGGGCGACGGCACATCGCCCCGCGGGTCGGCCACCGCTCGTCCAAGACCGCGCAGCCGACCCGCTACGCCCGGGTGATGGCGGCCTGGCGGGTCTTCCTGGTCGGGGCGGTGCCGGCGGTGCTCGGCAGCTTCCTCGTCGGCTACACCCTCGACGTCACCGAGCTCCTGCCGGGGCGCCTCATGCCGGCCGCCCACCGGATCGTCGCCTCGCTGGCCTTCGTGGCGGTGGTCGAGGCGATGGCCGACGCGCTCCTCTCGCCCGACCGTCCGGCCTGGCGCCTCGTCGCGATGACCGACGCCACCGCCGAGCGGCTGAACCGCCTGGTGCTGGCCATCGCGTCGGTGATCGCGGTCGGCCGCACCATCGAGGGGTTGAACGAGGGCATCTCGCTCAGCCTGCCGATCACCATCGTCACCAAGGGTGTCTTCGCCGCGGTGGTCGCGGTGGTGCTCGCCGAGGGCCTGCGCCGCTTCGCGGCCCGGGCCGAGACCGACGAGGCCTGCCTCGGCCCCTACATCGCGGCCGATTCGAGCGCCGGCATCGGCGGCCCCCTGCGCATCCTCGGCTGGATCGTGGTGGCGGCGATCGGCGTCTCGGCGCTCGTCGGCTACATCGCCCTGTCGTCGTTCCTGATCGACCAGCTGATGTGGACCGCGATCGCCGCGGCGATCCTCTACCTGGCGATCTCGAGCGTCGACGCGGTGGTCGCGTCCGCCCTTCAGGACGATTCCCGCATCGCCACGGCGCTCCAGGCCAATACGGGCTTGCGCAAGCGCTCGCTCAACCAGATCGCGGTGCTGATCTCCGGCTTCGTCCGGGTGGTGCTGCTCACCGCCGCCGCGGTGCTGCTGCTCGCCTCCTGGGGCGTCGATTCGACCGACATCTTCTCCTGGGCCCAGGCCGCCTTCTTCGGCTTCACCGTCGGCGGGGTGACGATCTCGCTCTCGACGATCGCCCTCGCGATCGGGCTGTTCACGCTCGGCCTCGTCATCACCAAGGCGGTGCAGCGCTGGCTCGAGAACACCTACCTGCCGGCCACCGACCTCGATCCCGGCCTGCGCAACTCGATCTCGACGGTGAGCGGCTATGTCGGCTTCCTGCTCACCCTGGCGCTGGCCTTCTCCTACCTGGGCCTGAGCCTGGAAAAACTCACCATCGTGGCCGGCGCCCTGTCGGTCGGTATCGGTTTCGGCCTGCAATCGATCGTCAACAACTTCGTCTCCGGCCTGCTGCTGCTCTGGGAGCGGCCGATCCGGGTCGGCGACCTCGTGGTGATCGGCGACAACGAGGGCTATGTCCGCCGCATCAGCGTGCGCTCGACCGAGATCCAGACCTTCGACCGCTCGGCCGTGATCGTGCCGAACTCGAACCTGATCTCCGGCGTGGTGAAGAACCGGGTGCGCGGCGACCGCACCGGCCGGGTCGCGATCACCGTGAGCGTCCTGCGCAACCAGGACCCGGTCCACGCCGCCGAGCTGATCGTCGGCTGCGCCAAGGCCCATCCGGACGTGCTGAAGGAGCCGCCGCCCCGGGTGGTGTTCCGCAAGATCGGCGATCCCTTCCTCGAATTCGAGCTGATCGCGATGATCACCGACGTCGGCTCGCAGCTGAAAGTGCAGAGCGACCTCAACTTCGCGGTGTTCAAGACCTTGTCCGAAGGCGGCCTCATCCCCAATCTCGGACCTGGATCGAGCGTCGTCACGGTTCAGGGGCTGGATGCGATGCAGGACGCCATGGGGCAGATCGCCCGCATGACGAACCCTGCCGCCTTCCGGCCCGAGACCCGGGGCGAGGCCCGTCCCGAGCCCGAGGCCGAGCGTCGCCGAACCCCCGAGACCGTACCGTGACCATCCCTCCCGCCGCGCTGAAGCGCCTCGCCCTCAAGGGGGTGACCTTGCTGGTCCTGCCGCTCGCCCTCGCCGCCTGCTCGGCGACCGAGGCGACGCGGGTTTCGACCGGGGCGGCGGGACCGAGCCTGTACTGGCCGATGGCCGCGACGGGGGCACAGATCGACGCGGGCGCGGCCCGCGACATGATCGCCACCTACCGCCGCAACAAGGGATTGCCGCCGCTCGCCCTCGATCCCGGCCTGCAGCGCCTCGCCGAGACCGAGACCGCGGCGATGGCCGCCGCCGGCCGCCCGAGCCAGGCCGACATCGTCAAGACGGTGGCGGCGCGGATGGGCTACCCGGAGCCGGCGGCGAACCTCTCGGCCGGCTACCACACCCTGGCCGAGGCATTCTCGGGCTGGCGCGAGAGCCCGTCCCACAATGCCGTGATGCTCGATCCCACGGCGACCCGGATGGGCATCGCGACGGCGTACGCGCCGGGTTCGAAGTACAAGGTGTATTGGGCGCTGCTGGTGGCTAAGTAGCTCGTCAGCCCGCCCGGATCGCCTTCGGGATCGTTGTCGGCGACACCCGGACGCCGTCTTCCTGAGCCCGGGGCACCGCGGCGCTCTCCACCCGGTTACGCCCGGCCGCCTTGGCGACGTAGAGCGCCCTGTCGGCCTGCGCGAGCAGCGCGTCCAGGGCCTGCGGCCGGTCTGCGTCGCAGGCCGAGAGGCCGAAGCTGGCGCTCGGCCCGGCGATTGGCCGGTGCGTTCCGCCGGCATGGTCCTCGCCCGGAAAGGACAGGGCCGCCACCCGCAGCCGCAGATGCTCGGCAGTCGTCCGGGCCTCCGCCGCCCCGCTCCCGGGCAGCAGGACAGCGAATTCCTCGCCGCCCATCCGTCCCAAGATCGCGTCGTCGCGCAGGCCCGACCGCAGCTCGGCGGCCACCGCGACCAGCACCCGGTCACCCTGCGCATGGCCGAACCGGTCGTTGATCTGCTTGAAATGGTCGATGTCGATCATCAGCACTGCCGCCGGCCGCCCGGCCGCGGCGAGGTCGGCCAGCATCGCGCCGGCGCCGTCGAGGAACGCCCCGCGCTGCAGCACCCCGGTCAGGTGGTCGTAGCGGGCCAGGTGGTCCAGCCGCTGCAGCAGGTCGTTGCGCGCCGCATTGACGATGGCCACCGCCATGGGCCCGAGCGCCACCAGGGCGATGCCGAGGCGCGCCGACAGCATGGAGTTGATGTAGAGCAGGTCGATGTCCGGCAGCCGCATCAGCCCCAGGGCGATGGCGAAGAGCTGGGCGGTGCTCAGGAGCGCCGTCAGTACCATCGTCGGAAACACCGCGTAGCGCAGCGCACACCAGATCAGCGCCGGCACCGGCAGGGCCAACACGCCCGGTCCCCCGAGCAGGATGGCGGCGCCCAGGGACAGGGCCAGGGCGACGATCGGCAAGGGATCGGGCAGGGTCCACCGGCGCGACGACCGCAACTCCGCCAGCAGGCGCCGCACCGACCCCTCCCGCGGCGCGGTGAGGAAGAGCGGCAGCAGGAGGATGTCGATGGCGACCTGGCCGTTGAACCAGTCGAGCAGGCTGGGCAGCAGGGGCCGCCCGAACAGCACCGGGCCCGTCGTGCCTCCGATGGCCGCCTCGGTCCCCGCACTGGCGATGCAGACGATCAGCAGCGACAGCATGGTGCGCGGCTGGTCGAGCCGGCGTGCGCCGACCGGCAGGCAGCGGCAAGCGACCCGGTAGCCCACCACCACCCCGGCCATGTTGGCGCCGTTGAGCCACAGATTCGCGAGCCAGCCGGTGCCGGCGACCATGTCCGACGCCAGGTAGGCGACGAAGGCTCCCAGCCATCCCGCTCCGGTGGCACGTTCGGGGTTCCGCAGCAGCATCCCGAGCAGGACGGCATTCGCCGGCCAGAACAGCGACAGCGGTCCCAGCAGCCGGGTCGCCAGAGCGGAGAACAGCGCGCAGGGCAGGATGATCGCCGCCGCCCAGCAGAAATCGTGCACGGCCCGCCGGGCCTGCCCCGTCCCGGGCTCGGTCGCTTCGGGAGAGCCGAAGGAGGGCGCAGTCGGAAGATGCATGCGGTGGACTCACAGACAGCCTGTGATAGTGGGCAGGCCTTGTTGTGGGGCCCGGGCGAGTCGAGGCAGTTCGGTCCGCTCGAAGCATCCTCCGATCAGGTTAACGCATCGCGGATATTAAATCACCGCCTCGGTGAAATCATGCCATGTACCGGGAACGTCTCCGCCGACTGCCGGCGTCCTCTACCCAGATTGCTGCCGAACGACAATCGACCCTACGGAAATCCTGCCCCCCGCGGCGTCGGCGGTGCCTCGTTGAGCAGCGTCACCGTCACCCGCCGGTTGGCCGGCAGGTACGGGTTGTCCGGGAACAGCGGCTCGGTATCCGCCTTGCCGGAGACGGAGGCGAACCGGTCGGCGGGCAGGCCGCTGCCGGCCAGGATCTCGCGCACGCTGATCGCCCGGCCGGCCGAGAGCTCCCAGGGCGGGGCGGCGGGACGGCGGCCCGGGCGGTCGGCGGCGGTGTAGCCAGTCACCGCAATGCGGTTGGGCAGGCGGCGCAGGGTCGGCACGATCCGCTCCAGAACCTGCCGGGTGCGGTCGTTCGGGCGGGTCGAGCCCTCCGGGAACATCGAGCGGTTGTCCTGGTCGACGAGGGAGATGTCGAGGCCCCGGGCCGTCACCTCGATCACGATGCTCTTCGAGAGCTCGGCGATCTCCGGCAGGTCCTGCAGCGCCTGGCGCAGGGACGCCATGGCGAGGCCGTAGCCGTCCTTGTAGGCGTTGCGCTGGATGCCGTCGGCCAGCACGTCGTCGTCCGAGGGAGGCTCGGCCCGGTCGGAGGCCTTCTCCGGCGGGATGTCGCGGACGTCGCGCATCTTGGTGGCCGAGGGCAGGCCGTCCTTCGCGATGATGCCGTTGAAGCGCGATTCCCGGTTGGTGCCGAAGGCGTCGCGCATCGAGCCCGCCACCGCCTGGAGCTTCTTCTGGTCCTGCGTCGAGTAGGCGGCGATCATGACGAAGAAGCTCATCAACAGCGCCATCAGGTCCGCGAAGGTCACGAACCAGCCGTGGCCGCCATGGGCCCCGCCACGCTTCTTCTTGGCCACCGCTCAAGTCTCCCGAAATGGCATCGGTTCAGGTCGGGGGCGTCAGGCCGCCTCGGCGGCCATCTCGTCGCGGTGATTGTGCGGCAGGTAGGCGACCAGCATCTCGCGCACCAGCGAGGCGCTCTTGGAATCGCGGATCAGCAGCACCCCGTCGATGATGAGGGAGCGGGAGACGTCCTCCTCCTCCAGCTTGACGTGCAGCTTGTCGGCGATCGGCAGGGCGACCATGTTGGCGATGAGCGCGCCGTAAAGAGTGGCCAGCAGGGCGGTCGCCATGGCGGGGCCGAGCTTCGAGGGGTCCGACATGTTGGCGAACATCGTCACCATGCCGAGGATGGTGCCGATCATGCCCCAGGCCGGGGCGCAGTCGCCGAAGGCGCGGTACACCTTCGAGCCCTCGTCGAGATGCATCAGGAAGTTGTCGCGGTCCCGCTCCATCGTGTCGCGGATGAACTCGCGGTCGTAGCCGTCGGCGATGTAGCGCATGCCCTGGGCCAGGAACGGGTCCGAGATCTCGAGGTTCTCGATTGCCATCGGACCCTGGCGCTTCACCACGTCGGCGACCTTCGTGATCTCGTCGATCAGCTCGCGCGGCCGGATCGCCCGCATGTTGAAGGCGTAGCGCAGGCCCATCGGCACGCCGTGGACGATGACCGAGAACGGGAAGCGCAGCATCGTGGCGGCGGTGGCGCCGCCGAAGATCACGATCACCGCGTGCTTGTCGAAATAGGCGGCGAAATTGCCGCCGTCGATCATGATGAGCGTGAACACGACCGCGATGCCGCCGACGAGGCCGGCGCCGGTTGCGATATCCATCTGTGGTCGGCCCCTTCATGCGCCGTCGCGCGTCCCCGGTCGCGGGGCTCGTCACCGGACGGCGCGTGTGTCCTGCAAGGGAGGTTAAGACCAACAGGCTCAACGAACGGTAAAAAGGCGCAACTTGTCGTCCGCGCCGTCATGCGCCGTTCAGCGAGGTCCGCGTAGGAAGGCGGCATGCGATCGAACGGCCGCCACAACAAGGCCGCACGCGGGGCAGGCGGCGGGCGAGGGCCAGGGCCGCATCACAAGGGCATCTCACCAGGATTTACCGTCCATGCGGTTGATCAGGCTCTACGTCCGGGTCATGGGCCAGCTCGGGCCCGATCTGCGCCTCGGGGCGCTTCTGGCCGCCGCCAACGTCGCCCTGGCGGTGGCGGCCTTCGCCGAGCCGGTGCTGTTCGGCCGCATCATCGACCGCCTCACCCACCTGCCGGCCGGCGGCGCCGGCACGTCGAGCCTCCTTCTCCTCGTCGGCGCCTGGGTCGGCTTCGGGCTGTTCTCGATCGGCGCCGGGGTCCTGATCGCGCTCCACGCCGACCGGCTCGCCCATCGCAGCCGGTTGTCGGCCATGGCGAACTACTTCGAGCACGTCCTCGACCTGCCGCTCGCCTTCCACTCCGCCAACCATTCGGGCCGGGTGCTGAAGGCGATGCTGGAGGGCACCAGCGGCATGGCGGCGACCTGGCTCGGCTTCTTCCGCGACCATTGCGCCGCGCTCGTCTCCCTCGTCGTGCTGCTGCCGATGACGCTGTTCCTCAACTGGCAGCTCGGCTCGATCCTGGTCGCCCTGATGGTGGTGTTCACCGCCCTCACGACCTTCGTCCTGCGCCGGACCGAATCCCTTCAGGGCAAGGTCGAGGCGTACCATTCGGGCCTCGCGGCGCATGCCTCGGACGCGCTCGGCAACGTCGCGGTGATCCAGTCCTTCACCCGCGCCAAGGCCGAGAAGGAGGCGATGCACGGCATCATCCGCGACCTTCTCGCCGCCCAGATCCCGGTCCTGTCCTGGTGGGCGCTCGCTTCCGTCGCCACCCGCGCCTCGGCGACGCTGACCATGACGGCGATCTTCGTCACCGGCATCGTGCTGCACGGCCACGGGCTCGCCACCGTCGGCGACGTGGTCTCGTTCATGAGCCTCGCCACCATGCTGGTCGCCCGGCTCGACCAAGTCGTCGCCTTCGTCAACGGCGTCTTCCTGCAGGCGCCGAAGATGCAGGAATTCTTCGAGATCCTCGATACCGTCCCGGCCGTCCACGACCGGCCCGGCGCCAAGGCGGTGGCGCGGCTGTCCGGCGACGTGTCGTTCGAGGAGGTGCGCTTCTCCTATGACGGCCGCCGCCCGGCCCTCGACGGGGTGTCGTTCACGGCCCGCGCCGGCGAGACCGTGGCCCTCGTCGGCACCACGGGGTCCGGCAAGTCGACGACGCTCGGCCTCCTGCACCGCGCCTTCGACCCGGATTCCGGCACGATCCGCATCGACGGCGAGGACCTGCGCGATGTCGGCCTCTCGTCCTTGCGCCACAACATCGGCGTGGTGTTCCAGGAGCCGATGCTGTTCGCCCGCTCGATCCGCGAGAACCTCCAGGTCGGCCGTCCCGACGCGACCGACGCCGAGATGCTCGACGCCCTGGAGCGGGCCCAGGCCTCGGAATTCATGGCGCGCCAGCCCGACGGGCTCGACACGGTCATCGGCGAGCGCGGCCGCTCGCTGTCGGGCGGCGAGCGCCAGCGGCTCTCGATCGCCCGGGCGCTCCTGAAGAACCCGCCGGTGCTCATCCTCGACGAGGCGACGAGCGCGCTGGACGCCGCCACCGAGCGCAAGCTCCAGGGCGCCCTGGAGGCGGTGATGGAGGGACGCACCACCTTCGTGATCGCCCACCGCCTGTCGACCATCCGCGACGCCGACCGCATCCTGGTCTTCCACGAGGGCCGGATCGTCGAGAGCGGCACCTTCGACGAGCTGGTGGCCGAGGGCGGCCGCTTCGCCGACCTCGCCCGGGCCCAGTTCATGGCGGCCGCGCCGGAGCCTGATTACGCCCTGGCGGCGTAACAGATCGGAAATCGGGGAAGTCGCCGTCGTGGAAGACGGCGGCTTTTCCTGTTCGAGGGGTCTGGCAGCACTGACACCCTCAGGGTCATCCCGGGTCTCGTCAAAGTCCGGGTTCCGCTGCGCGGCTCCGGGATGACGTGGAGGGTTCGACATCTGTCGGCCAACCCAAACAGGCCCTCATCATGGGATGGCGGGTGAGAGAACCGGCCTGACGCCATCGAGCAGGCTTTCGTGCCTCCCACTGCCTTGCCGTAGCGCCGCCGAAAAATGCTTTTGCACCATCGCTGATCGGCGAGAACGAATTTCCAGAATTCAGGGAAACTAAGCGGAACGCTTCGTTTGACGAAGCGGCATCCGTCGGCAACTATTCTGTGACGCGATCAAGTCGAAGCCATCGATCGCGATCATCATTGCTCTCTTCGTCAGCTCGACGAACCGGCGATCCCGCCTGCGCGTGAGCCGGACCCTTGCCCATGCGCGCCGGGGAGGGGACATCCCCGCCAACCGCCAATCCTGCCCACCGATTGCGGAGCCAGCCCATGAACATCGCCGTCAATCCGAGTCACATCGCCGAGCCTGCGCCGCAGGGCGCTCCCGGCCCCGCGCGCCCGGCGGACCCCGCCCACGTCATCCGCGACGACGCGGAGGCGATCCGGGTCGCCCACGCCCTCGCCGCCCGGTTCCGGGAGGGCGCCTCGGAGCGCGACCGGACCGGCGCCCGTCCGCTGGCGGAGCTCGACGCCTTCTCGCAGAGCGGGCTGTGGTCGATCAACGTGCCGCGCAGCCATGGCGGGCCGGAGGTGTCGTACCGGACGCTGGCGCAGGTCATCGCCATCGTGGCGGCGGCCGATCCGTCCATCGCGCAGATCGCCCAGAACCATCTCGGCATCGTCGCGGCGATCCGCACCGTGTCCGATCCGGACCAGCAGGCGGATCTCTTCGCCGCGGTGCTCTCCGGCACCCGCTTCGGCAACGCCTTCTCGGAGAAGGGCAGCAAGCGCGCCGCCGAGTTCGAGACGCGCTTCACCGATCACGGTGACCACGTCGTCGTCCGGGGTCGAAAATTCTACGCGACCGGCGCGCTGCTGGCCCATCTCGTGCCGATCGTCGCGGTCGATGACGAGGGGCGCCCCTGGTACGCCATCGCCGACCGCGACGCGCCGGGGCTGACCGTGATCGACGACTGGTCGAGCTTCGGCCAGCGCGGCACCGCCAGCGGCACCGTGATCATCGACGACGTGCGCGTCGAGAAGAGCCGTCTCGTGCCGGCCTGGCGCGGCTATACGGCGCCGCGGGTCGACGGGGCGATCTTCCAGATCATCCAGGCGGCGATCGATGCGGGAATCGGGCGTGCCGCCCTCGACGACACGATCGCCTTCGTGCGCGAGAAGGCGCGGCCCTGGATCGACAGCGGCCAGGAGCGGGCCTCGGATGATCCCTACACCATCCGCGCCATCGGCGACCTGACGATCCGCCAGCACGCCGCCGAGGCGCTGCTCGACCGGGCCGGCCTCGCCATCGACGCGGCGCTCGCGGAGCCGACGCCCGAGAGCGTGGCGGCGGCCCAGCTCGCGGTGGCCGAATCGAAGGTGCTGACCACCGAGGTCGCGCTTGCCGCCTCCAGCGCCCTGTTCGAACTGTCCGGCACCCGCTCGACGCTGGCCGAGCACAACCTCGACCGGCACTGGCGCAACGCCCGCACCCACACGCTGCACGACCCGGTGCGCTGGAAGGTGGCCATCGTCGGCAACCATGCGCTCAACGGGGTCAATCCGCCGTTCCACGCCTGGAGCTGACCGGGAGGCCCTCGGGCGCCCGCCTACATCAGCTTCACGGTATCCCGGCGGCTCTGGGCCCGGGCCTGGAGGCGCCGGCGGCGGGCGGCGATCACCGTGCCGTTGATCTCGCCGCCGAACAGGAACATCGCGGCGAGCCAGTAGACGAAGACCAGGAAGACCATCGCGGTGGCCAGCCCCCCGTAGGTCGACACGTAGGCGCTGGAGAACCGGTCGAGGTACAGCCCGAAGCCGAGGCCGGCCAGCACCCACAGGCCCAGGGTCACGGCGATGCCGGGCAGCACCATGTGGACCGGCCGGCGCCCGGCGGCGATGAACTTGTGGGCGATCACCAGCACGGCCGCCACCAGCAGCACCGTCACCGTCACCCGGCCGACCGCGATCGTGAGGCCGAGCGGCTCGAGTCCCGGCGCCACCAGCACCAGCCCGCGCCAGACCAGGGGACCGAGCACCACCAGGAAGGTGAAGGCCAGCATCGCGAAGGCAGCGCAGATCACGTAGCCGATCGATTCCAGGCGCGTGAGCCACCAGGGCCGCATCTCGCGAAGCCCGTAGGCCCGGTTGAGCCCGACCCGCAGGCTCTCGACCCCGCTCGACGAGAAGTAGAGCGCCAGCACCGCGCCGAGGGTGAGGAGACCGCCGCGCTGCTCGGTCAGCACCCGGTGGACCTCCCCGGCGATCGGCCCCGCCACCTCGCTCGGCCAGATCTCGAACAGGAGGTTGCCGGCCTCGTCGGCGAGCGACTTGGTGCCGAACACGCCGGCGAGCGCGGTCAGCAGGATCAGGAACGGGAACAGCGAGGTCAGGAGCGAGAGCGCGATGTGGCTGGCGATCGCCCAGCCGTCATGGGCGACGAAGCGCTGCGCCGCGATGGCGGCGATCTCCAGGGCGGTGCGGGGACGGATCACGGCGCGCGGGCTCTCGGGCTGGTCGACGTCATAAGCCTACCGGTCTTGATAAGCCTACCGATCTTGGGCCTTCCGATCGTGGACCCCGATGGATCACCCCACCGGTCGACCGCTCGTCCGGCAGGCTTCCCCTTCGGCAGGCGCGTCCGCCACCGGACTCGTCGCCTCAGGTAGAGCGCGCGCCCCCGTCCTGGAAAGCCGGGCGGCCAGAAATCCGCTCGCCGCGTCCTCCGGGGCACGGCGAGCGGAGGCCGCCGGGCCGGCATCAGTCCCCGTCGGTCCTGCACGCGCTGCGGGGTGATGCGGCCAAGGTGTCGGTTGCGGAACGGCTGCGCGCGTGCTGGTTGCGCGGGCATCATGAGCCGCCTCCTCCCTCTCTCCGACGCCTCCTGGCCCACCCGCCTGGCGCCCGGCCTGTTCGTGCTGATCTGGGCCACGGGCTTCATCGTGGCGCGGCTGATCGCGCCGCATGCCGAGCCGCTGACCTTCCTCTCCGTGCGATTCGGCCTCACGGCGATCGTGCTGACGGGCCTCGCCTTCGCGGTCGGCGCGAGATGGCCGCGCGGCTGGCAGGGCTGGCGCGACGCGATGGTGGCCGGGATCCTGATCCACGGGCTCTACCTCGACGCGGTGTTCTGGGCGGTGCATCGCGGGCTGCCGGCCGGCATCGCCGCCCTGGTGGCGAGCCTGCAGCCGCTGCTCACCGCCGCGGTGGCCGGGCCGCTCCTCGGCGAGCGGGTCTCGGCCCGGCGCTGGCTCGGCATCGCGGTCGGCTTCGTCGGCGCCGGCCTGGTGATGGCGCCCAGGATCGGGGCCGCCGGCGGCATCCCGCCGGAAGCCCTGGCCGTGTGCTTCTGCGGCACCATCGCCATCACGCTCGGCACCCTCTGGCAGAAGCGCACGGCCGCCGCCGTCGACCTGCGCACCAACGCCGCCGTGCAGTTCGTCGGCGCCGGGCTGCTCACCCTGCCGCTCGCCCTCCTGACGGAGCGGGGCGAGTTCGATCTCTCGGTGCCCCTGCTTCTCGGCCTCGCCTGGGCGGTGTTCGGCTTGTCGGTCGGCGGCATCCTGATCCTGCTCGGGCTGATCCGGCGCGGGGCGGTGGCGGGCGTGGCCGCCCTGTTCTACCTCGTGCCGCCGGTCTCGGCCGCCATGGCCTTCGGGCTGTTCGGCGAGACCCTGGCCCCGATCCAGCTCCTCGGCATGGTGGTGGCTGTGGCGGGCGTCGGCCTCGCGAGCCGCGGTTAAGCCCCTGGTGGGATTCGAGGCTCTAGGCTGCCTCCGCCTCGGAGACCCGCCCGCATGCTGCGCCCCGCCCTGACCGCCGGCCTGATGACCGCGGTGCTCGCCGCGAGCCTGGCGCTCGCCGTCCCCGCGGCGGCGGACGGGTTTCCGGAGAGCGGCCGCGAGGGGCCAGCCGGCATCGGCCGATCTCGCGCCGGCGACGATCGGGCGCCGACGGGATACGGGCCGGCGCGCCGGCCGGTCGTCACGCAGGTCCGCCGGTACCACCAGCCCCAGGCGGGTTTCCGCCGCGTCTCCGCAATCCGGCCGGTCTCCTACGGCGAGCGCGACGGGCCGGTCTTCGAGGCCTGGCTGCCGCGCAACACCAATCTGCCGATCTACAACATCCCGCCGTCCTTCTTTCCCGAGCCCTGACGGGGTCCGCTTTCCCGAGCCCTGACGGGGTCCGTCCGAGCTCCGACACGTCTTCTGCAAGTGCTGGCGGCCGTCCTGGATCGAAGCGCGGCAACAGGCGTTGAACCTGTCGTGGACAACCCGCCAGGGAGTCGTGCCGTGCCCGATCCGACCGTGCCCGATCCGACCGTGCCCGATCCGACCGTGCCCGATCCGACCGTG
>NZ_LABZ01000058.1 GCF_001043955.1 Methylobacterium tarhaniae | reverse complement strand
GGGTGGGAGCCGCCGCATTGCTCATGCGGCGATGAACTCGTTCCACTTGCGCACCATGTAGGTGTTCTCGTCCATCACCGAGTTCCAGCAGGCGACGGCGCCCATGCGGCTCTCGAACGAGCCGCCGTCACGCACCGCGCCGGCCTTCTCCATGATGGTGCCGTCCGGGGCCTTGATGTCCTTCTCGGCCGGCTTGCCCTCCATCCAGAATGCCCATTCGTAGGGCTCCATGTGAGCCTTTGCCGTTTCCAGCACCGCCGAATAGTAGCCCTGGCGATTCAAATAGGCACCGGCCCAGCCCGACAGGAACCAATTGATGAAATCGTAGGCAGCGTCGAGCTTCTTTCCGGTCAGGGTCTTGGGCAGGCCGAAGCCGGTGGCCCAGGCGCGGTAGCCTTCCTTCAGCGGCTGGTAGGTGCAGGCGACGCCCTGCGAGCGCACCTTAGTGACGGCGGGCGACCACATCGACTGGATCACCGTCTCGCCCGACGCCATCAGGTTCACGGATTCGTTGAAATCCTGCCAGAAGGCGCGGAACTGGCCGGCGCGCTTGGCCTCGATCAGCACCTTCATGGTGCGGTCGATCTCCGCCTTCGTCATGTTGCCCTTGTCGGGATAGGTGTAGTCGCCGGTCGCCTCCACCACCATCGCGGCGTCCATGATGCCGATCGACGGGATGTTGAGGATCGAGGCCTTGCCCTTGAACTCGGGGTTCAGCAGTTCCTTCCACGAGGTGATCGGGCGCTTGATCAGGTCGGGCCGGATGCCGAGGGTGTCGGCGTTGTAGGTGGTCGGGATCAGGGTGATCCACTCGGTCGGCGAGGCGGCGAACTTGGTCGAGTTCTGGCCTTCGAGGTAGAACACCTTCTTGGGCGCCGTGCCCTGGTCGCCGATCTTCTTCCCCCCGACCTCACCCTTGGTGAAGACCGGGGTGATCTTGTCGGCATTCTTGATCCGCCGCGCATCCATGCCGACGAGGTTGCCCGACGGCATCAGCTTCTTGAGGCTGAAATACTCGGAATCGACGATGTCGAACGAGTTCGGCTGGGTGACGACGCGCTTCGAGACTTCGTCGGTCACGACCGGGATGTACTCGATCGTGATGCCGAGATCCTCCTTCACCTTGCGGGCGATGTCGCCGCTCTGGTTCACGGCGGTGCCGAGATAGCGAAGCGTCACCGGCTCGGCGGCGATGATCGCCGGGAAGCCGGTGATCACGCCGGAGCCGGCGGCGAGGCCGGCCGCGGCGCCGGCCCCTTGCAGCAGCGTGCGGCGCGACAGGCGGGGTGTCTTCGTGTCGGTCATCGCAAAGTCTCCCTTTTCGACATCGTCAGGCGTCGAGGCGGTGGGCCTCGCCGGCCGGCCAGCCCACCCGCACAGTGTCTCCGAGGGCGAGTGGGCTTGCCGCAAAGGCGTGGTCGCTCAGGATCGCGGTCAGCGGCGCACCGCCTTCGGCCGCGAGGTCCGGCGCCTCCAGGCTCACATGGACGGTGCTGCCCTGGTACTCGACCGCGACCACGCGGGCGCTTCCGGCCTCCGGGCCGGCCTCAGGCCCGAGCCGCATCCGGTCGGCGCGTACTGCGATGCGCCGGTCGGGCAGCGCGATGACGTTGTGGCCGCCGATGAAGCGGGCGACGAAGGCGGTGGCCGGGCGCTCGAACACCGTGCGGGGGTCCGCCGCCTGCTCGATGCGGCCGCCATTCATCACCACCACCAAGTCGGAGAGGGCCATCGCTTCCTCCTGGCTGTGGGTGACGTGCACGAAGGTGATGCCGAGCTCAGATTGCAGCCGCTTCAGCTCGGTGCGCATCCGCACCCGCAGGAACGGATCGAGGGCCGAGAGCGGCTCGTCGAGGAGCAGCACCTTCGGCCCGGTGACGAGGGCGCGGGCGAGCGCGACGCGCTGCTGCTGGCCGCCCGAGAGCTGCGCCGGCAGGCGGCCGGCGAGCTTGTCCATCTGGACCAGCGCCAGCATCGCCTCGGCGCGCTTCTGGCGCTCGGCCTTCGCCACCCCCCGCATCTTGAGCCCGAAGGCGACGTTGTCGCGGCAGGTGAGGTGGGGGAACAGCGCGTAGCTCTGGAACATCATGGCGGTGCCGCGCTGCGCCGGCGGCAGGTCGCCGACCGCCTTCGGGCCGATCACCACGTCGCCCGAGGAGACCGTCTCGTGGCCGGCGATCATCCGCAGCGTCGTGGTCTTGCCGCAACCGGACGGCCCGAGCAGGCAGCAATACGAGCCCGAGCGGATCTTCAGGTTGATCCCATCGACCGCGACGGTGTCGCCGTAGCGCTTGGTCAGGCTGACGAGTTCGATGTCCACGCGCTCTCCCCTCGCGGCTCTCGTTGCGGGAGGGCAAAGCAAGGCGCGGGCCAGGGCTACCGGGCCGGGCCGCGCGGCGCGGTCCGGCAACGCCCGCGATTCCTGGCCGCGATTCCTGGCCGCGAGCCTGTTGCAATGCGCCGGGCGATCCGCTATCCCCCCGCTCGTCTTCGGCGCACCACGAACCGCCCGGCCACGAGGCCGCGGGCGGGACGAGCGGCGCCGACGGGCCGTTGTAGCTCAGTGGTAGAGCGCATCATTGGTAATGATGAGGTCGGGAGTTCAATCCTCCCCAGCGGCACCATCCACCACAGTGAAAGTCTTGAATTTCGCTCGGTGTGTCTGAAGGCTGTTCGATCCCGATCGGGAGGGCAGCGCGGCACCGGCGCGCCGTTGTAGCTCAGTGGTAGAGCGCATCATTGGTAATGATGAGGTCGGGAGTTCAATCCTCCCCAGCGGCACCATTCTTCTCTTCAGAGCGATCTTCTGAAAATCTTGCTTCCTGATCTGGGCCGGCCAGCGATCGCTGCCAGCCATTCAGCCCGGTCGGCAGGCCCTGCGCGGATGACATCGCGGGTCGTGGCGGTATCCTACCTCCGCCCGCGTTCAAGCTACCGTCATATGCCGGAGATCCGCATCCGAGGAGAGATGCTCCGACGCGCCGAGGATCTCGACGGCGACGATCCGTCCGTCGGCATCAAAGTCAAGGATCAGGCCCGGGCGAACCTCTTCGCTCCCCACCACGGGGGCGTCGGCAAAACGCACGTACAGCGCGTCTGTCTCTGCATCATGCCGTGATTTCACGGGAACCGTCTCCGGTCACGGTCGAGGAAGGCGGTGACGATGTGTGCACCTCCATCGGTCGGCACGTATACGGCTCGCAGTACACGTCCGTCGCGCTCCGGTACCGAGCGATAGGCGCGGATGCGCTCTGCATGTTTCGGGTCCGGGGCAGTGATATCCATTCGCCTTGCATCGATGAACGGTCCCGGCATCCATGCTGCGCTTGAGGGGGATGGCCGAGCGCGGACCATCTGGCCGACCCGCGGGGCAGCCCAGGCCACGCCGAACGAACCGAGGCACGACCGATCCGTCGACATCCCCGGTCTCGCTCATAAATTGTTAACCATCGCGGTTCAGTGAGCCAGCGATGTACTCACAGCTTCGCCACCACGGCTGGCGTCCGCTCGAGGCGGTCGGCCATATCGCGCTCTGGATCACCCTCTTGGCGGTCGGCCTCGCCTGCACGGGAGCCGACCTTCTCGGCGGCTGGGAGCAGGCCGGCCGGCTCCTCACCGGCAGGGGCTGATCCTTCCGGAAGTCGTGGTCGCACACCTGAAGGACGACGCCGGGGCCCAACATCGCTCCATCGTCGATTCTCAGATGTGGGCGGCCCGAGATCCGCAGCGAGGGAGCACGCCGCCGCGGCGCGGCAGTATTCCCGTCCTGCATCGTCTTGCTGCGGCGGCGTCCGCCGGCCGCATTGCACGCCGCATGCTTCCGCCTCGTTCGTGAGACCCGCGACTTCACTGGTCGGGTACGGTCTCGAAACCATCCGGGTTGCATCCTCGGGCTCAGCTGCTAAGCTTGGCCGTGTCAGCCTGCACGCCGCACGGTTTGCCGGGCCGCCTCGCTGCCCGAACACGGGTGGCGCCACACGTCTCCCGCGCCGCCGGCCGGCGGCGCCGGCATCGACCGCGCCGCGCATCGTGATCCCCGGACGCGGGCGAGGCCCTTATCCATCCGGACGCGGCTCCCGCGTCTCGCGGCCACGTCGCCCGTCGCTCCCGCCTCGGGCTCTTCGCGCGTGGCTGCACCAGCCGAAGGATCCGACGCGATGATCGATCACCGCCGCCGCCTCCTGAGCCGCGCCGCTCTCACAGACGAGGGCCGCATCACCGTCCGGCGCGAGCCGGACCGGGCCTGGCCCGGCGACCACAGCCGGCTCTGCGCCCTGGAGAATGACGGCCACCTGCTGTTCCTCGGTGAGGAGCCCGGCCCGTCGCCCGGCAGCGCCTCGGCCGAGTGGCGCATCACCGCGCAGGGCCGGGAGGCGTTGCGGGACGCCTGAGGGCCGCCCGCTGCCGCAAGGGCTTCGGTGCCGCAAGGGCTTAGGGCCGCACCGGCGCTTCAAAACCGGCCTGTTCGAGCCTACACTCGGAAGAAGGAAGGGCCACGGCCCGGACAGGCCGCCGAGGTGAGCGATGGACTATGTCTGCGACGTCACGGGCGGGAAGACCTGGTTCCAGATCGAGACCGAGGCGGAAGCGATCCAGGAATCGGCCCTGATGGGCCACGCCGTCGAGAAGCACTTCCGCCAGGCGCAAGCGCGCGCCGAGGCCTCCTACGTGCCGCCCTCCGGGCCTTTCATCGAGCAGCAGATCGGCCTCAAGGCTCACCTGCGCCGGACCATGCCGCGCTTCTTCACCCTGCGGGATGCGGAGGGCAACGGGCTCGCCACCGCCATGGTGCCGTGGGGAGCGGGCTGCCCGATCATCGTCGGTATCGGCAATCGCGATCCATACGTCGAACATGCCGAGGCGATCCGGGTGCTGGCTGCGCATCTCGGCCTCCCGCTCGAGCGCGGCCGCTGCTACCCCTACGGGCGATGACCTCTCCTCGCGCGGCCCGTCATGCGGCCGTCATGCGGCTCGGTGTCATGCGGCTTCCGATCGATCGCTTCAGGCGCTCCTGTCGGATCGCATTTGCGATGCGGAAATCGGCATCGCTCAGGCGCCGCGCGGGCCGGTGACACGGTTTCCGGAAGGAATTTTCCGGAAACCGCATCATGCGGCCTGGGTCCGGGCCGCGAGCGGCACCGCGATCAGGCAGGCGAGGCCCCCCGCCGCGTAGTCGAGCCGGACCTCTCCGGCGAGTTCCCGTTCCAGGCTGGTGCGGATCAGCCGCGTGCCGAAGCCGGTCCGGGCCGGCGGCACGACCGCGGGACCGCCGCTCTCGCGCCAGCGCAGGGAGAGGGTCTCGGACCCGGCCTGCCACGCCACCCTCCACTCCACCGCCACCTGCCCCGTCTCGACCGAGAGCGCACCGTACTTCGCCGCGTTGGTGGCGAGTTCGTGGATCGCCATCCCGAGGGGCAGGGCCACCGCGGGAGTGAGGGACACCGGCGGCCCGTCGAGGCGGATGCGGTCGGCCCGCCCGGCGGCATAGGGCTCCAGCTCCGCCGACAGGATGCCGCGCAGGCCCGCCCCCTCCCAGTGGTTGGCGGTCAGCACGTTGTGGGTCTGGGACATCGCCAGCAGCCGGGCCTCGAAGCTCCCGGTGAAGTCGGCGAGGGAGGCGGCGCTGCGGGCGGTCTGGCGGGCCATCGACTGGACGGTGGCGAGCGTGTTCTTCACCCGATGGTTCAGCTCGTGGATCAGCAGCTCCTGGCGGGCATCCGCCGCCCGGCGCTCCGCCTCCTGCCGCCGCAAGGCGTCGGCGGCGGAGGTCAGGGCGTGGCTGATGGCCTGCGCCTCCCGCACGGCGGAGGCCGGTATGGCTGCCGGCTCGCCCCGGCCGAGGGCGGAGGCGGCGATCGCGAGGCGGCGCAGGGGCCGGGCGAGCAGGCCGGCGGCGAACCAGCCGATGCCGGCCGCCACCGTGGCGACGACGAGGCCCCAGAGCAGGATCTGCCGGCGGAGGTCCGACACCGCCGCGAAGGCGGTGCCGGCATCCTGGCGCACCAGCACGGTCCAGCCGAGGCCCGGGAAGTCGCGGTAGCCCCGGCTCGGCCGGTAGCCGGTGAGGTAGCGCCGCCCGTCCGGCCAGATCTCCGCCGCGGTGCCCGAGCGGCCCGCCCGGGCGGCGGCGATGCTCGGCAGGTCCGCCGGCAGGTCCGCCGGCAGGCCTGTGCGGCGCAAATGCTCGGGGCCGAGCAGCACCGTGCCGTCCCGGGCGACCACCAGGGGGGTCAGGTCGCGCTGGCCGGCCGCGGATTCGCGCAGCGACGCCTCGGCCGCCCGGGACCAGGCCCAGTCGAGATGGCCGGAGACCACCCCGACGAGGTGGCCGTCATCGTCCCGGACCGGGGCGGCGATGTCGAGCACCCGCGGCAGGTCGGCCGGATCGCGGTTCGGCTTCAGGGTGGCGAGCAGCAGGGCGTCGTGCACGTCGCCCACGAAGGGGCCGTCACGGCCCCTGGTGAAGTAGTCCCGATGCGCGACGTCGATCCCCTCCAGGGCGCTGGTGCTCGTCGCCGCGACCCGGCCGTTCGCATCGATCAGCCCGATGATGGCGTAGTCGGGATAGGTTTCCTGCGCCCGTCGCAGCACGCGGCGCTTGCGCTCGACCGGAACGGCCGGATCCCGGATCGTGTCGTTCTCGGCCAGGATCACCATGTCGCGCCAGCGCTCGAACAGGCCGCGGTCGAGCCGGCCGGCCATGGTCCTGGCGAGGTCGCCGAGCTCGGCCTCGATGCGCGCCTCGAGCCGGTCGCTGGCCACCCGGGACGCCACCAGGGCGAGCACCAGGGTCGCCACCAGGCCCGCGGTCCCGAGACCGAGGGCCAGGAAGACGCGGAGCGGCGGCTGGGGCAAGGGGGCGATCCGGGTCCTGGCGGCGAGGGCGGCGGACGGCATGGCTCCGTCCGGCTGCAGGCCGATCCTACCCGAAAGCCATCGCCGCGAGAAAGCCGCGCGTCCGGACTCTTCGCGGCACCGTCAATCCAGTCCCGGCTCGATCATCGCCCGGACCTTGGCGGCGAAGGCATCGATGGCGAAGGGCTTGGTGATCATCCGCATGCCTGGCGAGAGGTGGCCGTTGCCGAAGGCGGCGTTCTCGGCATAGCCGGTGATGAACAGCACCCGCAGCCCCGGCCGCGCCGCCAGGGCCTCGTCGATCATCCGGCGGCCGTTGAGGCCAGGCAGGCCGACATCGGTGACGACGAGGTCGATCCGCCCGGGCGCTTCGAGGAGGCGCAGGCCGGTCGGCCCGTCGGGCGCCTCGATCACCCGGTAGCCGAGCTCGGTCAGGGTCTCGCCGATCAACGCCCGGACGGTGGCGTCGTCCTCCACCACCAGCACCGTCTCGCCGTGCTCGGCCCGCGGCACCGGCAGGCCCGTCTGCGGCGCGGGCTCGTCGGCGATCCGTCCGCGGTGGCGCGGCAGGTAGAGCTTGACCGTCGTGCCGGCGCCGACCTCGGAATAGATCCGCACGTGCCCGTCCGACTGCTTGGCGAAGCCGTAGATCATCGACAGCCCCAAGCCCGTCCCCTCGCCCATGGGCTTCGTCGTGAAGAACGGGTCGAAGGCGCGGGCGATCACCTCCGGCGGCATGCCGGACCCGGTGTCGCTGACGCAGATGCAGACATACTGGCCCGCCCGCACGCCGATCTCGCTCGACACGTAGGAATCGTCGAGATGGGCGTTGGCGGTCTCGATGGTGAGACGCCCGCCCTCCGGCATCGCGTCGCGGGCGTTGATGGCGAGGTTGAGGATCGCGTTCTCGAGCTGGTTGGGGTCGCAGAGCGTCAGCCACAGGCCGCCCGCCACCACCACCTCCAGCTGCACCCGCTCGCCCAAGGTCCGGCGCAGGAGCTCGTCCATCGAGCTCACCAGCCGGTTGACGTCGACCGCCCGCGCTTCGAGCGGCTGGCGCCGGGCGAAGGCGAGGAGCCGGTGGGTGAGCGCTGCCGCGCGCTGGGCCGAGGCCATGGCGAGGCCCGCATAGCGGGTGAGGTTCTGCGTACGGCCCTCGTTGATGCGAGCCTGCATCAGGTCGAGGGAGCCGACGATGCCGGTGAGCAGGTTGTTGAAGTCGTGGGCGATGCCCCCCGTCAGCTGGCCCACCGCCTCCATCTTCTGCGACTGGCGCAGGGCTTCCTCGATCCGGGCACGCTCCTCGATCTCGGCGGTCAGGCGCGCATTGGCCTCGGCGAGGGCCGCGGTGCGGTCGGCCACCTCCGCCTCCAGCGCCTCGCGGCGTTGCGCCAGGGTCTCGCGGGCCCGGACCTGGTCGTCGATGTCGGTGCAGGTGCCGAACCAGCGCTCGATCGCCCCGGTGGCGGGATCGCGGATCGGCATCGCCCGGCCCAGCACCCAGCGATAGACCCCGTCGTGCCGGCGCAGGCGGTACTCGATCTCGTAGAGCTCGCCGGTGGCGAGCGAGTGGCGCCAGCGCCGCCAGGCCTCCGGCTGCTCGTCGGGGTGGAAGATCGCGTTCCAGCCCTCGCCGTCGGTCGAGCCTTCCGGCATGCCGGTGAACTCGTACCAGCGGGTGTTGTAGTAGTCGTGATAGCCGTCCGGCAGGGTCGACCACACCATCTGGGGCAGCGATTCGGCGATGGCCCGGAACTTCAGGGCGCTGTCGGCGAGCGCCGCCCGCGCCTCCTTGTCGGCGGTGACGTCGACGCCGAGGAAGTGCAGGTCGGCGACCGCACCGTCCGGCCCGCGATGGGGCACGTAGCGCACCAGGGCATGGCGCCCGTCGGCATCGGGATGGGGTGATTCGAACGAGACGGTCTCGCCCGCGAAGGCCCGGGCGAGCAGCGGCTGCCGCGCGGCGTAGAACGCCTCGCCGACGATCGCCCGCAAGGGGCGCCCGACGACCTCGTGCGGCGCGAAGCCGAACCAGCGCGCGAAATTGCCGTTGGCGAAGCGGCAGACCTCGTCGCGATCGAGGGCGGCGATCAGGGCGGGGGCGGCCTCGGTGATGCTGCGCAGGTCGTCCCGGTCGGCCCGGGCCTCGGCGAGCGCGCGGGCGAGGCGAAGGTCCCGCGCCGCCTGCCGGGCGAGGGCGGCGAGCCCTTCGGCCTCGCGCACCGTCAGCCCCTCCGGCCGCGCCTCCGGATCGAGCACGCACAGGGTGCCGAAGGGCCGTCCGTCCAGGCCCGGCAGCGCGATGCCGGCGTAGAACCGCAGGGCGGGCGGACCGGTCACGGCAGACAGATCGGCGGTGCGCCGGTCCCGCGTCAGGTCCGGGACGACGAGGGCGGCGGCGCCGGCGAGATGACCGAGCGCCGCCACATCCCGCGGGGAGAGCCCGGGCGGGACGAGCCCGGACAACGGCGCGCCCGGCCGATGGACCAGCGCGAAGGCGCTGCCGCAGACCGCGCGGGCGAGGCTGGCGATGTCTGTGAGGTCCGGTCCCGGGTCGCCGGCCGGTTCCATCTGTCCGCTCGCGTCGTGGCTGCTCATGGCTGATCGTTGCGGCCCGTCTCCGCCGGACCCTGAGGAACCGCAGCGGATAGACGGAGCGATACTCCGCAGGCAACCGCCAAGACGGCGCAGGGTTTCCGGAATGTGCCCGGGCTGCGACGCGGGCGACCGCCTGCGGCGTGATGACCGCACCCGTCCGGGTTGCGGACACCGCGCCGAATCGGTAACCTGTTGATTATGTTGTAGTTTTCAAAAGTTCTAATCTGAGAGCGATCAGCGGGAGCGATCCGGCGGCGCTCCGCGAACCGGGTGCCTCAGTCACAGCATGATCGTCTGTTCCTGCAACGTGCTCTCCGACGGCCAAGTGCGCGCCTGCCTCAATCCCGGCCCGGCCTGCCCGCGCACGCCCGCCCAGGTCTATGCCTGCCTCGGCTGCAGCCCGAAATGCGGGCGCTGCGCCCGCACGATCCGGGGCATCCTCAACCGGGCGCTCGCCGACGCGCACGCGGCCTGCACCACCACCTGCGGCTCGGCCTGCACGCTGAAGGAATTGAAGGAGGAGGCCGCGTGAGGCGGCCCTGCCCGGTCGAAGCACGGACAGCGCCCGATCGCGTTGCGATCGGGCGCTGCGCCAGGTCCTCGCTCGTGAAGCATCGTCTGCGACGAATCGATGTCGGCTTCGTCGGAGCGTGCTCTCGGGGTGGCTGGCAGGATCTCGGGTCGCGTGATCCGGGGATCACATGACCTCCGGGATCACATGACCCCCGGGATCAGAGGGCCTCGGGCTCGATCTTCTCCAGGCCGCCGATGTGGCGCTGGGCGTAGAGCGGCAGGCCGACCTGGCGGATCAGCTCGAGCTGGGTCTCCAGGAAGTCGATATGGCCTTCCTCGTCGGCGGCCAGGGCCTCGAAGAGCTGCTTCGACACGCGGTCGTTGATCGAGTCGCAGTACTTCGCGGCCTCGAGGTAGAGGCTGCGCGCCTCGACCTCGGCGGCGAGGTCGCACTCGATGATCTCCTGGACGTTCTGCCCGATCCGCAGCGGGTCCAGCTCCTGCAGGTTCGGGAAGCCCTCGAGGAACAGGATCCGATCGACGAAGCGATCGGCGTGGTTCATCTCCTCGATCGATTCCTTGCGCCAGAACTTGGCGAGATCGACGTAACCCCAGTCGTTCAGCATCCGGAAATGGAGCCAGTACTGGCTCACTGCGGTCAGCTCGCTGCGCAGGCCGCGGTTGAGGTACTCGATGACCTTGGCGTCACCCTTCATCGCTCGATCTCCCGTGTCGATCGTCCATGGGGCCGGGCGGGTGCCGGCCCAACCGGGGCCCTAGCTAGCAGCGAACGTGCCGCAGGGCCACAGGAGGCAGGATCTAACTCAAGACCTAACTTAACGGCCGCCGCCTGCGAAGGTCACACGTCGAGGCAGGCGAAGGCGTCGAGGTCGAGGGCGTGGCCGGCCCGGTCGCGCTTGGCCGTCAGGTAGCGGATGTTCTCCGGCGTGATCCGGCCGAACGCCCGCTGGGTCTCGACCACGGTGAGTCCGGCGGCCTCCAGGCTCGCGGCCTTCTCGGGGTTGTTGCTGAGCAGCCGGACCCGGGTGACGCCGAGCGCCTTCAGCATCGCGGCCGCGAAGTCGAACCGGCGCTGGTCGAGGCCGAAGCCGAGGGCCTCGTCGGCCTCGTAGGTGTCGAGCCCGCGCGCCTGCAGGTCATAGGCGCGGATCTTGTTGGCGAGTCCATTCCCGCGGCCCTCCTGGTCGAGATAGAGCACGATGCCGCCGCCATGCTGCGCCATCCAGCCGGCGGTGCCGCGGAGCTGGTCGCCGCAATCGCATTTGAGCGAGCCGAACAGGTCGCCGGTCAGGCAGGCCGAATGCAGCCGCACCGCCACCGGCTCGGACAGGTCCGGCCGGCCGACCACCACCGCCACCTGGTCGCGCAGGCCCTCGCCGCCGCGGAAGACCACGAACTCGCTGTCCGGCGCGCTCGCGAGCGGCACCGGCGCCCGGCTGACCGGCCGCAACGCCGCCGCCTGCCGGCCCGGATAGGCCGCGACCGCCTCCGCCCCGACCGCGAGGGTGCCGGGAGGCATAGCCTCGCCCGGCACCACCAGGACGGCCGGCAGCACCTGCGCGAGCGCCATCAGCGCGAGGGCCGCCTCGTCGCCGGACGAGACCGGCGCCACGGGCGCGTCGATCCGCCCGTCGAGGCGCAGGGCCAGGACCTCGACCCGCGCGGGGTCGATCACCGGCAGGGCGACCGCACCGGCCTCTTGCCGGTCGACGAGGCCCAGGCGGCGCAGGCGCGGCGCCGGCAGGACGAGGCGCGCGCCGGTTCCCGCGAGTGCCGTCAGGGCGGCCGCCGCGTCCCCGTCGAGGGCCTCGACCGACAGCGCCAGTACCGGGTCCGCGCCGCGCAACGCGACCGGCCGGCCGGCGCGGACCTCCGCCAGCGCCCGCTCGACCTCGATCTGCTGCTGGATCTGTTCGCGGCCCGCGGCCGGGTCTAGACTGTGACTCTGCATCGTGACCGACATCATCGACCTTGAGAGAGATGGCCCCGGCGCGGTCGCGACGGGCCGGGAACCGTGAGGAAGAACCGGTGAAAGAGCAGGGCCACGGTTCGACGCCGGAGGACATGTGGGGCTTCCTGCCCCGCTTCGCCGCGAATCCCTCCATCAACCTTTCGCGATTGTCCAGATTATCCATACATCCCGGGAGTGAGGCCGCATGACGCCGCCGCGCCACTACGCGCCGTCCCAGAAGGTGCTGCACTGGGTCATCGCCGCCCTGATCTTCGCCCTGGTGCCGATCGCGCTCACCATGGCCAACCTGCCGGACGGATCCCTGAAGAACGCGCTCTACGAGTGGCACAAGTCGTTCGGCCTCACCGTGCTGGCGCTGGCGCTGGCGCGCCTCCTGGTGCGGGCCGCCCGCGGGGCTCCGCCGCTGGTGGCCGGCCTGCCGGCCTGGCAGCGCCGGGCGGCCCATGCCTCGCATCTCGCGCTCTACCTCCTGATCGTGCTGGTGCCGATCCTCGGCTGGGCCGGCACCTCGGCCTGCTGCGCGCCGGTGATGCTGTATTTCACGGTTCCCCTCACCCTGCCGATCTCCGGCGGCATGCCGGTGGGCGAGGCGATCCTCCGGGTGCACCAGGTCGCGGCCTTCACGCTGGTCGCCCTGGTGGGGCTGCACGTGGCGGCGGCCCTGCACCATCACCTCGTGCGGCGGGACGGGACCTTGCGGCGGATGTGGCCCGGGCGGGCCGCGGGGTGAGCGACCGGTCCCGTCCGGGCTTGCGCGAAGCGGCCGTGCCGGGGGCCTATCCGGGCGGGACCGCCAGCAGATCCCGGTGCCCGATCACCGCCCCGGTGCCCGGCCTCCGCCGCGCCGCCTGCCAGGACGCCGCCTCCGCCGCCGCGACCCGCCCGGTCTCCGCGGCCGCCCGCGCCGCGCCCTCGGCGAGCGGGTGCAGCAGCGCCGCCTCGTCCGGCCCGAGGCGCCAGGGGCTGGCGGCGGTCTCGACCGCGTAGCCGTGGCCCCGGAACGCCTTCGCCAGGGCGTCGGTCGCGCCCGGGCCGGCGGCCGGCCCGAACCCCTTGTCGCCGGCCTGGTGGGCCAGGAAGGCGGCATGGATCGCGGCATCCGAGGGGTGGGGCGGGGTCCAGCGTTCCTGCCCGTCATAGGTGAGGGCGGTGTAGAACACGGCGCCGATGCCGGCGACCGCCCGCGCGACGGCGGCGATCCAGGCCTCCGAAGCGAGATCGAACAGGGCCGCCGCCGTGACGAGGTCGGGGCCCCCTGCCAGGGCCGCCGCCGGATCGGCCGCGAGGTCGAGGGCGCGACACCGTACGGCGATCCGCGCGCCGCCCCGATGCAGGATCAGGTCGTCCCCGGCCTCCTCGGCTCGCTCGGCCCAGGCCGCGAGGCGCGAGCGCGCGGCGGCGAGGAGCGTGGGATCGTGGTCGACGAGCACCCAGTCCTGCCGGAGGCCGAGATGGGGCGCCAGCGCGCGCAGGTTCGAGCCGGTGCCGCAGCCGAGATCGACCACCCGCAGCGGCGACGGCAGCGCGCGTGCGAGGGCGGCGACGAGGTCCGCGTCCCGGGCGGCGTGGTCGGCGGGCTCGCGCAGGGCGAGCCAGTCGGGGCTGAAGCCGCTCATGCTGTCCTCACGATGGCATCGTCACGGGAATCGTCACGGGAATCGTCAGGGCGGCGGCGACCGCCGCGGCGGTGTCGGGCCAGTCCGGCAGGCGCTGCCCCGCCGCCCAGGACGCGGCGGCAGCCGCGGCGCGGCGGGCCGGATCGGCGATCAGGTCGCGCAAGGCGGCGGCAAGGGCCGGCGCGTCGCCCGGCGGCACCGCGAGCCCGGCCCCCGCCGGCACCGTCTCGGCGGCGGCGCCCCCCAGGGTGGCGACGAGGGGCAGGCCCCGCGCCAGGGCTTCGGCGAGCGCCATGCCGTAGCCCTCGAACAGGGAAGCCGAGACCGCGAGGTCGGCCCCGGCATGGAGCCGGTCCAGGGCCTCCGCCGTCACCGCGCCCGCGAGGGCGACGCGGTCCTGGAGATCCGCCGCGGCGATGGCGGCGCGCAGGGCGGCGGCGCAGTCCGGCGCCCGGTCGAGGCTGCCCGCGATGGTGAGCGACCAGTCGAGGTCGGCCAGCGTCGCCAGCGCCCGCACCAGCACGTCGTAGCCCTTGCGCGGCGTCACCGCGCCGACCGCGAGGAGGCGGGCCTGCGGACCCGGCCGCGGCGACACCCGGCCGGCGGGCGGCGTGCCCGGCTCCGCGACGGTGATCCGCTCCGGCGGCACGCCGAACTCGGCCGCGAGCATCCGGGCGGTGTAGCGGCTCGTCGCGACGACGCGGTGGGCCAGCGCCAGGGCCGCCCGCTCGCCCGCGACCAGGGCCGCCGCCCGCTCCGGCGCGAGGCCGGTCTCGTAGCCGAGGGGGTGGTGCACCAGGACCGCCATCGGGCGCCCGGCGGCGCGGATCAGGGCGGGCGGCAGCGCCCCGTAGGCGAGGCCGTCGACGAGGAGGCCCGCATCGGTCGGCACCCCCGCCAGCGCCGCTTGCGTGCGGGCGAGGTCGTCGGGCTCGGGGTCCGGAAACCCGCCGGGCAGCGCCAGATGCGTCGCCGCGACCCCTCTCGCCGGCAGGTGGTGCAGGAGCTGGCGGGCATAGGCGTAGCCCCCGGTCGGCGCCGCGAGGTCGCCCGGGACGGCGAGGACGAGGCGCATCAGGCGGGCGGCGCCTCGAACCAGGCCCGCGCCAGATGCGATTCGTGCAGGGTCACGCGCAGCCGGCTCACGCCCTCGCCGCCGGGGCCGAGATCGCCGGCCCGCGTGGCGGCCGCCATCGCGGCGTGGATGTGCCCGCACAGAAACTCGGTGGTGGTGTTCTGCCCGGAGAAGTCCGGCAGGTCGTCGAGGTTGCGGTAGTTGAGCGGTGCCAGGATCGCCTTCAGCGCCTCGCTCGCCCGCCCGATATCGACCACCACCCCGTCCGGGGTCAGGCTCTCGCGGAAGAACGCCACGTCGACCACGAAGGTCGCCCCGTGCAGGCCTTGCGCGGGCCCGAACAGCTCCCCCCGGAAGCTGTGGGCGATCATCACGTGGTCGCGGACCTCGACGGCGTACATGGGTGGTTTCCTCACGGGCATCGTCCGACGAAATGGGCACCGGTTCGTCGAAGGAAATACGGCAGAACCAAAGATCGAGGCCGGCGCCCGATCGGGCGCCGTTCTCAGCATCATTCGCCGAAGCGGTCACCGGTTCGGCGGTGAAAATGATGCAGAAGCAGGAACTAAGCAGGGTTGGCAGGCAACTCCGCTTAGTACCGGATCACGGTGCACAGGCCCGGCGCACCGGGGGCCAGCAGGCGGGCCAGGGCGGTGGGCAGGGCCTCGAAGGCGACCTCCTCGGTGAGGAGGGCGTCGAGGCGGTCGTCGCGGAGCAGGTCGAGGGCCTTGGCGAGGCGCCGCCGGTGGCTCCAGCGCGGGCGGCGCGAGGCCGCCACCGCCCCGACCTGGCTGGCGACGAGTCGCAGGCGCCGGGCGTGGAAGGCGAGGCCCAGCGGTGCCGCGACGGGATCGGTGCCGTACCAGCTCAGCTCCACGATTGCCGCTTCCTCGCCGGCGAGCGACAGGGCGAGCGCCAGCCCGGCCGCGCTGGCGCTGGCGTGGAAGACGATGTCGGCCTCGCGGGGCGCCGCCTCCGGCAGGGCGAAGGCGAGGCCCAGGGCCCGCGCCGTCCCGGCCCGGGCGGGGTCGCGGTCGATCAGGCAGACCTCCGCTCCCGGCAGGCCGGCGCAGAGATGGGCGACGAGGAGCCCGACCACGCCGCCGCCGACCACCGCGATCCGGTCCCCCGGCCCGGCGCCCGAATCCCACAGGGCGTTGAGCGCCGTCTCCATGTTGGCGGCGAGCACGGCGCGACGCGGCGGCAGGCCCTCCGGCAGCGGGCAGAGCGCCGCCCGGGGGGCGTTGAACGCCTCCTGATGCGGCTGGAGCGCGAAGACCCGCTCGCCCGCCTCCGTCTCGGCGACGGCGCAGTAGCCGTACTTGACCGGAAAGGAGAAGTCGCCGGCCTGCGCCGGCGCCCGCATCCGCTCGGCGACCGCCTCGGGCACGCGCCCTTCGAAGACCAGCCGCTCGGTGCCACGGCTCAGGCCCGTCCACAGGGTGCGCGCCCGCACCTCGTCCGGGCCGGGGGCCGGCAGGCGCTCTTGCCGCAGCTCCGCTTGGCCGGCTGCGCTATACCAGAGCGCCCGCACGGCGTCCGCCGTGCCGCTCCCGGATGCCTGACGATGCCGCAAACCGACTCCTCGGTGGTCACCCTCGCGGAGGGGCCCGCCCGCGCTCCTCTCACGACGCCGACGGGCCTGCAAGCCTGCGCCACCCTGCGTCGCCGTCGCCTCCTGGTGCTCGGGCTCGCCCTCGCGACCATCCTGGCCTTCGCGGCGTCCCTCTGGGTCGTCCTGGCGCAGGACGGGATCGACGGGCTCGACCTCGCGCTCCTCGCCTGCGGCCTCGCCACCCTGCCCTGGACGGTGCTGGGTTTCTGGAACGCCGCGATCGGCTTCCTGCTCCTGCGGGCCGGCCGCGTCGGCCTGATGGCGGCCGCACCGCAGGCCGCGGCAGGGGAGGGGGAGGCGCCGCTCCACCTGACCACCGCCGTGGTGATGACCCTGCGCAACGAGGATCCGGCCCGGGCCCTCGCCCGCCTCGCCCTGGTGCGCGAGAGCCTGGCGCGCACCGGCCACGGGGCCGCCTTCCGCTACCACGTGCTGAGCGACAGCGACGATCCCCGCGTGATCCGGGCCGAGGAGGAGTGGGTGGCGGCCTGGCGCGCCGGGCTGCCCGACGCGGAGGCCGCCCGGATCCGGTACCGCCGGCGCCGCGACAATGCCGGCTACAAGGCCGGCAACCTGCAGGATTTCTGCGCCGGCAGCGACGCCGACCTGATGCTGCCCCTCGACGCCGACAGCCTGATGACGGGCGAAGCGATCCTGCGCCTCGTGCGGATCATGCAGGCGCATCCGCGCCTCGGCATCCTGCAGAGCCTGGCGGTCGGCGCGCCGGCCTCGAGCGCCTTCGCCCGGCTGTTCCAGTTCGGCATGCGCCACGGCATGCTGCCCTACACCCTCGGCGCCGCCTGGTGGGGGGCCGAGTGCGGCCCGTTCTGGGGCCACAACGCGGTTGTGCGCATCGCCCCCTTCGCCGCGCATGGCCGGCTGCCCGAATTGCGGGGCGGCGGGGCGGTGCTGTCGCACGACCAGGTCGAGGCGGTGCTGATGCGCCGGGCCGGCTACGAGGTCCGGGTGCTGCCGATCGAGGAGGGCAGCTTCGAGGACAACCCGCCGACGCTCCTCGACCACCTCACCCGCGACGCCCGCTGGTGCCGCGGCAACATGCAGTACCTGCGCCTGCCGGCGATGCCCGGGCTCCTGCCGATGAGCCGGTTCCAGCTCGCCTGGGCGGTGATGATGTTCCTCAACCCGCCCGCCCTGACGCTGGCCCTCCTGCTCCTCCCCTGGCGCGCCGCGACGCAAGGCGGCCCGGCGGCTGGTGCCGCCGGGCTCTACCTCGTCTGGCTCCTGCTCTCCCTCGCCCCGAAGCTCGCCGGCTACGCCGCCGTGCTGGCGGACGGGCGAGCCCGGGCCGCCCATGGCGGGGCCGTGCGCTTCCTCGCCGGCATGGCGGCGGAGATCGCGGCCTCGTTCCTGCTGCTCGGCGCCTCGTCGGTGCGGCTCACGGCGGTGCTGATCGGGCTCCTGACCGGCCGCGCCGGGCTGTGGACGGCGCAGGACCGGGACGCGCGGGGCGTGCGCTGGGGCGAGGCCGCCAGAGCCCTCTGCGGCGTCACGCTGTTCGGGCTCCTCGTCTGCGGGGCGCTCGCCCTCGTCTCGCCGGCGCTCCTCGCCTGGAGCCTGCCGCTCACCCTCGGCAGCCTGCTGGCGGTGCCGTTCTGCGTCCTCACGGCGGCGCCGGAGGTGGGGCGCGCCATGGTCCGGGCCGGGCTCTGCGCGACGCGGGAGGAGATCGCACCGCCGTGGGAGATCGCGCGGCTGGAGGAGGGGAAGGCCGGCGTCGGGGTGACGTCAGGGCGGTGAGGCGATGGCCGAGCATCGCCGCGCCGCCCCGCGGCCGGCCTGCCGGACCGACCCTGCGGAGGAGCGCCGAGGGGGCGTGGTTCGACGCCCATCCGGGCTTGCCGCAGCACCTCCGGACGGGCTCGTCCGGAGGTGCTGCGGCACCGGATCATCCGTTCGCCGGACGTGCGGGACCGTCACTTCCTCAGCGGCGGCACGCCCTTCGTGGTGAAGCGCTGCCCGCCGCCCGCGGGACGCACGGGCCGCTGCGGGCCCCGCCCCTTGGCGGCACCCGGCTTCGCGCCCAGGCCGGTTCCCGGCGGCTGCGAGAACGGCACGAGCTGGTCCGGCCGCGGCCCGATGAGGTCGGCGCGGCCCATCGCCCGCAACGCCTCGCGCAGCAGGGGCCAGTTCTCGGGGTCGTGGTAGCGCAGGAACGCCTTGTGCAGCCGCCGCTGCCGCATTCCCTTGATCGCCTCGACCGATTCGCTGCCGCCGCGCCGCACGCCCCGCAGCGGGTTGATCTCGGTGTGGTACATCGCCGTGGCGGTCGCCATCGGCGAGGGCAGGAAGGTCTGGACCTGGTCGGCCCGGTAGCGGTTCTTCTTGAGCCACAGCGCGAGGTGCATCATGTCCTCGTCGGTCGTGCCCGGATGCGCCGCGATGAAGTACGGGATCAGGTAGTACTTCTTGCCGGCCTCCTTGGCCGCCGCCTCGAACATCTCCTTGAAGCGGTCGTAGGCGCCGATACCCGGCTTCATCATCTTGTCGAGCGGCCCGCGCTCGGTATGCTCGGGCGCGATCTTCAGGTAGCCGCCGACATGGTGGGTGACGAGTTCCTTGACGTATTCGGGGCTCTTCACCGCCAGGTCGTAGCGCACGCCGGAGGCGACCATCACCTTCTTGACGCCCTTCACCTCGCGGACCTTGCGGTAGAGCCGGATCAGGTCGTCGTGCGAGGTGTTGAGGTTCGGGCAGATGTCCGGGAAGACGCAGGACGGCAGCCGGCACGCCGCCTCGATCTTCGGATCCTTGCAGGCCATCCGGTACATGTTGGCGGTCGGCCCGCCGATATCCGAGATCACGCCGGTGAAGCCCGGGGTCTTGTCGCGGATCCGCTCGATCTCGCGCAGGATCGAGCCTTCCGAGCGGTTCTGGATCACCCGGCCCTCGTGCTCGGTGATCGAGCAGAAGGTGCAGCCGCCGAAGCAGCCGCGCATGATCGTCACCGAGAACTTGATCATGTCCCAGGCGGGGATCTTGGCGTCGCCGTAGGACGGATGGGGGGCGCGGGCGTAAGGAAGGTCGTAGACCGCGTCCATCTCCTCGCTGGAGAGCGGGATCGGCGGCGGATTCACCCACAGGTCGCGGTCGCCGTGGCGCTGCACCAGCGGGCGCGCATTGCCCGGATTGGCCTCCCGGTGCAGGACGCGCGAGGCGCGGGCATAGGCCTCCTTGTCGTCCTTGACCTGCTCGTAGGCGGGGAGCCGGATCACGGTGTCGCCGGGCCGGCGGGTGGCGGCCTCGTCGGCGGAATCGAGGTCGTCGGCGGGCAGCTCGGTGTAATGCTCGGGCACCCGGCGGAACAGGGCGACGCCCCGGATCGAATCGAGGTCGTGCGGCGCCTCGCCGGCGGCCATCCGGTTCGCCACCTCGACCACGGCGCGCTCGGCATTGCCGTAGATGAGCAGGTCCGCCTTGGCGTCCGCCAGGATCGACCGGCGCACCTTGTCGGACCAGTAATCGTAGTGGGCGATGCGGCGCAACGACGCCTCGATGCCGCCGAGCACGATCGGCACGTCCTTGTAGGCCTCGCGGCAGCGCTGCGTGTAGACGATGGTGCAGCGGTCCGGGCGCTTTCCGCCTTCGCCGCCCGCCGTGTAGGCGTCGTCGTGGCGCAGGCGGCGGTCCGCCGTGTAGCGGTTCACCATCGAATCGAGGTTGCCGCCGGTGACGCCGAAGAACAGCCTCGGCTTGCCGAGCGCCTTGAACGGCTCCGCCGACTGCCAGTCGGGCTGCGCGATGATGCCGACCCGGAACCCCTGTGCCTCGAGCAGCCGGCCGATGATGGCCATGCCGAAGCTCGGATGGTCCACGTAGGCGTCGCCCGTCACCAGCACGATGTCGCAGGACTCCCACCCGAGCGCCGCCATCTCGGCGCGGCTCATGGGCAGGAACGGCGCCGCCTTTCGGGCAAGCGGCGGCTTGCAGGCCAGAGGCTTGCAGGCCTGGGGAGCCACGGATCGGTCGGCGAGAGCTTGGAGTTCCATGGCGCCGATGCATAGTCCGCGACGACCGCGAGATCAACGAACCGCGAGATCAACGGATGGCGAGGTGGCGGCAGTCTCCGTCTTGTCGAAACGGCTAAGCCTCGCGGCCGGCCCGGGCCGAAAGCGGAACCCGGACACGAGCCGGGACGCGGACATTCCCGTATGCGCCGGTCCCGGTCGCTCGGCCCGTCCGATCTCCTGCTCCGAATCGGACGTTCTCTTGCGGCAGGCGGAGGTCGTCAGGGGAGTGCGACGCGGTCCCTTGCAGGGGGGCGAGCCGGTCAGGCCCGGACCCCGGCACGTCCCGTCCGTCGGATCTCACACGATTTCCGACGATCGCTTCACGCGATCCTATCGGATCGCATTTGCGATGCGGAAATCGGCTTCGCTCAGGCGCCGCGCGGGCTGGTCAGACGAGGTCCGGAAGCAATCTTCCGGATGAAGCAATCTTCCGGATCTCGTCTCACCCCGCGAATTCCCGCTTCAGCCCCCGCCGCGTCCGGTGACGCTCCAGCGCCAGATCGACCAGGCGCGTCAGCAACTCCGGATAAGGAACGCCGGAGGCCTCCATCATCTTCGGGTACATGCTGATCGAGGTGAAGCCCGGCAGGGTGTTGACCTCGTTGAGGTAGAATTCACCGCTTTGCCGGTCGAGGAAGAAGTCGACGCGGGCCATGCCGCTGCATTCGAGCGCCTCGAAGGCGCGCAGGGCCAGGGCGCGCACCCGCTCCATCTGGTCCGGGGTGATGTTCGCCGGCAGGTCGACGCTGGCGCCCTCGGGGTCGAGGTACTTGGCGGCGTAGGAGTAGAAGTCGTGGTGGGCTTGCGGGTTCAGCTCGCTCGCCACGCTGACGAAGGGCGGGTCGCCGTCGAGCACCGCCACCTCGACCTCGCGGGCGTCGATGCCCTGCTCGACCAGCACCTTGACGTCGTACCGGAAGGCGTCGTCGAGGGCGTCGGGCAGGTCGCCCCACGCCTTGACCTTATGGATGCCGACGCTGGAGCCCATGTTGCAGGGCTTGACGAAGACCGGGAGCTGCAGGCCCTCGGTGATCGCCGCGAGGGTGACCGCGCCGCGCTCGTAGGCGCGCCGGGTGAAGGCGCGGTAGGGCGCGACCGGGATGCCGGCGAGGCCGGCCAGCCGCTTGGTGACGTCCTTGTCCATGCCGACCGCCGAGGCCATCACGCCCGAGCCGACATAGGCGGTCTCGGTCAGCTCCAGCAGGCCCTGCAGGGTCCCGTCCTCGCAGAGCGGCCCGTGCAGGACCGGGAAGACCACGTCGATCGCGACGCGCGCCGGCGCGCCGTCGAGGGCCACCACGGCGGCGCGTCCGTCGGCTCCTTGCGCCAGCCGCACCTCGGGGCTCTCCGGCGGGATCGCCAGGGACTCGTCCCCGGTCTGCGTGATCCGGCGCAGGTCGTGGCGCTGCCAGCGCCCGGCCTTGTCGATGCTGACCGGGATCACCTCGAAGCGGTCGCGGTCGAGATGGCGGATCACCGAGGCGGCGGAGCGCAGCGAGACCTCGTGCTCGCCGGATCTGCCGCCGTACAGGACGGCGACGCGGGTCTTCTCGGTCATGCGCGAACCCTCGATCCCCTGGAATCCATGAAACCCGATGCCGCGCGGCACCCGCGGGGCGGCCCTGATTATCGCCGGACGAGGATTTCAGAAACCCTACGCGGCGGTACGGCCGAGTTCGTCGCGCATCAGGCCCAGGAAATTCTCCGTCACGGCGCTGGCCGGTGCCCGGTAGAGGGCGCAGACATCGGCGGCCGGGGCCGGGCCGGCGAGGGGGCGGTAGGCGACATCCGGCCGCGGCAGGGCGCCGATCGAATCCGGCACCAGGGCGACGCCGAGCCCCGCCGCCACCAAGTTCACGAGCGAGGCCGATTCGACCACCTGCTGCACGATCTGCGGCACGAAGCCGGCGGACAGGCAGGCATCCCGGAGATGGGTGGCGAAGCGGGAATCGCGCAGGCGCAGCGAGACGAAGGGCTCGTCGCGGAGGTCGCTCAAGGCGATCGCGGCGCGACCCGCCAGGCGGTGCTCCGCCGGCAGGGCGACGCCGACCGGCTCGGGCCAGGCCCGCACCACCCGCAAGGACGGATCGTCCGGCGGCCGGCGCAGGAAACAGAGGTCGGTGCGGTGGGCGTGCAACGCCGCCTGCTGCTCGCCCGGCGGCATCTCGTGCAGGCGCACCAGCACCGCGGGGTAGCGCTCGCCGAAGCGGCGGATCAGCCGCCCGAGGGGGCCGGCCAGGATCGAGCCGGTGAGCCCGATATCGAGGGTGCCGCTGCGCCCGGCCCCGACCGCCCGGGCCTCGGCGCAGGCCTCCTCCACCTCCGCCAGGAGGCGCCGCGCCCGGGTGAGGAAGGCGGTGCCGGCGGGGGTGAGGGCGACGCTGCGGCTGGTGCGCCAGAGGAGCGGCGTGCCCAGCTCCGCCTCCAGGTCGCGGATCTGCTGGCTCAGCGGCGGCTGCGAGACGCCCAGGCGCTCCGCCGCTCCGGTGAAGCTCAGGGATTCCGCCACCGCCACGAAATAACGCAGGTGGCGCAGTTCCACGACGAGCCGGCCGGATCCAGACGAAAGACGACTGGACCATACGCAACGGAATATTGGACGTCCAGCTTGGCAAGCCCCAGGAGTGAGGCCGGTTCGTCGGCGTCGTCCGGGCGCTGTCGTTGAGCCATCGCGTGGCATCGACCGCGAGTGGGCGCGCCGCGTGCGCGACGGCGGGGTCCCGGCCTCGACCGGCGCCGTCCCGGCCCCCGTCGAGGACGGATCGGCGGCTGGACAGCCTTCCGTCCGGGCCATACCCCAAAGCCACCGAATCGGACCCGACCGCCATGCAGCACGACCGGCCGCCCACCGTTACGAGCCTCGGCGCCGCCGTGATGGCGCGCCTCGCCGCGCTGGCGCGCATCAGCGCCGATCCCGACGGGCTCACCCGCCTCTACCTGACCCCCGCCCATGCGCAGGCCACCCGGCAGGTGGCCGCCTGGATGGAGGAGGCCGGCATGGAGGTCCGGCTCGACGCCGCCGCCACCGTCGTCGGCCGCTACGAGGCCGCGACGCCCGGCGCCCCGACCCTGTTCCTCGGTTCGCACATCGACACCGTGCGGAATGCCGGCCACTACGACGGCAATCTCGGGGTGGTGACGGCGATCGCCGCCGTGCAGGTGCTGCACCGGCTGGGCGAGCGCCTGCCCTTCGCGGTCGAGGTGCTGGCCTTCGGCGACGAGGAGGGGGTCCGCTTTCCCGTCACCCTCACGGGCTCGCGGGCGCTCGCCGGGCTGGTCCGGCCCGACTTCCAGGAAGCCCGCGACCGCGACGGGGTGAGCCTGGCCCAGGCCCTGCGGGATTTCGGCTGCGACCCCGACGGCGTGCCGGGCCTCGCCCGCGACCCGGCCACGGTGCTGGGCTACCTCGAGGTCCATATCGAGCAGGGCCCGGTCCTGGAGGAGGCGGACCTGCCGGTCGGCATCGTCACCGCCATCGCGGGGGCGAGCCGCCTCGTCGTCACCGTCGAGGGCCGGGCGGGCCATGCCGGCACGGTGCCGATGGCCCTGCGCCACGACGCCCTGGCGGCGGCGGCCGAGATGGTGCTGGCGATCGAGGCCGAGGCGAAGGCGACCCCCGACCTCGTCGCCACGGTGGGCCAGATCGAGGTACCGCGGGGCGCCGTCAACGTCATCCCGGCGCTGACCCGGTTCAGCCTCGACCTGCGCAGCCCGAGCGACGCCGTGCGCCGCGCCGCCCTCGCGCGCCTGCGCGCCGCCTTCGACGCGATCGCCGCCCGCCGCGGCGTCGGGTTGAGCGCGCAGGGGAGCTACGACGAGCCGGCGGCGGCCTGCGCGCCCGGGCTGATGGACGCGGTCGAGGGCGGCATCCGCCGCCTCGGCCTCACCCCCTTGCGCCTGCCGAGCGGGGCCGGCCATGACGGCCTGGCGCTGGCCGGCCTGTGCCCGATCGGCATGATCTTCGTGCGCTGCGCCGGCGGGCTCAGTCACTCCCCGGCCGAATCCGTGACCGAGGCCGATATCGACGCGGCGACGCGCCTGCTCGTCGACGTGCTGCGCCATCTCCGGCCGGAAACTTGTCGGCCGTGACCCCTTGGCCCGGCCTTCGCTTGCGGTCCGGGCCCGCTTCCCGATCCTCAACCAGGAGAGACCCCGTGAAGGAACTGAAGATCAAGGCCGGCCCGTTCGACCTCGTCGGCCGGCTCGAGCTCGAGAAGGCGCCCCAGACCTGCGCGGCCTTCCTCAAGGCGCTGCCGTTCGTGAGCGAGGTCATCCACGTGCGCTGGAGCGGCGAGGGCGTGTGGATGCCCCTCGGCGACCTCGATTTCGGCGTCGGCTACGAGAACCACACCAGCTACCCGGCCCCGGGCCAGATGATCCTCTATCCGGGCGGCATCAGCGAGACCGAGATCCTGCTCGCCTATGGCGGCGTGCACTTCGCCAGCAAGGTCGGCCAGCTGGCCGGCAACCACTTCCTGACCATCACGACCGGCATCGAGCACGTCTACGACCTCGGCCGCATGACGCTGCTCAAGGGCGCCCAGCCGATCCGTTTCGAGGCGATGTAACACCGCCGCGCCTTCGAACGGACGCGTTCGAAGGCGCTGGCCAAGCCCGAACGGGTTTGCGCCCAGGCGCCAGGCGCGGATGCGCCGACGTGTCGATGCATCAGCGTGATGACATAACCGCCCGGCCCCTCGCCGCCGCGGGGTTTGGTCTCACAAGATTCCCTTGCGGCGGGCCGGCCTGCCGCCTACGCCTGTCGGACGGCCCGCCCGGGCTGCCGTCCGCGGCGCCCGGACGGGACGCGGGGCGTGTGAGCAATGAACCTGAAACGGTCCTACCGCAGTCTCGTCGGCGGTGTCTGGGCGGGCGTGCTGACGACCTGCCTCGGCCTCGCCACGGTCACGGTCTGGAACGACAGCCGCGACTACGAGCGCACGATCCGCGACGCCCAGAGCACCGCCGAGGCGGTGGCGCAGGCGCTGGGCCAGGAGGCCAACCGCCTCGTCTCCTCGGTCGACATGCTGCTCAGCGCCGCCGGCGCCCGGGTCGACGCGCACACCCTCGGGGCGAGCCCGCACTACACCCGCCAGCTCCTCTCCGGCCTGATGGGCCACATCCCGGCGGTGATGGCCGTGCGGGTGCTCGACGGCAGCACCGCCGGCGTGCTGTTCGGCCAGGGCGGAGCGGGCAGCGAGGGCCGTCCCGCCGACGCCGACCTCGTCCGCGCCGCCCAGGCGGTGGGCCAGTCCGAGCTCACGATCGGCTGGCCGACCCGGGTCGGGCCGGCCGATTCCTGGTTCGTCAGCGTCGCCCGCCTGGTGGTGCCGCGCCCGGGCGAGACGCCGCTCGTGGCGGTGGCGGACCTGTCGCTCACCGAGCTGCAGCGGCTCTACGGCCGGCTCGACCTCGGGCCCAACGGCGCCATCGGGCTCCTGCGCAGCGACGGCGTGATCCTGGTGCGCCACCCCTACGTGCCGGACAAGGTCGGCCGCAGCGTCGCCGGCGGCGCCCTGATGCGCGCCGCCGCCAGCGCGTCGGGCGGCACCTTCGGCGGCAACGCCTCGCCGATCGACGGCGTGCCGCGCTACGGCAGCTTCCAGCGCGTCGCCGGCGCGCCGCTCCTCGTCACCACCGGCGTCTCGAAGGACGAGACCCTGGCGGCCTGGCGCGAGGGCGTGCGGCAGGATGCCGCGGTGGTACTCGGGATCAGCACCGTGCTCGTCGGCCTCGGCTTCGGGCTGACCCGGGCGCTGATCCGCCACCGCGACCTCGAGGAGGAGGCCCGGCGCGCCGCCGGCATGCTCTCGGCCGGCGAGGCGCGTTACCGGCTGCTGGCCGAGAACACCAGCGAGCTGATCGTGCTCGCCCACGACGACGGCCGGCGCAGCTACGTCTCGCCGGCGGTGCGGCGCCTGCTCGGCTACACGCCCGAGGAGGCCGTCGCGATGCGCCTGCGCGACTGCGTCCACCGCGAGGACCTGGCCCTGCTGGTGACCCAGGCCCGCCGTCTCGCCGCCGGGGAGACGCAGGTCAGCGTGGTCTGCCGCGCCCGCCACCGGACCGGGGGGTGGGTCTGGGTCGAGGGCGCGTTCCGGCGCATCCCGGGCGCCGCCCCGGGGGAGCCCGCGATCATCGCGACCTTCCGCGACGTCGGCGAGCGCCAGCGCCACGCCCGGGCGCTCGAGGAGGCGCGGATCGCCGCCGAACGGGCGAGCCAGGCCAAGACCGACTTCCTGGCCTCGATGAGCCACGAGATCCGCACGCCGCTCAACGGCGTCATCGGCTACGCCGACCTGCTGCTCGCCGACCGCACCCTGCCGGGCCGCCACCGGCGCTACCTCGACCGGATCGCCGCGGCGGGCGGGGCGCTCCTCACCGTCGTCGACGACATCCTCGACTTCTCGCGCATCGAGGCCGGCGGCATCGCGCTGGCCGAGGTCCCGTTCGCGCCGGCCGCCCTGGTCGACAACGCCGCCTCGATCGTGCGCGGCCTGTCCGAGCCCAAGGGCCTCGCCCTCGACGTCGCCCTCGATCCCACGGTGCCGGACTGGGTCCGGGGCGACCCCGACCGCCTGCGCCAGATCCTGCTCAACCTCCTCAACAACGCGGTCAAGTTCACCCCCGCGGGCCGGGTCGCGCTGCGGGTCGAGGCCGAGGGCGAGACGCTGCGCTTCTCGGTGACCGATACCGGCATCGGCATCGCGCCCGAGCAGCATGGCCGCCTGTTCCAGCGCTTCAGCCAGGTGGACGGCTCGATCCGGCGGCAATACGGCGGCAGCGGGCTAGGCCTCGCGATCTGCAAGGGACTGGTCGAGCTGATGGGCGGCACGATCGGCGTCGAGAGCCGGCCGGGTGCCGGCTCCTGCTTCTGGTTCCGGGTGACGCTGCCGGCCTGCCCGGCGCCGGCGGCGGAGGCCGCGGAGGGGCGGCCCGCCCCGGTGCGCCCGGCCCGCCTCCTTCTCGTCGAGGACGTGCCGATCAACCAGGACCTCGCCCGGGCGGTGCTGGAGGCGGAAGGCCACAGCGTCGACGTCGCCGGCGACGGGGCGGCGGCGATCGAGGCGGTGCGGGCGCGGGCTTACGACCTCGTGCTGATGGACGTGCAGATGCCCGGCGTGGACGGGATCACCGCCACCCGGACGATCCGGGACCTGCCTCCTCCCACCGGCACGGTGCCGATCGTCGCGATGACCGCCAACGTGCTGCCGGCCCAGCTCGAGACCTTCCGGGCCGCCGGGATGGACGGCCATATCGGCAAGCCGTTCAAGCGCGCCGAGCTCGCCGCCGCCATCGCGCGCCACCGCGCCGATGCCGGCGGGCCGGTGCCGCTCCCCGCGCTGATCGATTTCGAGGCCTTCGCGGCGGCCCGCACCCTGATGGGCCCGGAGCGGATCGACGGCCTGCTCGGGATGCTGGCGGCGGAGCTGGAACAGCGCTTCCGTGCCCGCAGCGGCGACCGCGCCGGCCTCGCCCGCGACGCCCACGCGCTGATCTCGGCCGCCGGCCTCCTCGGCTTCACCGGCCTGTCCGACCTCTGCCGCGAGATCGAGGAGGCCTGCCTGTCGGGCGCCGACCTGCCGGATCTGCAATGCCGGATCGAGGCGGCCCGGGCGGCGGCGCTGGAGCAGATCGAGACGTTGCGGGCGGCGTGAGAGCCCATCGCGGCACTGACAAAGGGTGAGGGAAGGCGCGGGGCGTCAGCCCGCCCCGTCCCGCAAAGCTAACTCCCGCCGCACCGCTTCCACCCCTGCCACCGTCCCGCCCGACGCCTCGATCGCCCGCCGCGCCGCCTCCACCCAGGCCCGGTTGCCCCTCTCGCTCCCCCACGGCGCATCCTCCAGCCCGACCCGGACATGCCCGCCGCGGGAGACCGCCGCCGGCACCAGCGGCAGGATGTCGACCCCGAGGCCCGCCACCATCCAGGGGGCGCCCGGCGCGCATTCGGAGAGCAGCGCCAGATGCGCGTCGAGATAGCCCGGCCGCGGCGGGAAGCCCCAGGCGAACTCGTCCGAGAACATGAAGCGGTAGACCGGCACCGGCGGGCGCGGCTCCAGGGCGGCGAGCGCCGCGCCGAGCCGGGTGAATCCGGGCTCGTAGATGGCGTAGCCGGGCCGGATCCGATGGGTGCGGGCGATGCGCAGGCCCTCGCGGATATCGGCCATCGGGTTCTGGTAGAGGAAGCCGCTCTCCTCGGCCGAGGCCTCGTCGTAGCGCAGGAAGGTGGTCGAGCCCGGATCGCACACCGCCCACTCGATCAGGCCGCGCCGGGCCAGCTCTTCCGTATGGGCGTAGCGCTGCGCCGCGCTCGCGGCGTAGTCCGAGCCGGCGAGCGGGATCGTCGGGTAGACGATCGCGTCGGCCTTCGCCCGGATGCCCTCGATGATGCGGGCATAGGTCTCCCAGTCGTCGTTCTGGCGCCCGGTCCCGGGATCGTAGGCGTGGACGTGGACGATCGCCGCCCCGGCCTCGGCGGCGGCGAGCCCGTCGGCCACCACCTCGGCGACGGTGATCGGGATGCCGGGCTGGCGCTCGCGCCCCCACGGCCCGTTCAGGGCCGCCTCGATCCAGATCTCCGCCATGGCGTGCCTCCCTCGATCCTGGGAGCCATCATGCGCCGGCCGCACGCCGCTGTCTTGCCGTCGGCTCGGCTCTTGCAGGCGGGTGAAGGCCCAGCGCCCCGGAAGGATCCCATGCCGACGCACCACGAGATCCCCGCCACGCCCGACACGATGGTGCTGGGCTACTTCGACGCCGCCCTGAAGCCGGTGCTGACGGTGGATTCCGGCGACACCGTCACGCTGCATTCCCATCCGGCCGGCGGGCGCGCCTCGCTCCATCCCGATCCCGCCCGCCACCCGGCCGACTACCTCGCCGCCCTCGACGCGCTCTCGCCCGGCCTCGGCCCGCACTTCGTCACCGGGCCGGTCCATGTCCGCGGCGCGGTGCCGGGCGACGTGCTGCAGGTCGACATCCTCGACCTGACGTTCCGCATGGATTGGGGCTTCGTCGCGATCCTGCCGCTGCTCGGCACCCTGCCGGATGAGTTCGAGGATTACGAGACCATCCATCCCGACATCGATGCGGAGCGCGGCGTCGCGATCCTGCCCTGGGGCACCGAGCTGCCGCTCGAGCCGTTCTTCGGCATCCTCGCCACCGCGCCGCCGCCGGCCTGGGGCCGGGTCACCTCGCCGGTGCCGCGCCGCTTCGGCGGCAACATGGACAACAAGGAGCTCAAGCCCGGCACCACCCTCTATCTCCCGGTCTTCACGGAAGGGGCGGGGTTCTATGCCGGCGACGGCCACGGCGTGCAGGGCGACGGCGAGGTCTGCATCACGGCGCTCGAGACCGGGCTCACCGGCACGTTCCGGCTGACGGTCCGCAAGGACCTCGCCTATGACTGGCCCTTCGCCGAGACGCCGACCGACCTGATGGCGATCGGCCTGCACGAGAGCCTGGACGAGGCGATGCGCCAGGCCGTGCGCGAGATGATCCGCCACGTCTGCGCCCGCACCGGGCTCACCCGCAACCAGGCCTACATGCTGTGCTCGCTCGCCGGGAACCTGCGCATCACCCAGACCGTCGACGGCAACAAGGGCGTGCACATGCTCCTGCCGAAAAGCGCGCTTCCCGGGACGCCGTGACCGCATGGACCTCCGCTTCGACGACCTCCCGCCCCGCGACCGCTACCGCCTGCTCACCGCGCTGGTGACGCCCCGGCCGATCGCCCTCGTGACCACCCGCTCGTCGAGCGGCATCGACAACGCGGCGCCGATCAGCTTCTTCCAGGTCCTGGCCGAGGAGCCGCCGATCGTCGCCTTGAGCTTCAACCTGCGCACCGACGGCAGCCTGAAGGATACGCCCCGCAACATCGCCGAGACGGCTGAGTTCGTGGTCAACCTCGTGGACGAGGGCTTGGTCGCGGCGATGACCATTTGCGCCGCCGAGTTCCCGCCGGGCGAGAGCGAGATCCCGGCGGCGGGGCTGACGCTCCTGCCCTGCACCGGCGTGCGGCCGGGGCGGATCGCCGAGGCGCCGGCGAGCCTCGGCTGCCGCACCCATACGGTGCTCGACCTCTCGCCCGAGCGCCGGATCGTCCTCGGGCAGGTGGTCTCGCTCCAGGCCAAGCCCGCGCTGTTCACCCCGGACGGGCGCCACCTGCGCGACGGCGCCTTCCTGCCGGTGGGCCGGCTCTACGGCGACCTCTACGCCCGCACCGGCGACCGCTTCGCGGTGCCCCGGGTCACGCCACAAGAGGCCCGAGGCGGGTCCCGGGAAGAGGAGAGGGGGGCCTAGCCCCTGACCGCGTCCGGCACCCCGAACACCGCGAGCGTCGTCTCCCCGGCCGACAACCGCTTCTCCCAGCCGATCTCGGCCCGGGCCCGCTCCTCGGCCTTGGCGATCAGGCCTTCCGCCGCCTCGCGCGGGATCACCACGACGCCGTCGTCGTCACCGAGGATCAGGTCGCGGGGATGGATCGTCGCGCCGCCGATCGTCGCCGGGGCGTCGACGGTGCCGCCGTCCTTCGAGGCCGGGCCGCGGGCCGTGACGTGGCGGGTGAACACCGCGAAGTCGTCCCAGCCGCCGAGGATGCCGGTGTCGCGCACCGCGCCGTCGGCGACGAGGCCGACGATGCCCTTGCGCCGCGCCGCGGTCGAGAGCAGGTCGCCGATCATCGCGACGTCGCTGCGCCCCCCGGCATCAATCACCACCACGTCGCCGGCCTCGGCCACCGCGATGGCGTGGTGGACGGCGCCGTAATCCTTCGGGTCGCAGACGGCGGTGACGGCGCTACCCAGCAGCGTCGGGCCCCCGGTGATGCGCCGCAGCGGCCGGATCGCCGGATCGACCTGGGTCTTGCCCTCCAGGAGATCGACCACCACCGCCACCGGCACGGCGGAAAACCGCTTGATGAGGTCGGCGGAGAGTCGGGGCGGGGTCTCGGCGATGATGCGGGTCGGCATGGCGTCTCCTCCTCGAAGGGCCGTCTTCAGCTTTTGCGGCCGCTCGCCGATCTCTATAGGCTGTGCCGCCAGGCGCCGACAGGCGCGCTCAAGCAAGAATCCGATGCGCCGACCGGCGCGAGGACGACAGGCCCCCCAAGGGGCCCCAAGGGAGGACGACATGGCGGAGGGCGGGAGCGCCCCGGGCTCGCGGCGGCTCGAGGGCAAGGTGGCGCTGCTGTTCGGCGCCGGCTCGGCGGGACCGGGCTGGGGCAACGGCAAGGCCGCGGCGGTGACCTTCGCGCGCCACGGCGCCCGGGTGGTCTGCGTCGACCTGCGGCGCGAGGCGGCGGAGGAGACCGCCGAGATCATCCGGCGCGAGGACGGCGCCGCCACGGCGGCCGCCTGCGACGCCACCGATTCGGCCGCGGTCGCCGCCCTGGTCGCCGAGGTGATGGCGGCGCAGGGGCGCATCGACGTGCTGCACAACAATGTCGGCTACGCGCAGATGGGCGGCCCCGTGGAGCTGAGCGAGGCCGACTGGCACCGCACCCTCGACCTGAACCTCACCACCTGCTTCCTCACCTGCAAGCACGTGCTGCCGCACATGCTGGCGCAGCGGGCGGGCAGCATCGTCAACATCTCGTCGGCGGCGGCGATCCGCTACACCGGCTACCCGTATGCCGCCTACTACGCCGCCAAGGCCGCGGTGAACAACTTCACCTTGGGGTTGGCGCTCCAATACGCCAAGGACGGCATCCGGGTGAACGCGATCATGCCCGGGCTGATGAACACGCCGCTGATCCACCAGCAGATCTCCGGCCAGTACAAGGACCCGGACGAGATGGTGCGCGCCCGCGACGCCGCCTGCCCGATGGGCCGGATGGGCACCGCCTGGGACGTCGCCAACGCGGCGCTCTTCCTCGCCTCCGACGAGGCGGCCTACATCACCGGCGTGGCGCTGCCCGTCGATGGCGGCCTGACCGGGAGGATCGCATGAGCCTGCAAGCCGCCTCCGACCTCATCTGGCGCCACTGGCGCGAAGGTCGCCTGCTGGCCGCCCTGCCGCCGGACCTCGCGCCCGCCGACCGCGGGGCGGCCTACCGGATCCAGGCGCTGCTCGAACCCCGCAGCGCCGCCCCGCTCTACGGCTGGAAGATCGCCGCCACGAGCCTCGCCGGCCAGCGCCATATCGGCGCCGACGGGCCGCTCGCCGGCCGGCTCCTCGCCGAGCAGGTGCTGGCGGCGGACGCGCCGGTGCCGCTCTCCGGCAACCAGATGCGGGTTGCCGAGCCCGAGGTGGCGTTCCGCATGGGGGCCGACCTGCCGCCTCGCGCCGAGCCCTACACCGTCGAGGAGGTGATGGCGGCGGTGGCCGACGCCCATCCGGCGATCGAGTTCCCGGATTCGCGCCTGGAGGCCTTCGAGAGGGCAGGGGAGGCGGCCCTGATCGCCGACAATGCCTGCGCCCACCTCTTCGTCCTCGGCCCTCCGGCGCCCGAGGGCTGGCGGGGCATCGACCTCGCCGCCATGCCGACCCGGATCACCGCGGAAGGCCGCGAGCCCCATCAGGGCCGCGGCGGCAACGCCCTCGACGACCCGCGCCTCGCCCTCGCCTGGCTCGCCAACGCCCTGTCGGCCCAAGGGCTGACCCTGCGCAAGGGGCAGGTCGTGACCACCGGCACCACCACGGTGCCGCTGCCGGTCGAGCCGGGGGACGTGGTGCGGGCGGAGCTGGGGGGCCTCGGCGAGCTGACGGTGCGGGTCGAGGCTTAGCTGGCGAAGCGCGAGGGTTGCGGCGGCGAGCAACCCCGGGTCGAGAATCTGCCGGCAGACCTTGCGGTACACGGATGCGACCATCCCGCGAAAGTCCGCCGTCATGCTGCTGCGTCTCGCCCTCCGCGCTGCCCCCGTACCCGGCGCCGGTCCGGCCCGGGCCGCGGAGACGATGCGGGGATCGGATGCAGCATGGCCCATGGCGCCGATCCCGCGGCGTGATCTGATGCTCGCCGACGATCCGGCCCGGCCGGTCAATCCGTGCGCGGCCGACGGCCAGGTCGTCGGGACCGGGACGAAGCCCGGCACGCCCTCGCAATGAGAAAGGGGGGATGCGGGCCTGCCCGCATCCCCCCTGTTCACTCCACCCGTCCCGGACCTACCTCAGGCCGCCTTCACCCCGTTCAGGAACGCCGCCACCTCGCGCTCCAGTTCGCCGGCATAGCGCCCGAGCCGATCCGCCGCGCCGAGCACCTCCGCCGCGGCGGCCCCCGTGCTGCCGGCCTCGCGCTGCACCGCCACGATGCCGGTCGTCACGGCTTGTGTGCCCTGTGCCGCGTGCTGGACGTTGCGGGCGATCTCCTGGGTCGCCGCGCCCTGCTGGTCGACGGCGCCGGCGACGCCCTCGGCGATCTCAGACATCCGCTCGATCACCCCCGAGATGTCCCGGATCGCCTGCACGACGCCGCCGGTGGTCTCCTGGATGTGGCCGATCTGCTGGGCGATCTCGGCGGTGGCGCGGCTGGTCTGGCTCGCCAGTTCCTTCACCTCGGCGGCGACGACGGCGAAGCCGCGTCCCGCCTCGCCGGCCCGGGCCGCCTCGATCGTGGCGTTCAGCGCGAGCAGGTTGGTCTGGCCGGCGATCGAGGAGATCAGGTTCACGATGTCGCCGATCTGGTCGGCGGACTTCACCAGGCGCTGCACCGTCTCGTCGGTCCGGCGCGCCTGGTCGACCGCGTCGCGGGCGATCTCCGACGACTGGGCGACCTGGGCCGCGATCCCGCCGATCGAGACCGAGAGCTCCTCGCTCGCCGCCGCCACCATCTGGACGTTGGCGAGCGTCTGCTCGGCGGCGCCCGCCACCTCGGTCGAGCGGCCGTTGGTGGTCTCGGCGGCCTGGGTCATCGTCCGGGCGGTCGCCTCCATGCCGGCGGCGGCCTCGCCCAGCGTCTCGGTCATCGCCACCACGTTGGCCTCGAAGGAACGGGTCACGGCATCGAGGCGCGCGGCCCGCTCGGCCTTGGCGGCGGCTTCCGCCGCGGTGGCCCGGTCGGCCGCATCCTTGGCGAGCAAAGCCTCGCGGAACACCCGCACGGTGCCCGCCATGGCGCCGATCTCGTCGCGGCGGCCTTGCGCCGGCACCTGGGTGGCGAGGTTGCCGCCGGCGAGCGCCCGCATGGCGCCCGAGAGCTGGTCGATCGGCCGGGTGATGCCGCGCCCGATCAGGAGGGCGAGGGCCGCCCCGATGGCGCAGGCGAGGCCGACGCCGCCGGCGAGAAGCCAGAGCGCCCGGTCGCGCTCGGCGGCGAGCTGGGAGAGCTCGCTCGCGCCGATGCCCTGCGCCGCCGAGACCAGCTCGGCCGAGCGGCGGTCGAGGTCGGAAAAGATCGCCCCTTGCGCCGCGTTGGCCCTCACGATGTCGGGGATGCTGTCCTTGAACTCGCGCACCTTGGCGTTCAGGTCGCGCAGCACGTTCTGCGTGCCGACGTCGATGTCGCCGTACAGGATCGTCTCGGCCTGGTTGATCAGCTCGGCGGCGGTCGCGTCCAGGATCGGGGCGGCCTCGGCGTCCCGGGCCAGGATCAGGCGCTGCTCCAGCATCTGCGCCTCCTTGGCGGCGGTGATGGCCCTGCCGCTGGCGGTGAGCAGGCTCGTACCCGAGGCGACCCGGTCCTGCTGCTGGCGCAGGGTCACCTGGGCGGCGGTCTGGGCGTTGTTCTGCGCCTGCTCGATCTGGCGCAGGCCGACGATCAGGTTGCCGAACAGGGGCGCGAGCTCGTCCCGGCGCTCGGCCTTGCCGCCCGGCCCGAGCGGCTCGTCGAGCTTGGCCCGGTAGGCTTCGAGCGCGGCCTGTGCCGGCTCGACGGCCTCGGTCGAGGTCATGGCGCCGAGGCGCCGGATCAGCACCGCGACGGAATTCTCCTTCGATTCCAGCTCCATCCGGCCCTCGTCGCTCTCGCCCGAGAGGGAGGCGACCTGCAGCACCTGCATCTCGAGCGCCGAACGGATCGCGAAGGCCACGACGACGCCGGTGCTGGTGGCGGTCTTCTGGTCGGCGAGCGCCCGCTCCAGGTCCTTGGCGGCCTGGGCGAGCTGCTTCTCCTGCGCCGTGCCGATGCCGGCCACCGTCGCCTGCAATTCGGTGATGAGGGCGGCGTGACGGTCCTGGAGACTCTGCTTCTCGGCCCTCTGCGTGCCGAAGGCCTTCACGGCCGCCTCGAACCCGTCGAGGGCGCCGGCGATGCCGGCCGCGGCGGCGGCGGCCTGCGGGTCGTCCGCGAGGCGGCCCGAGAAGGCCCCGGCGCTGGCGCGCACCCGCCCGATCGCCGTCCTGAGCGCCTCGTCCCGGCGCGCATCGTCGCTCTTGAGGGCGCGGTCGGTGGCGAGGGCGAGATCGCCGATCTCCCCCGCCAGCAGCTGCGCCGCGTTGGCCGTATCGACCCGTCGGGCGAAGCCCGTCAGGCTGTGCCACCCGATCGCCGCAACTGCAACCGTCAGCAGGAGGATGAGACCAAACCCCCCGAACACGCGCGCCCTGATGGACATTCTCTTTATCTCCTCACCGTATGGAGGATAACGGTGAGGTCTGAAGCAATTCCTACTGCATTTCGGAAACCTGGGGTTGTCTCGGTCGATCTGTGCTTTGTGAGCGCCAGTGGGACCGTCAGGGGATCAGCCGGTCGGCGCGCAGGCGCGCGAACAGGTCGATGAAGGCGTCGTCGGTGGGCTGGTAGTCGAGGAAGCCGAACCGGCGGCTCTTGCTCATGTCGGTGACGACCTCGATCGGCCGGCCGAGATCGGCATCGGTGTGCCAGGGCGAGGCGAGGCGGTTCAGGTCCGGCTCGGCGAGGCCGTGTCTCGCCGCGATCCCGGCCCAGAGCGGGGCGTCGCCGGCCATCTGCTCCTCGAGCGGCCGCACGGTGCCGTCGAAGGGCGCCGGCTCGATCCCGAACCAGGCGGCGAGCCGGCCCCACATCCAGCTCCAGCGGAAGACATCGCCGTTCACCACGTTGAAATCCTGGTTCTCCGCCTGGGGCGCGGTGGAGGCCCAGAGCAGGTGACGGGCGAGCAGCCGTGCATCGGTCATGTCGGTGAGCCCGTTCCACTGCATCGCCGAACCGGGGAAGCGGAACGGCCGGCCGGTCTCGCGGCAGAGCGTGGCGTAGACCGCGAGGGTGGTGCCCATGTTCATCGCGTTGCCGACCGCCTTGCCGATGACGGTGTGCGGGCGATGCACGCTCCACGAGAAACCGTCGCGCTTCGCCGCCGCGAAGACCTCGTCCTCCTGCGCGTAGTAGAAGTTCTCGATCGGCAGCCGCCCCTGCTCCTCGCGAAACGGGGTCTGGGGCACGGCGCCCTTCCCATAGGCCTCGAACGGCCCGAGATAGTGCTTCAGCCCGGTCACCAGCGCGACGTGGCGCACGCTGCCGGCCGGTTGCAGGGCGTCGAGGAGGTTGCGCACCATCGCCCCGTTGATCCGGATCATCTCGGCCTCGGTCGGCCGGCGCATCCAGGTCGAGAGCACCACCCGGGTCGGCCGGTGCGGCGCGAGGGCGGCCTTGAGGGATTCCGCATCCTGCAGGTCGGCGGCGACCGGCACGACCCCGGATTGCGCCGGCGGGTTGCGGGCGAGCCCCAGCACCGTCCAGCCGGCCTCCCCCATCACCGCCGCCGCGGCGCTGCCGACGATCCCGCTCGCCCCGACGATCAGCACGGTTTCCGTCATGTCCCGGGTCCTTTGTTCGCGCTTGGTTGCCGGGACAACGTCTGAGTGGCGGGAGGGTCCCGCAGGCCTTGCCGCGGTGCGGCCGCCTGCCTCGGACTGCCATGCGCTCGTTTTGTTCGGGTCGCAGAAGGGGCATATGTCGAGAAAGAAGTGTTCTGCCGATTGAGACGCCGTCATGATCGATGTGACGATGACAGTGCTGTCGATGGCGAACGCGCCCTATGGGGCAAACCTCGCCGCGCAGCAGCTCGCCGCGCGGATCGTCGATCCCGCCAGCGTTACCGCGAATGATGGATCGGTCTTCGCATTCTTTTCCGAGCGGCGTGAAGGCCTATAGGAAAATTTTATCGGTATTACGAGGCTTGATCAAGGTAAGGTGCGGATGATCGCGGACCAATTCGCCTTGAAGACAGGGTATTCGCTTCCTCTCGCTCGCTGATGTCACGTGCGTGGTACGATCCAGCCAATGGTGGTTGTTCGATCTGGCGATGGACATCATCGCGCAGGCCGAGTCCGCAACTTGCGCCTTTGACTGGACCTTCGGCAACGAGATGGCCCTGATGCTCCAGATCGATCATTGCGAAAGCCATGAGATCGATCTCTTCCTGGATAATCCACAGCTGCTGCCTTTTCTTCATCCGGCGACCCAGGGCTATCGCTTGAATCGGCAACCCGACGGTTATGAGAGCGACGGCGCGCATGTCGCGAAACTGATTTTTGCCGGCAAGAGCGAGATCGACTTCATCCGCTGCAGACCTGTGACCGAGATGCCTGCGTAATATAAATGAGATTTCCATCAGGCTCGATCGTCTCGAAACAGCGCCAGAGATTGCTGCAAAAGTAGATTTATTCCCGCGAAACTCGTCTTCAGCCTCGCGACATGTTCGACATCGCAGCTGTTATTCATTAGGACGGCGAGGATGATGTGCTCGCCGCTTGAATATGATGCGGGCAAGGAAAGTCTTGGGCCGCCAGCGTCACCCGGTGGTGAACAGCGGTGGACGCTTGCTCGCCGTGATGGTGCCCCCAGCACATGTCCAGGACCAGGACGGTGGCCTCAAGCTGGTCAAGCGCCTGGTACGTCTTTATCCGTGGGTGGAGACCGTCGTCGTCGATGGTGGGTACAAGACGCGGTTCATCGCTGCCGTTCAATCTGGATTGAAGCACGTCGTTGAGGTGGTCCTTCGGCCAAAGGGGTCGAAGGGATTTGTTCATCTGCCAAAACGATGGCGAGTTACTCAAAGAATCGGCGTTCTGAAGATCTCGCTCCGTCTCAAGACATATTACGAGACACTGTGTCACGTTTCGACGGGCGCAACGCTTGCGCCCATCGGCTGACTTCTTGCGCCGATCACTATGGATTAAATCTTTTCTAACGAACTCTGAGACGCCTGCGGCGGATGGCTGAATCGCTCAAGCGGCTGGTTGCAGGAACGACGGATCTTCACAGAAATCATATGGGCCCTTCTAAGCCTCGCAGAACCTGGTTATTATCGCCCCCATGCCAGCTTGGCATTTCTAGGTTGTTCGTTTCTTTGGAGTTACGATTTATGTCTGATGGTTTCATTGACCGGAAATTGTCTGTACATGTTTTGGAAGATATCCTGGTAACGCCATTGCTATCGGGATCGGGAAAAGTTTCGCAACAATTTTCTGTTGTAGGTGGAGACGCCTCATCAATGGAGCATCGGCGCGCAGCCAGGGGATATAGCATAACCAAGATCGATGTTGCTACCGAAGAACTGGATTATACTGTTATAGATGATGATTGCTTGTATGCAGGGCCGCTATTTAATCATTTTGGACATTTTATCGCCGAGTCGATACCGAGACTGTGGGCATTTGTTGAAAACGAGAGTAAAAGACTGCCTTTTATTGCATTTCATCCTTTTCCTTTGGGTCGCGGATTCGCCAATGAATTGTACCCTTGGATGATCCAGGCGTTGAGTCTGTTTGGTATCGATAAGAGCAACATAATTTTCATAGACAAAAACATTAAGTTTAAAAAATTGCTCGTCCCTGAGCAAGGCAGTGTACTCGGCGCTGGCCCAATATCCAGGCGGTATATTGATTGCATTCAGAAAATAAACGACTCTACGTCTTCAGAAAAAAGGCATAGAGAGTTGAGGTCGGGCAAGATATACATTAGACGATCCAAGCATGCATTTTCTGGATCATATTTAGGTGAAAGACTGATTGAGAAATTACTGAAAAATCAAGCTGGATTTGAAATTATATATCCAGAAGAAATTGCAATTTCTGACATGATGAATAAAATTAACAGCGCAAGCGCAATCATATTGAGTGAAGGCAGCGCAATCCATACCCTCGAACTATGCGATGTCAGAGAGAGTTCGGTTTTTATAATCTGTCGCCGCAGCAGGCAGAGCGTTGAACATTTGTTCGTTAACATGCTGTCGCGTAAGGGATGTAAGGTTGGCATTTCCGGAGAGGGGTCGGCGGTCACTCCCCTAGATTGGGAGCCGACCCGCAATACACCAGCTTGGCAAAATGCTTCAGCTTATTTGGACTTGAGTCAAATAATTAATGATATTAACAAATTTTTCGGTCTTGCGATTGAAACTCCCGACAAAGAAATAGTACAAGAAAGCGTGAAGCAATCAATTGTTGACATCATTCTCGACCCGAGATCGACGAGGAAATCGACTACCGATGAGCAGCTGGGGGCCCTATTAAGACTTCTGCGTACCCAGATACCAACTCTGATACCTGGGCGCAGTCTGTGATGATAATTTAATAGGCTCAACACTACCTGGGCATTTTAGAGTGGCTTCGTGCGTTGTCCTGCTGGCTGAGGGGGCGCCCATGGGCGAGGATCGAGTTGAAGCTGTGGATCTGGACGCGTGGCTGGCGGCTATTCGAGGTTCTTCTTCCACCCGTCCGGTGTGCCTGCTGTCAGCACCGCTTCCGCTTGCGTTTTAAATTGCCCAAGTAGTCTCAAGGGCCTGCGGAGCCGACCGTTCTGCCCAGGCTCTGGCCGCAGTCGAATCGATGAACCCGATATCCGCGCTCGACCTGACGAAGGCTTCAATGCTGAGGGAACACCATCAGCATTTGCCGGCTGTTGATCAATCGATGATCCGAACCGTCCTTCGCGCAGCTCTCAATCGCTGATTTCGCGGCTCTCGTCCGGCCAGCCCGGCGCTGGCAAGGCGCTCCCCATGGAGTGGCATAGCTTCCTCGCCTAAGCCACGACCCGGACGGAGCCGGAGGCGGGGATCCGCGTTCCTAGACGCGGCAGCGGGGCTGGACAGGCCCGGGCGTGCCGGCGGAGGCGCCCGTGGGTCAGCTCGCGACGGTGGACGAGGATCCGTCATCGAAGGCGGTCGCGCGGGAGCCGGAGCGGCGGCTGAAGCCGGCTCTGCTCCTCGGCGCCCTCGGGGTCGTCTACGGCGATATCGGCACGAGCCCGCTCTACGCCTTCAAGGAGGCGGTGCGGGCGGCCGGCCACGGCCAGGCCGAGCCCGCCGCGGTGATCGGTGCCGTGTCGCTGATCCTGTGGGCGCTCCTCGTCGTGGTGTCGCTCAAATACGCGGTGCTGATCCTGCGCGCCGACAATCACGGCGAGGGCGGCATCGTGGCGATGCTGGCGCTGCTCGGCGCCCGCAGCGCCGAACCGCGCAGCTGGGCCGGCCTGCTCCTCGTCGTCGGCCTCGTCGGCGCCGCGCTCCTCTACGGCGACGGGGCGATCACCCCGGCGATCTCGGTCCTGAGCGCCGTCGAGGGCCTGAAGGTCGAGGCACCGGGCCTCGCCCCCGCGGTGATGCCGATCACCCTGGTGATCCTGGTCGGGCTGTTCCTGATCCAGAGCCGGGGCGCGGCCTTCATCGGGCGGATCTTCGGGCCGGTGATGCTGGCGTGGTTCTGCGTCCTGGCGCTGCTGGGCCTCGGCGGCATCCTGCAGTCACCGCAGATCCTCGCGGCCCTCAACCCCTTGAGGGCCATCGAATTCCTGACCCATGCGGGCTGGGCGGTCAGCTTCGCCATGCTCGGCGCCGCCTTCCTGGCGGTGACCGGCGGCGAGGCGATGTACGCCGATCTCGGCCATTTCGGCGCCCGGCCGATCCGCCTCGCCTGGTTCGGCCTGGTGCTGCCGGCCCTCGTCATCAACTATGTCGGACAAGGAGCCGTGCTGCTCGCCGAGCCCGACGCGATCGACAACCCGTTCTACCGGCTTAGCCCCGACTGGGCGCATTACCCGCTGATTGGGCTCGCCACCCTCGCCACCGTCATCGCCTCGCAGGCGATCATCTCGGGCGTGTTCTCCCTGACCCAGCAGGCGATGCAGCTCGGCTTCCTGCCCTTCATCCGCATCGTCCACACGGCGCGCGACGCGCAGGGCCAGATCTACGTGCCGGTCGTGAACTGGCTGCTCGCCGCCGCCACCCTGAGCGCCGTCGTGATCTTCGAGACCTCGGATGCGCTGGCCGGCGCCTACGGCATCGCGGTCTCGCTGCTGATGGCGATCACGACGCTGCTCGGCGGTCTCATCGCCCGGCGCTGGGGCTTCAACCCGCTCCTGGTCCTCCTGGTCAACGGCCTCTTCCTGGCGATCGACCTCGTGTTCCTGGCCGCCAACAGCGTGAAGGTGCTCGAGGGCGGCTGGTACCCCCTGGTGCTCACCGCCGTCGTCGCCGTGACGATGCTGACCTGGCTCCAGGGCACCCGGCTGACCGAGGCCAACCGGGTCGGCGCCCGCCAGGACGAGGGCGCCTTCCTGGCCGCTCTCCGCGCCGATCCGCCGATCCGCCTGCCGGGCGCGGCGGCCTTCCTCTCCTCCGCGACCAAGGGCATCCCGCTCCACATGACCCGGCTCCTGGAGCGCAGCCACGCCCTGCCGGCCCGCTGCAGCATCGTCACCGCGCTCTACGAGGAGAAGCCGATGGTGCCGGCGACCGAGCGCGCCGAGGTGATCCGGCTCGCCCCCGACCTCTACCGCGTGACGCTCCGCTACGGCTTCATGGAGGACGCCTCGATCCCGGAGGGCCTGGCCTGCGCGGTGGCCCATCGCGGCCTGCCGGCCGATTTCATCGAGGATGTCACGGTCTTCATCGGCCACGAGACCATCATCCCGAAGCGCGACCACCGCGGCATGGCCGTCTGGCGCGAGGCCCTGTTCGCCTTCCTGATGCGCAACGGCGAACGCACCGGCGCCTTCTTCTGCGTGCCGACCCGGCAGGTGGTGGAGGTGGGGACCGAGATCGAGATCTGAGGATCCTCAAGGGGACCCCGGTTCACCTCCACGCATCCTCACCGGCCGCTCTCCCAGGCTCGCCGCAGGGCGCAGCAGGTAGCCGTCCGGATCCTGCACCAGGAACTGGCGCTGCCCGACCTCGACCTCGCCGGCGCGGTACCATTGGTCCTCGACCGCCAGGAAGAGCGGCCAGCCCGCCGCCTCCAGCCGGGCCAGGATCGGCTCGACCGCCGGGACCCCGATCTCGAAATTGATGCCGCGCCCCAGCGGCGGCTCCAGCGGGCCGGTCTCCCATTGCCGGGAGGCGGGATCGCGCCTCTCCAGCATCACTTGCGCGCCGTCGAGGTCGAGATAGGCGAAGCCGTCCTCCGGCCGGTCGAAGGCGATACGGAAGCCGATCAGGTCGACCCAGAAGTGCAGGCTGCGCGCGAGGTCGGTGATCAGGAGTTCCGGCGTCAGCCGCGCGAACGTGACCGTCATGCTTGTTCCTCAGCCCCACCCGGCCATCCGCGCCGGTTGACCTCAGGCTGCCGATCCGTGACGCTTTCCGCAACGGTGCCCGAGTGAGCGCCGAAGCAACGGCAGGGCGGCGGTGCCGCCCCGGGGAGGAGACATGAGCCTGTACCACAAGCTCGCCGCGCGGGCGGCGGCCGGCAATCCGGTGCGGATCGGGGTGATCGGGGCCGGCAAGTTCGGCTCGATGTTCCTGTCGCAGGCGCCGCGCACGCCGGGGCTGCATGTCGTCGGCATCGCCGATCTCGACCCGCAGCGGGCGCGGGCGGCGCTGGCCCGGGTCGGCTGGCCGGCGGAGCGATACGCGGCGAAGAGCGCCGCCGAGGCGATGCGCAACGGCACGACCTTCCTCACCGACGACGCGGAAGGGCTGATCGCCGCGGACGGGATCGAGGTGATCGTCGAGGCGACCGGACATCCGGGCGCCGGCATCCGCCACGCGCTGGCCTGCTGCCGGCATCGCCGCCACATCGTGATGGTCAATGTCGAGGCCGATGCCCTGGCCGGCCCCCTCATCGCCCGCCGGGCGGCGGAGGCGGGCATCGTCTATTCCTTCGCCTATGGCGACCAGCCGGCGCTGATCGCCGAGATCGTCGACTGGGCCCGCACGGCGGGCTTCCGCGTGGTCTGCGCCGGCAAGGGCACGAAGTACCTGCCGGTCTACCACGCCTCGACCCCCGACACGGTCTGGGGCCATTACGGCTTCTCCGAGGAGCAGGTCGCCGGCGGCGACTTCAACCCGCAGATGTTCAACTCCTTCCTCGACGGCACCAAGTCGGCGCTGGAGATGGCGGCGGTGGCCAATGCCTGCGACCTGACGCCCCCGCCCGCCGGCCTCGCCTTCCCGGCTTGCGGCGTCGACGACCTGCCGACCCTGCTGCGCCCGGAAGCCGCCGGCGGCATCCTGCCGGTGGACGGCACGGTCGAGGTGGTCTCGTCCCTGGAGCGCGACGGCCGCCCGGTCTTCCGCGACCTGCGCTGGGGCGTCTACGCCACCTTCGAGGCGCCCTCCGACTACGTCCGCAAGTGTTTTTCGGAGTACGGCCTGAAGACCGATCCGAGCGGGCACTACAGCGCGATGTACAAGCCCTATCACCTGATCGGGCTCGAGCTCGGCCTCTCGGTCGCCAGCATCGCGGTGCGGGGCGAGCCCACCGGTGCGACGCGGGGCTTCTCCGGCGACGTGGTGGCGACGGCCAAGCGCGACCTGAAGGCCGGCGAGCGCCTGGACGGGGAGGGGGGCTATACGGTCTACGGCCGGCTGATGCCGGCGCGGGACTCCCTTCACGCCGGCGGCCTGCCGATCGGGCTCGCCCACGGCCTCACCCTCACCCGGCCCGTCGCCGCCGGGCGGCCGGTAAGCTGGGACGACGTGTCGTTCGCGGCCGACGATCCGGCGATCCGGTTCCGGCGGGAGATGGAGGAGGTGTTTCGGGGGGAGGCGGGGTAGGCCGTCTCTCGACTTCCGCACTCCGTATGCATGGCGCGCGTGAACCCTCCCCTCTCTGCGGGGGAGGGTGGCCTGCGAAGCAGGCCGGGAGAGGGGCAGAGCGACGCTGATCCAGGGGGGGCACCCGTCACCGCGGTCACGACCTCTCCGGAAGCGTGGTTCCCCTCTCCCGCCCCGCATCCGCGGGGCACCCTCCCCCGCAGAGGGGGGAGGGTTCAGGGC
>NZ_LABZ01000057.1 GCF_001043955.1 Methylobacterium tarhaniae | reverse complement strand
CAACCAGACCGTTATGAGCGGGCCGAATAAAGGCAAAAAATCAGATAAAACAGCCTCTTAGCGTCAAGCGCGCCAATGAGCGATGGCTCTGATTATGCCGATTTCATTGGTGAAACGTTGGTTGGTGGGGTGCCCACGTTCCGGTTCGGTTCTATGCGAACCACATGAGCGCCATCCCACCCTCCGTCCTCGCCTGGTCTCGCGGCCTCGCCAGCCTCTCGCCGGGCGTGGTCCCGTGCCGCGGGCTCCGGCCCGACGAGTGGCGCGAGACGCACGAGCGATGCACGGCATTCGTGGACCGCTGGGGCGTTCAGGCGCACGAGGCCGGCTGGGACGCGCTGCGGTTGTTCGAGGTCGGGCCTCAGACCGGCACGATCCGTGGCGATTTCTGCGGGATCCTCATGCCGCTCGCGATCGATGTGCATGAGGTCACGGCCGAGTGGATCAGGCTCGGGAAGTGGACCGCCTGTCGGCACGAGCCGATGAAGATGCCGGGCATGGTGCCAGTGTGGGAGGTCGGGAAAGGTCGTTGACATGTCCGGCTTTGCGTGCGAAAACCGGACATCGGCTGACGGGAACAGTCCCGCGGCCGGGATCGGGTAGGAGACCCACGATGGCTAAGTTCGAGATCACCGACCGCGAGGCCACCTACGCTGTCGAGGCGGCCGACCGCGATGCTGCCGTGCTTGCCTACGCTGAGCGCGCGGGCCTGATCCTCGGCCAGGACTTCTCTGACGCCAACGACCTGGTTGCGATCAACGACCTCTTCATCGAAGAGGTCTGATGATCCTCTGCCGGATCTGCGGGCAGGGATTTCGGTTCCTGCCCACCCATCTGCGCCACGCGCACCAGATGACAGCTGCAGATTACCGCGCGCAATTCGACATCCCGGCCGGCGAGCCCCTGGCGTCCGATGGCTACCGGGCAGCGCACGTCGAAAAGATGCGGCGCATGCAGGCCGATGGCCGGATCACTTACGACCATCTCCCGGAGGCAGTCGCCGCAGCGCGTGACGCCGAGCGGCCAGCCAAGCGCGGCGCCGACCGCGAGGCCCACCTGGAGCGGATGCAGGCCGTCCGACCGTGGGAGGCCAACCAACTGCCGCCCGGCGCCAAGCGCACCGACGGCCGGGATGCGGACCGGGCTCGCGAGTATCAGCGGGCCTATCGTCAGAAGAGGAGTAAGCCCAGCAATGACCGGTGAGGAGCTGCACGCGCTCGGTACGCGCGTCTGGGGCCACGGTTACCAGGCGCGCATCGCCGCTGGGCTAAAGGTCGATGTGCGCACCGTGCGACGCTGGACAAAGGGTGAGAGCCCGGTACCGGCTGGCGCAGCCGCGGAAGTCCGCGCGCTCGTCGCCGAGGAGGATGAGCGTCGCCGCCTTGAGAGCGAGGCCTATGCATTTGCTGCGCCGAGGGTTGATGCGATCCTCGCGGAGGCCCTTGCCTACCGTCCAGCCGACGTGCTTGCGGGAATCGTTGCCCGGGCGACCGAGCACATGCGGGATGGAGCTGGCCCTGTGGCAGCGACTGAGACCCTGCGCGGCGCAATCAAGGCCCTTCGAGCCGAGGGGGACGCATGACCGGCGGCGAGGCCTACCGAGCGAAGCTCCTGGCCGACAACGCGCTCGATGCACCAATCTCGGCCTACCTCGCGGATTCGTCGAAGCCGGTAGTGCTGAAGATCGGGCAGGTGCACTTCTACGTGATGGCTGCAGGCTTTGCCGGTCCGCGGCCCTTAACATACGACATCTGAAATCCAAGTACGCATCCGGCCGCGCGTCACACTCTTGACACAAAGATAGAGCTGAAATTTTTCTGCATAAAAACAAATCAAGTATCTCATAATCAGAGGGGGCCGCTCACCGTATGGGAGTGCCACATGAGAGTGCACTTACTAGCGGCAGGGATAACTGCTCTGACCTGCCTCTCCTGGATGTCGACGGCCGAGGCAGCGCATTGTCGGCTGGGTAAGTTCTATCGCCCCTCGCTCGGGGTCTGTGTCTCGCAGGCGGCCTTCCGCCGCGATGTTGGTCACGTCGTGCGCCATCACCGCACTGCGAAGCACCTCGCCCGACGAATGGAGCGAGTGCGGATCGTGTACGTTGAGCGCCGCATTCCCGTGTACCTCGAGCGGGAGAAGGCGACACCAGCTGCAGGCACGGCTTCGACCTCTGTGATACCGGCGACGACCGTAGCCAGCGCTAGCGACTCGCCTCTTGCCACCAAGGCTGATCATCGGCCGGTGGAGCCTGAGCCGCGGACCTCAATCCTCACGATGCCATACGAGATGGCGGGAAAGCAGTCGTTGAACCCCCTCCCGCCGGCGGCGAAGAACTGGGAATGGGCGCGGTAATTATCAGCTTGCTGCCTCACATAGCCACACTCAGAAGCTCCCCCGCCAAAGTGCCCCCGGTTCGGTGGCGACCTGGACGCATCAGTGACCGGCGGATGAGTTGGCCGTCGAGGATGCGGCGCCGGCTCGGCGGCGGAACGCGGTGAAGACGGCGATATAGCTGGCGCCCCTCGGATGACCGCGAAGCAGCGACAGGCCCTCATCACTCTGGCCGAGACCAGCCAGCCCATGTCGTTGGGCGAAGCGCGTCGGCTTGATGGGTATGGTGGAGCGAACAGCGCCTTCCTCGCCAGTCTCGTAGCGCAAGGGTGGATCAATGTGGATCGCGCTGCCGATGCTGTGACCCTCACCTGCGCGGGGCATGATGCGCTCGTCTCAAGCAACGGGGCGGGTGGATCGGCATGAGCCTCGCGTCCTACATCGCCCTCACAGCCGCCTTGGTGCTGGCTTGCATCCCGGGCGCGGTCCTCCTGCTCCGCCGGGCAGGTCGTCGCTCCCGTGCCCGACAAATCCGTGAGAAGGCGCGCCGTTGACCCACCCTCCCGACATCATCGAGGTCATCGCCCGCGAACTCTACGAGCTGATGCGACTGAGCAACCCCGGTTGCCCGGCCTGGGAGCATACGGATCCAGCTGATCCTCATGAGGCCGGACTGATTCAGATGGCACGAGAGGCGGCGCGGGAGTTCATCCCCACGGACGGTCCGGCACCCAGCCCTCAGATCCCATCCTGACGCGAGCCTCGCGCCACCTCGGTCATCATCTCGTCCGGAAACGGGCGCTGCAGCTGCAACGCCTCTTCCACCGGTGCCTTGAGCCACGTGCTCCACTCCTCCACGGTGGTGAGCAGCACCGGCATCGCCTTCGGGTGCACCGGCCCGACAATCCCGTTCGCCTCCGTCGTCAGGAACGAGAACAGCCGGTGCTCCTCCTCGACCGGCTCGTCCCGCTTCGGGCCGCGCACGCCCGTCCAGGGCCGCCAGATCCCCGCGAAGGCCAACAGCGGCCGGCTCTCGTCGAGGGCGAACCACACCGGCGTCTTGCGGGGCTTCGTGTCGGCGTACTCGCTGAACGAGGTGACCGGCACCAAGCAGCGGTGCGCGGGCTTGAGCCAGGGCCGCCAATAGGGCGAGGCGACGTTGCGCACGTTGGTAACCGGCTGCGTGCCGACCTTCGGAGGCGGCGGGAAGCCCCAGCGCATCATCGTCAGCACCCGCTCGCCGCCTTCGACCTGGACGACGGGCGCCATCTGGTCGGGGAAGATCCCGGGCAGCGGCGGCAGGTTGCCGGTCTCGTCGCGGTCGACCGCGAAGGTGCGCCGGATCTCGTCCTGGGAGCGAGCGAGGCTGTAGAGGTTGCACATGGCCGGGATCGTAGCCGATTGGGCACTTCACGTCCCTTGATGCCGTCCGGGCGGCCTGGAACAACAGCCAGGGTTCGCGGGCAGGGCAGGCGGTCGTATGAGCGAGCGAGACGAAGCCGAGGAGCAATTTCAGGCCTGGGTCGCTGGGCAATCGCTCGGCCCCCGGCCGCGGAAGTATGACCGCCCGAGCCCGCGGGCTCGCCGGATCTCCGACGCGATCGTTATCGTGCTCTCGGCCTTGTTCTGGGGCTTTGTCCTATTCGGGATCGTCCGGTGCGTCGGGCAGGCGATGGCGCAACCTGCCCAGCCCTCAGTCCAGAACCCGTTCGATCGCGGCGGTGCGCCGCGATCCGCGCCAGCACCCGAGCGACCGCGCAGAGCGCCTGCCGGCCCCTCCGACGCCGATATCGCCAAGAAGCTCATCGCGGAGTCGATTGCCGGCTACGATGGCCCCTGCGCCTGTCCCTACCAGCACGACCGCGCCGGTCGGTCGTGCGGCCGACGCAGCGCCTACAATCGACCGCGCGGGGCTGCACCGCTGTGCTTCGAGGAGGACGTCACGCCAGAGATGCTGGCGGCGGCTCGGGCTCGGCAGTGAGCTCAGGAGTAGCCTGGCTCAATCGGTCGTCCGCACCACCCTCGTTGCGGCGTCGGAGGGGAACGCGTCCGGGTCCGCGCCGCCGGCGCTCTGCTGCCTCATGCATGATGATGCGCGACTGGTTGGTCAGTATGTGCCCGATGTCGGACATGGCGTCGGCAGTTTCCTCCGGGAGGTTGGTGGACTGGCAGGCCAATTCCACCATCGGCTCGAGGTGATCGACGATGATGCCGAGCGCCCGCACGATGGCCGGCAGGATCACGGCGACTTCATCGATCGTCGGCGGCGTGCGGGTAAGCATGGCGGGAAATCCCGGCTAGCGGCGTCAGGAGGCGTACCGGAGGGGCTCGCCCCACTGGGCGGGCATGGAGTGGGGCAGGAGGTCGTAGGCCGTTCCTTTGAGTCCGAAGGCGCGGCGGGTGGCGTCGGCTGTGCCGGGCTTCCACTCCATGTAGATCGGCACGACGAGGTGGCCGTCGTAGCGGGTGGGCAGTGCCAGTGGCTCAACGTCCCAACCCATCGCGCTGAGTTTCGTAATCATCGTCGGGTGGACTTGCGCCAGGTAGCCGATGAGGCCGAGGGCCAGGGTCAGCTCCGTGACGGCCAGGAATTGACGCCCTGCATTCGGGTCGGCGGCGAGGCTGTTCGGGCGCCGCCACGGTGCTGCAGCACAGCGGGTCCATTCCATGATGTGGGGGCCTGTCGGCGCGGGCCGGCCTTGGAGCAGTTCCGGGTAGACGTGGGTCTGGAGGTGGGGCTTCGTGGTAGGCAGCAGGCGCGAGTAGGAGATAACTGAACCATTATCGAAGGCTGCAATGTGTACGCAGTCAGGTCCGTCAAATTGATCGATATCGCGACCATCGTTCCTGCGACAAGCTTCCCACTTCATAATGTCAACAAATACTCTGTGCCTAAATGTATACATTGCATCAAGCAAATCTGAACTCTGATGGTAATTGCTCGAGTCAACGACGGTAATCATGTCCGCTCCTCCTTATGGAGCGGACTACGAGATTATGGTGGCAGGCGGTATCCCGGGATTTTACGGTCAGCGTGTTAGTCTATGATCCCTTGTCGCAGTGCCTTGGCCACGAGATGCACGCGATTAGTCGCCCCCAACTTTTGAGCTGCGGTGTTTAGGTAGTCCTCGACTGTTCGGTGCGATAACGAAAGGATTTCAGACGTCTCCCAGCCAGTCTTGCCCGCGGCTGCCCACTGAATGCACTCGATCTCTCGTGGCGAACAGCGGGGCGTTCCCCGCTGGCGCTCAATCCGTTTGACTGCCGCCGGCGCAAGAGATTGAAGTGTCAGATCAGCATAAATGCCGATCATGTGTAACCCCGTGGCAGCGTGTTCCGGCAAATCGAAATGAGACCCACCGAACGAAATTATGCGAGTACAATTAAAATCATGGACTGGTATACAATAGCCGTTCTTCAGCCCGATCTCAGCTGCCTCTCCCATAATAATCCTGGCTAACCGTTCGTCCCTCCGAACCGGAGCCTCTGACCATTTGAAGGGGCAGGTCATTCTGCGGGTATGCGCGACGACAGGATCATGGTGGATGTAGCCGCGCTCACCGTAGCGATCGGACCACTCCGCCGGCCAACGAGCCAGCATCAGCCTGTCTTGTAGACAGTCACGTGATTTGACAGGTGCCTCGGCTATTACAAATGTATTATATCCGAAAATACTTGAAGATCTTTCCAGTATGTCATGAATTTGATTGATATTAAAACATTTTTTTATATCAGAAATTATATCAAAGCTTACATTGGTGAAATTTGTCATGACAAAGTCGTCCCGACGATGGATGTGCGTCGAAACTATGATACAGACTGCCCTTGCGCCACTGTCGTTGCACGGTTGGCGACGCCGGACGATCTACGACGCCGAATTGGATGGTACCGTGCCGATTCCAAGCGAAGACGAAATCAAGCGCTCAATCGGGAAGAAAATTCGCGAATATCGCTTAACTCGCGGCTATTCCAGGTTGAAATTGGGCATGAAAATTGGCATATCCGACGCACAAATATTTAAATATGAGGCAGGTCAGGACCACGTAAGAGCAAGCGTCTTATGGCAAATTAGCGAAGCTCTGGAAGTCCCAGTAATTTTGTTATTTGGCTCTTCTGCATCGAGCGGCTATACGGATGACGAACCGGATTATCTGTCGCTTCCAGATGAGGCGACGATCTTCGCTGCGTTCCGTAGGATTGCTCCTCCGGACATACAGGCGCGGGTCGCACGCCTCATCCTCGCTCTAGCGGTGCAGGATGGCGAGAGTCAGGGCGGGTCCAGTGGTTAAGTGCGCGCCCGGCATTTACGACCGGTACCTCGCTCAAGCGCGTCGTGAACCGCGGCGAGCGCATCTCGAACTTCGTCGACCAGGTGCGCTTCTCCACCAGCCCCGCCCGCGCGGGCACCACGGCGCCGCGGCCGAATCGGCTGTTGCAGGCGTCCATCGCTGCCATCAGCGCACCGGACTTCTCCCGGTCGAGGGCGTCGAACAGCGGGCGGGGCGCCTCTTCCAGCGGCACGAGATCGGTGGTGACCAGCCCCGCCTTGCTGTAGCGCCACGGCGTCGGGCCCTGCTCGCGCCAGGTCTGTGCGATGCCGCGGATGGCCGCATCAATCAGATGGCGGGTGTCGTTCGTGGCCTCGGGCAGGTGCACGACCTTCGAGACCGACCGCATAGGGTCGCCGCGGTCGTGCTCGCTGGTGTGGTAGAAGACCGTGACGGCCGAGACGGCGAGCCCGTCGCGCCGCAGCTTCTCGCCCAGGCGCGTCGCGTGCGCCGCCACGGCCTGCTCCAGCACCGTCCGCTCGGTGATCCGGGACGAGAACGAGCGGGTCACGGCGCAGCCCTTGCGCCGGGCCGGCACAATCTCGAGCGGCAGGCAGGCGCGGCCACGCAGCTCGTGGATGATGCGCTCGCCCACCACCGTCAGCGAGGCCCGGGCCGGGCGGGGATCGAGGTCGCGCAAGTCAGCCACCGTGTCGACGCCCATGGCCTCCAGGCGTGCCAGCGAAGCGCGCCCGATGCCCCACACCTCGCCCACCGAGATCCCGACCATCCAGGCGGCGCGCTCCGCCTCGTCGGACAGGTCGCACACGCCCCCGAGCTCCGGGACCGACTTCGCGATGTGGTTGGCGAGCTTGGCGAGCGTCTTTGTCGGCCCGATCCCGACGCAGGTCGGCAGGCCGGTCCACTGGCGAACCGTGGAGCGGAGATCCCGCGCCAGGGCCACCCGGTCGCGCTCGCGCACGTTGGAGAGATCAAGGAAGCTCTCGTCGATCGAGTAGATCTCCACGTCCGGCGCGAACTGCCGGTAGACCGTGTTCGCCCTCGCGCTCATGTCGCCGTAGAGGGCATAGTTCGAGGAGAAGACGCGCACCTTCTGTTGGCGGCACAGGTCGCGGATCATGAAGTAGGGCGCCCCCATCTTGATCCCGAGCGCCTTGGCCTCGGCGGTGCGCGCGATGGCGCAGCCGTCGTTGTTCGAGAGCACGATCACCGGGACACCGGTGAGCTTGGGATCGAACACGCGCTCGCAGGAACAGTAGAAGGAGTTGCCGTCGATCAGCGCGATCGCCCGGCTCATCGGACGACGCTCGCTCGGGCCTTCACGTGGTGCCAGCGGACCGAGAACAGCAGCACGCCCCAGAGCAGCCCTTCCTCCAGATCCTCCAGGGCGAATTCCTCGTCCATCTCCGGGTTGTCGAACGTGAGCGCCAGCCGGTTGCCGGTCATCACCAGGCGCTTGAGGCTCATCTCGCCGTTGACCACCGCGACCACGACCGCGCCAGAGGACGGCGAGAGCGAGCGGTCGACCACGGCAAGGTCCTCGTCGTGGATGCCGGCGCCCTTCATGCACCAGCCGCGCACGCGCCAGATGAAGGTGGCGGGCGGGTTCGGCACGAGCCAGCGCGGTAGCTCCAGGGCGCCCTCGATGAAGTCCTCAGCGGGGCTCGGGAACCCGGCGCAGAGGGTCGGGAGCATGAATGGGACCCGCACGAGCCCACCCGCATCTGCCGCCTCCGCACCGACCCGATAGAGACTCACGCGCGCCCTCCGTATTAGAACAAAAAGAGAACAAGCAGGTCTTAGGTTCCCGGTCAAGGCCGGGATTCCTGCTTGGCCTGACGGAATTCCTGGAGTGCGACTAGCGGCAATAGCAATTTTCATATAAAAAGCAGCGTCTACAACATATTTTTGTTAATATATACAGCGAAAATTCGAATAAATAGGATTATAATTTATAAGACCGGAAATTCACGCTTTGAAAATGACCTATTTACACCCTCGGGTTCATAAAATGGGTAGCTTCACGGCATGCTATACATGGGCCTGAGTAAATACAAAAATTCCCATATGTTGCTTAATTGATACATTCGAATCAACTATGATGGCTATCGAGTGGCAGTCACAAGGCTACCCCTCGATGTTTTTCGCTAATATCGCACAAGAAGGGCGATTCATGCCAGATGATTATGCTGCTGCCGCGGCTCGACATTATCATGATGCCGAAAGTCTGGCTGCGAATGCAAGATATGATAATGCTGGTCACTTGATAGGATTTGCAATAGAGTGCGCGATAAAAAAGAAGTTGCGAGAAATCCACAAAAACCCAACAATGATATGTGAAGGACATCATCCTACCGTGCAAGCCGAGCTACGTAGAACGTTAAGCTCCAGAGGCATGTCAGGGCCTTGGCTTTCTATATCTCAGGACAAGAAATTGTTGCAAGGCTGGCTTGTTGGTGACCGCTATTCGGCCGATGGCGCTGTTAGCCAAGCGAAGTACGGAGAGTGGCTGGCAAGTGCACAAAAAGTTCTATCGGTGGCTGGTATAAAGAAGAAATAGCAAATTCAGCTTTTGCTTAAATAGAGGCAGCACAATGATCTCAAATATAATTAGGTTCGATGATGCTCTTAGCGCGGTAGTAGGCGTAATTAGCAATATTTGCGGCACTGCCAGCTGCACGAATGGAGATATAGCATTTTTAAGAACAGCCACTGGCTCTATCGTTGTTGTTATACGGAAATCACAGGTCGTACCAAATAGGGATCTTTTGAATGAGAATCTGCTAAAAATTGGCCCCTATGTCGAGACTGACGGTCCCACTATTACACTGGAAGAAACATTTGATAAAACGCTTGAAAATATAGAAACATACAGTAAATATTTATTAAAAATATCTTTAGAACAGAAAATGTTTATATATTTACTTGATAGAAGGATCGTAGGCGCAGATTGGCTGACAGTTCCAAGGGTCGATAGTATCGCAGGCGATATACCCATTCTGGTATTCGCAAGCTTGAAGGGCGGCGTTGGAAGATCGACGGCATTATCAATAGTCGCAAAGACGCTTTCGGATGAAGGCCTCCGAGTATTAGCTATAGATTTAGATTTGGAAGCCCCTGGACTTGGATCACTCTTGCTCGAGGAGGAAAATAGGCCGGAATACGGATCTCTCGATTATTTTGTTGAAAAGGGAGACTCCGCCTTTACGGAAGCAGATTTTGCCACGCTGATGGAAGCGTCGTCTATAGTTTCTGGCATCAGCCCTGTCTATGTCGTCCCAGCCTTCGGTACAAAATCTCTTCTTAATCCAGAGAACGTTATTGCAAAACTGTCTCGGGCGTATTTAGAGGATATCTCATCGGATGGCGTTGGGCATACTTTTCTTGAGAGAACAAGAACGCTCGTAACAGGATTGCTCGCTGTTCGTACCTTTGATGTGGTATTAATCGACGCTAGGGCAGGGTTACATGAAACTTTGGCTGCGCCATTGCTAGGATTAGGTGCAGATATATTCTTTTTTGGAGTTAACCAGCGCCAAACCTTCGAAGGATATCTTCCTTTGATGAAGCATTTGGCAGATATAACAAGATTTATGCCAAACTATTTGCTAAAGATTAGAATGGTGCATGGTAAGGCGAACCTCACTGATAAAGATGATTTGAAGCTTTACCGCGATCGTGCTCATAAATTATTCTCTGAAAGTCTTTATGGAAGACCCGAGTTATCTGCTATCGAATATCAAGAGGGTGAACCATCCTGGTACGGAGTGGATGATGAGGATGGCCCACATTTTCCGTGGGTAATTACAGAAAGCGAGGGATACAGGAGTTTTGACCCGCTCAGCGCCATGGATCAGCTTGACCCTACAGCGTATAGAGAGGCGTTTGGTGGGTTTGTTGATCGCGTTCGAGATCTAGTTGTTCAAAGTTTGGAGAAGGTTGAGGCAGACGATGGCGCGGTCTAACCATTTGATGACCGACATAAGGGCGGGACTGGCTGCGATTCCGCCTGATGTTTCCCATGTTGTCGGCAATCCTCCGCATCTGCAGGAAATTCTTACTCCTCCGGGTCATGCTTTGGCACTTGATCCCGAGTCTCCAATTGTGGTTGGAGCCCGTGGGGCTGGGAAGAGCTTTTGGGCTTCAGTAATTGCAGATAGTGAAACGTTAGCGGGCGTTGCTCCTTTTTACCCGCGTTTGCGTCTAGCAGATGTAGCTGTGCGACCTGGATTTGTTGATCAACCTATCGGGATTTCTGTATCTAGAGATACGCTCGACGAATTAGCTATAGACGAGAAGAGTACACGTGCCCTGTGGTTGGTTCTTGCTATACGGGCAGCAGAAGACGTTCTCAATGAGAGCACTTGCGACTCGCTTGAGAGTGGAATGGATATTTATAAAAGGAGCGAGTCGCGCGAGCGCAGGCTCCGTGAACTTGACGAAAAGCTGAGAAAATCAGGCATCCGTCTCGTTGTCTTGTTTGATGCACTTGATCGCCTATCAGGAGACTGGTCTAATCTACGGATAAGAACAACAACGCTTCTTGAAACTCTTTTGACAATGAGGGCTTTTAGAAGCATTAAATTTAAGCTTTTTGTGCGGCCTGAGCAGCTAGAGTCCGTTCCGTCAAATTTCACCGACCTTTCAAAGCTCAAGGCTGGCTCATTTGATCTTCGGTGGACAGCAACAGATCTATATGCCTTGGCATATACTTGGTTGGCTGGTCATTCCGACTCTAGTGTGGCTTTCGCTTCACTGCTCGAGCATTTTCGCGTTCCTTCGCCCACGGTGAGAGACGGCAAAATCTCGTTGGCAGAACACGTTTTACGAGACCCAGAAATTCAATCAAAGATTTTTGTATCCATTGCTGGTCCATACATGGGCGCTGATAAACGGCGTGGTCGTACATACCCATGGCTTCCTAAGCATCTTGCCGATACACGTGGTCGTGTAACTCCGCGGAGCTTTTTGACTGCGCTTGGATCAGCTGCAAGGTTCGAAAAATTGCCTCAGCCACGCTACGCGCTCTCAATCGAGGGGATTAAACATGGCGTTAGCGAGGCATCAGTTTTGCGTGTTGACCAACTCAAAGATGAGTACAAGTGGATTGAACTTGCTCTACAGCCACTCGCGGGGCAGGAAGTCCCATGTCAGCAAGATCAGATATTTGATCGTTGGCTTGAAGCGGACACTATTCAGGAGATTCGTCGACAGTCTAGAAGGGAAGGATATCTTGCCCCGTTTCAAATGGAGACGGTTGACGACGATCCGAATTATGCACTTTTGCGTTCTTTGATGGAGATCGGCGTTGTCGAAAAACGACCGGATGGGCGTGCAAATATCCCAGATTTGTTCCGTATTGCAGCCTTGATGCTTCGTCGAGGCGGACCTCGACTCAATAGAGTGCCAATTTGAACAATCGTGCGGCTTGGGATGGCATATATAGTGCTAATTGTCATTGCTACAACTCATCTCTGCGCTCAGTAGTTTTTTGCGAGCGACTCCTGTGCGTGGAGCGGGATGCCATTTGCTTCGCTAGGCAGTAAATTTCTAATTTGCGCGCTCACGCCGTGGCGGCGGGCGGATCTCCTGCCGGATCTCGCGCAGGAGGTCGGTCGCGATCCGCACCTGCTCCTCCAGGCGCACCAGCCGGTCGCGGTCACGCTCGAGACTCTCGAGGCGGCCGATGACGAGGCCGTAGCGCTCGTCGTCCCGCTTGGCCTGCCGGAGATCGGAGGCGGCCAGATCCTCGAGCCGGGCGTCGATTTTGGCCGCGTAGGATCCGATCCAGAGAAGCTGCCCAGCGAGCCCAACGACCAGGGTCGTCACGGCCCAGAACGAGGTCCGGCGCGGCAGGATGATGACGCCCTCGGCATCTTCCGGTGGAGGCACGGCGCTACTCCGCAGGCTGGACTTTGGCGCTCGGGATCGCCTGCGCGGTCGCCGGGTCGGCCAGGATCGTCTTCACGGCCGGCACCGCCGCCGCGGAAGCGACGAGGCCGGCGTTGCGCCGGGCGTAGAGGCCCCAGCCGGTGACGAGGAGCGTGACCAGCGCGCCGGTCAGGGCGGTGGCGGTGTCGGCGTCGATCCAGCCGCGCCCGACGGCGATCCCGCCGCCGAACTGCAGCAGGGTGCGCAGCAGCGTGGTGAGCTGTTCCTGGTTCATGAGAGGCTCCTGGTGAAGGCCGGGATGTCCGCGTCATGCCGCGACGGCTTTGCCGCAGGCGGGGCAGGCGGTCCGTGAGGCCGCCCGATCGGGAGCGGTGTGGAATCCGAGCGCGGCGGCGCGCACCTCCTCGACCCGCCGGCCCCAGCCGCGGCCGAAGCGCGGCCAGGTCGAGAGCGCGCGCAGGAAGGCCAGCCGCCCGTCGCTCAGGGCGCCGATCAGCGCCGGCACGTCCCGGCCCTGAAGCGCCGCCAGCGTCACCGGCCCGAGCCGCCCGTCATCGGCCACGGCCAGCGCCCGTTGCAGCCCGATCACCGCGCGGCGCGGCCCGCTGTTCACCGCGAAGTCGAACAGCGCGTAATCCAGCCCCGCCGGCAGCGCGTCGCCCTGGATCGCGTCCCAGAACCGGCGTCGATAGATTGGGGCGACTGTCGCGACCGTCAGGGCCCGCACCTCCGCCTTCGTCGCCGGCCGGCCGAGCCACAGGCTCAGCGTGCCGATCGTGACGCCGAGGTTCGTCGCCCCGCCCGGGTCGGCGGGGTCGTCCGACCACCCGCCCTCGTGCTTCAGGACGAGCGAAAGCGCCCGCTCGAACGTCGTCGCGGTCATCAGTGTCTCCGGATTGTCAGAGGGTCGTGCAGCGCGCCGGCCGATCGGCGCAGGCGCGGATCAAGCCGTGGTCAGGGGAGGACGGTCAGAGGGCGGCCGCCTGGCGCCACAGCGCGTCCAGGGCTGCCGCATCGTAGCCGAGCGCCGCGCCGAGCTGCGCCACCATCGGGTGACTGCGCTCGAACGCCGTCGCGCCGGACAACAGCATCCGGGCGGCGAACTGCTCCGCCGCGGGCAGGCCTGCCACCGCAGCCTCGATCCGCGCCGGAAGCGTGCCGGTCATCACCGCCGCCAGCGCCTCGTCCTGGCTGATGGTGCCGGCCGCGGCCAGCGACTGGAAGAACTGCCGATCCGACACCGCCGGCAGGACAGCCGCCGGCGCGGCCTGGAGCGCGGCGAGCTGCGCCGCCAGCGCGTCGCGCTCGCTCACCGCGGCGTCGAGATAGGCCCAGACCGGCTTCTCGAACTCCGCCTGCCGGTGCGTCGCCGCCACCACGTCCGGGTCTGCGGTCAGCCCGGAGAGCCGCGCCTCCGCCAGGGCCGGCGTCACCCCCTGCTCCCGCGCCCGGGCGACGAGGCCGGGCAGGCAGGCGGCCATCGCCGGCTCTTGCGCCGCCGACGGCGTCTGCGCCCAGGCGGCCGG
>NZ_LABZ01000056.1 GCF_001043955.1 Methylobacterium tarhaniae | reverse complement strand
CCGTTCTGTTAGGCGCTCTTATTCCAATTCCCGGACGTTCGATGATTCTGAGACACGGGCATCAATCATAGTTACAATACTATAGTAAATATCCCCGGCAAGGTCGGGGTCCTTATGATGTGAGCCGCTCAAAGCGGCAGGAGGGAACGCTAACGCGGCCCCGGTATAATAAGTCACCTGTTGGTGGCGTTCAGCGCCAGAGGTTCAACTGCTCCAAGCACTCCTCTTCCTGCTCCTGCTGCCTGATGTCGGCCCGGATCGTTGCCTCATCACGACCGACTATGGGAACATAGAAGCTTCTGGCCCAGAAGTGCTGAACTATGAAATTCCGTCTGCGCTCGCCATACACCCTGGCGACGCGGATGGCACTCTTGCCTTTGATGAAGCCGACGACCTGGGGGGCGGCATATTTGGGTGGGATCGCGGTCATCATATGCACGTGGTCGCGCATCAGGTGCCCTTCCGCGATCCGGCTTTCTTTTTGTTGAACCAGAGTGCGAAAGACAGCCCCGAGATGCTGGCGCAACTGCCCGTAGAGCACCTTTCGCCGTCGTTTGGGCATGAAAACGACGTGATATTTGCAATCGCACTTTGAGTGGTTTAGAAATTGGGACTCGGTCATCGTTGAAATTTCCGTTGTGTGCTTGGCGGCTCACAAAGGGAAGCTTCTTCGATGGACACTCCAGGAAACGTCAAGCTGCTACTGCCACCCCGGCAAAGCCGGGAGTCTTCCTATTTTTAATAAAATTTAGATTTCATATCTTAGTTATAAACAATCATTCATTTTAATGGAATCCGCCGATCATGACTCAAATCGGCGGATAATTTAATTGATCACTTCACCAGGAGGCATCCGCCATCGGCAAGTGGCCGGAACGCTTGCTCCGCTGGGATCGTGTCGACGAGCTTGTAGTAGTCATATGGCCCCCTCGACTCTGCCGGCTTCTTGACCTCGAACAGGTAGATCGGGTGGATCGCCCGCCCGTCCGGACGCACGGTGAGATCGCCGAACAGCCGGTCGCGCGGGCCTTTGCGCTTCATCTCCGCTACCACGGTTCGCGCGTCGTCGCTGTCGGTGCGCGCCACAGCGTCGAGATAGGCGAGTGTGGCCGAGTAAACGCCGGCCTGGTTGCCGCTCGGTACCTTGCCGGCCTGACCTGGCCGCGCGGCAAAACGCTTGGCGAAGGTTCGGGTCTCGTCGCTCATATCCCAGTAGAACGACTCGGTCAGCAGAAGGCCCTGTGCGTCCTTCAGACCCATGGCGTGCACGTCGTTGATGAAAACAAGGAACGCTACCAGCGACTGACCGCTCTGCGTCAGACCGAACTCATTGGCCTGCTTGACGATATTGATCGCATCAGCACCCGCATTGGCGAGCCCGACGACCTTTGCGCCCGAACTCTGCGCCTGCAGCAGCAGGGACGAGAAGTCCGCCGTGCCGAGCGGGTGACGACTGGCCCCCTTCACGGTGCCGCCATGGCGGGTGACATACGCGCTCGCTTCCGCCTCGATACCCTGGCCGAGCGCGTAGTTCACGGTCAGGAAGTACCAAGACGTGCCGCCGCGCTTCATCATGGCGGCGGCGGTGGTGTTGCCGGTCGCCCAGGCATCGTTGACCCACTGCACGGTGTTGGGCGAGCAGGCCTTGCCGGTGAGGTCCGAGGTGGCGGTGGCCGAAGCCAGGAACGCCATCCGGGTGTCGCGCAGGAGCGCGTTGACGGCCAATCCCACCGAGGAGTTCGGCACGTCGACCACCGCGTCGACCTTCTCGACGTCGAGCCACTTGCGGGTGATGGACGAACCGACATCCGCCTTGTTCTGGTGATCCGCCCCGACGATCTCGACCCGGATCCCCTTGCCCCCGCCGGCGAAGTCCTCGGCCGCCATGCGGGCGGCCTCGACCGAGCCCTGGCCGTTGGTGTCCTGGAACGGCCCCGACATGTCGGTCAGCACGCCGATCCGGACTACCCCGTCGGAGACCTCCGCCTTTGCTGCCCCCCCTGCGAGCAATGTCGTCGCGAGCAGCATGGCCCGCATCATCATACGCATCGTTGTCCTCCCTTTGACATTGATGTTTCCCGCCGCTCAGACCTGCCGGTCGGGCAGACGGACCACCAGTCCGTCGAGGGCGGCGGTTGCGATGATCTGGCAGGACAGCCGGCTCGTCGGCAGGCGCTCGGCGGCAGCGCCGTCGAGCAGGGCGTCCTCGTCCTCGGACAGGGGCGGCAGGCGCTCGGACCAGGCATCCTCGACGTAGACGTGGCAGGTGGCGCACATCGCGTTGCCGCCGCACTCGGCCACGATCCCGTCGAGGCCGTGATGGGTCGCGGCCTGCATCAGGCTCGTGCCCTCTGCTATGGTAAGCTCCCGCTGCGCGCCGTCCGGGCGGATGAAGGTGATGGTCGGCATGGCATGGTCGTCCTTCAGGCGGCCGTCAGGGTGACGGGCAGGCGCTCGAGCCCGCGCAGGGTGTTGTTGTACCGGCGCACGACCGGTCCGGTGATCGCGATCGCGCCGACCTTCGCGGCGAGCGCCGACAGGATCACCTCGCCTTCGAGGCGGCCGAGCAGCTGGCCGACGCACATGTGGATGCCGGACCCGAAGCCGACATGGCCGACCGTCGAGCGGGTCGGGTCGTAGCGGCCGGGGTCGCTCCAGCGGCGCGGGTCGCGGTTGGCGGCACCCAGGAACATCAGGACCTTGGAGCCCTCGTCGAGATGCACTCCGCCGATCTCGACCGGCCGGGTCGTGGTGCGGAAGAAGGTCTGGACCGGGCTCTCGAACCGCACGGCCTCCTCGAAGGCCGCGCGGGCGAGGGTCGGATCGGCCCGCAACGCGGCCCAGGCATCGGGGAAGCGAGCCAGGCAGTAGATCGCGGCACCGATGCTGTTCACCGTCGTGTCGAGGCCCGCCGTCAACAGCGAGCGCACGAGGAGCGGTGCCTCATCGTGCGTGATGGCACCTGTATCCGCGGCCGCGTGGATCGCCGCGCCGAAGCCGCCGGGCTTCAGGTTCTCGCGCTGGCACTGCTCCATGACCCATGCGACGTGGGGCGCCGCGGTCTCGAAGGCTCGTTGGCGCAATGCGTTGGGCGGCCCGAAGGCGTTGAAGGCGAGACCCGCATAGGGCAGCAGGTGCTCGCGCCCGTCCTCGCGAAGGCCGACCGCCTCCGGGAAGACCGAGAGCGGGAAGGCCTCGGCGAGATCGGCGACCGCATCGATCTCGCGGCGTACCAGGAGCTCGTCGACGAGCTGGTTTGCGGCCGCCTGGAACCGCTCGCGCAGGGTCTTCATGACCGCCGGCGACAGGACCCGGCTCAGCACCGCGCGCGTGCGTCCATGGGCCGGCGGATCGGCCTCCAGGATCAGGCTTTGGGGCCGCCAGGGCTTCTCCTTCGCGAAGTCGCTCAGGCCCACGCCGCGGCCGGAGCAGAAGGTCGCCGGATCGTGCAGCACGGCCCGCACCTCCTCGTAGCGCGCGACTGCGTGCACGCCCCAGCGCGGCAGCCACACCACCGGTCCGGCCTCCCGCAACGCCTCATGGATGCGGTGCGGATCCTCGAAGAACTCGATCGAGAACGGGTCGACGTCGACGATTGCCGCGCCTGTACCATGGACATCGACCGGCAGGACGGCCGGCGGAGCAGCAGATTTCGATATATGCGACGGCTCGATCATGAACGATCCTCCATGTCTTATTGCTGTTTTGCTATGTAGAGAACGCGAAAGATTGGCCCGAATCTCCCCATTGAACGGTGATGTGCGCCTGGACGCGGCCGATCCGTCGAGACATAAGATGGAGCATCGACAGCGCGCCGGAGAGACGATGCCATCGGGTCGAGCAAGACACGCCGCTGGTCGAGCGATCGACCAGGCACCGGCCGCAGACGTGACGCCTGGGCTGCGGCTCGACCTCGAGCGGTACGTGCCGGCGCTCCTCACCTTCGTCGCCAACAAGCTGTCGCACAGCGCCAGCACCACCTACCAGAGCCGCTTCGGGGTCAACGTCACCGAGTGGCGGATCATGTCCCTGCTCGCCATCGAGCCCGGCATCTCGGCCGCGCGGATCTGCCAAGTCATCGGGTTCGACAAGGGGCCGGTGAGCCGGACCATCGCCTCGATGGAGAAGCGGAATCTCGTCGCCATCGACGAGGACCCGACCGACGCGCGCCGACGCCTGATCCGCCTGACAGCGCAGGGCGAATCGCTGCACGACGAGATCATCGTCGTGGCGCTGGAGCGCGAGCGACGTCTGACGGCCTGCCTGACGCCCGAGCAGCGGGACACCCTGATCGATCTTCTCAACCGCCTGCACGCGAACCTGCCAGCCGTGACGGTGTCCGGGACATCCCGGCGCGAGCGTCGGGACTGAGCGAGATGGGACGGGCCGCTCAGGCAGCCGCGGCGGTTCTGATCAGCGCCCGCAAGTCGAGGGCGAGGTCGGCCGCCTGATCGGGCACCAGCGGCAGGCGCTCGGCGATGAGCCGCCGGGCGATCATGTGGTCGGCAGGCCTGTTCACCGACTCGACCCCGACGAGGCGGTCTTGCCGGTAGCAGAAGACCGAGAACGCTCCCTGTGCCGGGTCGCCGCGCGTCACGGTCAGATCGTGCGGGTTCGCCAGACCGGCGATCTGCAGCTTCCAGCCGCCCTGGTCGCTCCAGAACCAGGGCAGGGCCGCGTAGGATGCCGCCCGTCCGGTGAGACGGGCAGCGACACACCGAGCCTGGTCGACGGCGTTCTGAACCGATTCGATGCGTGTCGGTGCATTCCCGGCGAAGGAGTTCGGGAACGTGGCGCAGTCGCCGATCGCCGAGATGGACGGGTCCGACGTGAGAAGGGCCTGGTCGACCAGGATGCCGTCGGCGACGGCCAAACCCGCTTCCGCTGCGAGCTCCACGTTCGGCACGACACCGATGCCGACGAGCACGAGATCCGCCGCGAACGCGCGGCCGTCGGTCGTCTCGACCGCGGTGACGTGCCCGTCCGCCCCCGTGATGCGCCCCACGCCCACGCCGAAGGCGAACCGGATCCCGGCGGCCTCGTGCGCAGCCCGAAAAAAGGCTGAGGTCGGCCGGGAGACCGCCCGCGACATGACCCGGTCGGCGAACTCGACGACCGTGACGGCAATCCCGCGCGCCGCGGCCACCGCGGCGAATTCGAGTCCGATGAAGCCGGCACCCACCACGACGACGCTCTCGACGCCAGCCAGATACCGCTGGACATCCTCGGCATCCGCCAGCGTGCGAAGCTGGAGCACACCGGCGAGATCGGCCCCAGGAACCGGCAGGGAACGATTGCGGGCTCCCGTCGCCAGGATGAGATGGTCATAACAAAGCCGCTCGCCCGACGTGAGTTCGAGCTGCTGGACGGGCCGATCGATAAGGGCGGCCTGTTCGCCGAGCCTGAGCGTGATGCGATGGTCGGCGTAGAAACTCGCCGGTCTCAGCGCCAGGGTCCCGGCCGTTGCCTTGCCCGCCAGGTAGGCTTTCGACAGGGGCGGACGCTGGTAGGGCGCGACGGGCTCGTCACCGATGATCGTGAGCGATCCGTCGAAGCCAGCCTCACGCAGCGAGGCGGCGGCCTGAAAACCTGCCTGACCGGCTCCGACGACGATGATGTCGCGGCCCCCATTCATTGCCAAGCCCCGCGCATCGTTTCCTCCGTGGTGGGCGATTGAACGCTCTCATGCCTGACGCTCGCACGGTTATGTTGCTATGGCAACCATTTTGTTGCCCTGGCAACCATACGCAAGGCGTCATCCCAAGGTGCCTCGAACGACCATCGTGCCCAGCTTGCCGGCCGGTAGCCCGCCCAGAGGAAACTCTGCGATCCGAGAAAAACACTCGGCGGCGGGATCAGGTTTGCTGCTGTACGTGTGGCCATCAGGAAAACGGCTCGCGACGATGGCCAGAAGCTTGCTGGGCCTTCGTGGAGTCTGCTCCCGGTTGACGCATCGGCATCGCGCATTCTTCATAGGCATGAGCGGGGCCGAGGCATCTTGGCACAGGATTTCTTGGCACAGGATTTCGGGGTGATCGCGGCCATGACCCACTCGGGACGACGCATCCTGGCGGCGGTCGCCGTCGGCACTGCCCTATGCGGCACGGCGGCGGCCGGCGATGGACGGCTGGCCGCCCTCTATCCGCAGGATGGCCGTCGGGCCATGACCGGCGCGGATTTCGACAAGTTCCCGGGTGCAGGTGTCCTCTTCTGCCGCGATGCCGCGGGCGTGCCGAAGCGGGCCGCCGCCGCCTGGCTGATCGCCGGGCCGCGGGTCGTCATGCTCAACGCCCACAATTTTCGCAGCCGGCGGCTCGAGGTCACCCGCGCGGTGGCCGATTGCTTCTTCCAGATCGCCGGCCGCAACTACGATTTCGAACCGGATAGCCTGCAACTCGGCGTCCGGCCCGGTGCGGAGGCGCTTCACATCACGGACGATTGGGCGCTGCTCCACCTCAAGGAGCCGGTCACGGCGGCGGCCGCGCAACCGGTCCCGGAGGCACCGGCCGGGCTGCGAACCGGAAACGAGGCCATCGCGGTGACGATGGTCTCCCCGGCCGGCCACGAGAATTTCGGCAGCGCGACCAGCCTCGAGGCCTGCACCATCCGGCAGATCGACCCGCCGGGCGAGGACGGCATCCGGCAGGCCCGGCACGATTGCAACAACGGCTATGGCGGATCCGGCTCCGGGCTATTCGATGCCGGAGGCAGCCTGATCGCGATGCAGAGCGCGTCCCTGTCGATGAATTCCCGCCGTTCCTACGACGGCGAGTTCCATTACGGCGCGGCCCTGCTGCTCGAGGGCGCCCTCGTGGACGCCCTGCGCGACGCGGTCCGCCGCACCCGCTGACCGATCGGCCCGATCAGCCGGGACCGAGCAGGCCCGGCACCACCGTCCCGTTCGGACCGAAACTCTCCTGCGCCCGGCGGCAGCTCGCCTCCGGATCCTTCTGGTAGGCTTGGGTGTAGGCGGCAGAGCGGATCAGCGGCTCGCCGTGGGACAAAGCCGCGAGATCGGTGCCGAGCCGTTCCACGACCTCGCGGAACCGAGCGTAGTCGGGCTTCGTGCCGGGACAGGACTCGGCCACGAACCGGACCAGACCGGCGAGCTTGACGGCGTCGTTGCTGACCGCGGCCTTGTCGGCTGGACCCGGGCCCTCGGCGGCCTCGGCCGCCGTGAGCAAAAGGGCGAACAGCGAGATGGCATGGAGGATCAAGGCAGGCTCCTTGCGTGGTGGCAAATATCTTGGCGGAAGTCTTGGCGGATACCTTGGCGGAGCCGATGCGGCACCGCTTCTCGTCGCGCGACGGCGAGACGATGGCCGATCGCGACCATTCCCGCGCGCGCGACGGGCGGACATCCGGCAGGCCGGGCCTTCACCGGGCCGTCGGCGCATTCGGGCTTTGCGCTGCGTAACTCTCCCGAAGGCGATCGAGGGCCGCGTCATGGTCGGCTCCGCCGGCCCGCAGGGTCACGTATTGCTGACATAGGCTGCCGTAGAGTTGCCGCCGCCCCGTGGAGGCTGCGACCGCCGTCAGCCCGGCGATCAGCGTGTCCGGCGCCGGCGCGTTCGGCATCATGCCGGCCACCTGCGCCGTGCGATTGGCGATCATGCGCGGATCCTCGATGAAGTGCGACCGGGCCCGCGCCAAGGCCTCTTGCAAGGCCTCCTGCAAGGCCGCCTGCAGGCTCGCCCCGGCCGCATCGCCCGGAGGCAGGGTCCGCCCGGTGGTGCGGGCGGCGAGCCAGCGGGCGGGATCGGTGCGGTCGTCCGGTGTCAGCCAGTCGGACCGGGCCCCTTCGTCGCGGCGCGCGACGATGGCGGCAGGAGCCTCGTGATGGGCCTCGTCCCGGGCCGGCTCGTCGCCGCACGCCGCCAGCACCGCGAGGACGAGGGAAGCGGCTCCCCTGACGGCGGCCGACCCGAGGCTCATCGGAGGGAGACCGCGAGGCCGCGGGGGCCGTCCGCCAGGGGCAGCCGCGCCAGCTCCCGGCGCGACCGCGGATCGACGACGGAGAGATCGCCCGAGAACCAGTTGGCGACGGCGACGCGGCCATCCTCCAGAGCCAGCACGCCCTCGGGATAGCGGCCGACCGGGACTTCGCCGTCCGGCGCCAGTCGGTCGGCCGACAAAAGGGCGACGCTGCCGGCATGCTGGCGGCTCACCACGACCGTGCGCCCGTCCACCGTCACGGCGACGCCGTAGGGCATCGCTCCGACCGGGACGGTGGCAACCGGGGCAAGCGTCCGGGCATCGATCACCGTGAGGTCGTTGCTGCGCACGTTCGCCACGTAGAGCCGGCTCCCGTCGGGGCTCAGCGCCACGGCGAAAGGACCCTCGCCAGCAGGCGCGGTGCCGATCATCCGCATCCCGGCCGTGTCAATCGCGACGATCCGGCGGTGCTCGCGGTCGGCGACGTAGAGGCGGCCCCCCCGGGGATCGAGGACGAGGCCGGCGGGATCGGGGACCGGCACGGCCGGGCCGGCGGCCTCGCCGGTCCGGGGATCGCGCCGCACCACCTCGCCCCGCCGCCAGTCGCCGACATAGAGCGCGGATCCATCGGGCGCGGCGGCGATGCCGAAGGGAGAGCCGGGATGGTCCAGGCGGGCGATCACCCGCCCGGCAGGCCCGTCGATCACCGAGATCGCCTTGTGGTCGGGATGGGTGACGTAGATCCGTCCCCCCGGCCCCGCCGCGAGCCCCGCCGGACCGGGACCGACCGGGATGGTCGCGATCACCCGAGGGGACGTGGGATCGATGCGCGACACCACCCCGCCATCCTGGCTCGCGACGTAGATCTCGGCCGCGAGGCCGGCCGGCCCGAAGGCCGGCAGCGAGAGGAGGACGGCGAGGAGACGCGCCCTCACGGGCCGCCCTCCACCTTGGCCTTGAGCCCGGCGAGCCCCGCCTCGAAATAGGCCTTCATGGCCGCCCGGCCGGCCTCGTCGCTCAACTCCTCCGGCGGCTCGTTGCCGGTATCGCCGCGGTAGAAGCGCCCGAACCACGCCACCTTGCTGCCCGCCCCCTCGGGCGTCACCGTCAAGGTCGCCGAGTAGGACGAGACCGGCAGGGCCTTCAGGTCGGGATCGTCGAGGCGGTAGGAGTAGCTTCGCCGGGCCGCGTCGTACTCGTCGAGGCTCTCGTGCAGGACGCCCCCGTTCTTGAGCGTCAGGGTCCGGGTGTCGCCGTTCTTCGTGCCGTCACCCTGGCTCTTGCCGCTCGCGACGAGGGGGTTCCAGCCGGCGATCCCCGCGAACTTGCCGGCGACGGCCCAGACCTTGTCGGGCGGGGCCGCGATGGTGACCGTGGCCTCGATCTTCTGCGGGGTCGGCCCATGGGCAAGGGCACTCGGCCCGGCACCGAACGTCATGGCGATGCCCAGCGCCGCCGGGAGGAGGCCGCCGAACAGGGAATCGTGGAACCGACGCATGCTTTACGCTCCGTGACCAAGGCGGGAGACGGTCTCGCGCAGGCGGACGTGCCAGGGCAGGAGACCGAACAGGACCAGGAGGGCAGCGAGCGCCGTTCCGCCGAGGACAGGACGCAGGTCGAGCCGGACCGGGCGTGTCCGCGGCGTCGCCGCCGCCGTGAGGGGGCCCGCGAGGCCCCCCGGCGCATCGAGGGGCGCATAGGCGAGGCCGGTCTCGGCCGCGAGCCCGCGCAGATAGGTTTCGCGGACCGAGGACAGGTGCTCCTGGCCGGGAGCGGCGGCGGCCCCGAAGGGGGCGTTGCGCGGGTTGTAGCCCTCGCGCTTGTCCGCGTCCGGCGGCGGCGGGCCGAACCGGTTCTCGTGCGGCACGTCCTCCGCCCCGTAGAAGCCGATCTCGCGGCCGCGATCGTCGTAGCGGGGGATCGGCGACGGGGTATGGCCGCCGGCGCCGACGATCAGCCCGCGCACTGCGCCCGGCTTGCCCTCGAAGGCGGGGCCGCCGCGGGCCGGCAGGGGCGGCGCCTCGTGACCGTCGGTGACGAAGACGAGGTCGCTGCCGAGATCCCCGGCCAGCCCGATCGCCCGGAACAGGCCCGCGGCGACCCGGCTGTCCCCCTCCCAGCCCATGCGCCAGTCGAGATTCGCGAGGGCCCCGTCGAGGGCGGCGAAATCGGCGCAGGTCTCGATCGGCTCGAACAGCAGGAAGGTGCGCCGCTCGGCGAACAGCCCGAGGCCGAGGCGCGAGCCGCAAGGGAGAGACGCCGCGAGGCCCCGCAGGACGGCTTTGGCCTTGTCCAGCCGGCTCGCCGGCTTGCCGTCGAGGCGCTCGTCGCGGGTGTTCATGCTGCCGGTGATGTCGATCACCACCAGCGCCTCGACGCGCTGCCCCGTGACGGCGAGGTGGGGCGCGACGCCGGTCAGCGCCGTGAGGACGAGCGCCCCGGCAAGGAGCCGCCCGCGAGTGTGGCCGAGGAGCCGCGCGAGGGGAGCGGGGATCACGGCAGCCCCCGCGGCTGGCCCGGGATGTCGGTCCAGATCTTTTTCGGGTCGGCGGGCATCTCCTCGCCCTGCTCGCGCCCGCGCTCGGGGAAGTCGCGCACGAGGCGCGAGGCGACGTCGAGGTTGAACTTGGCATCCCAGGCCTCGGGGCGGAGCGTCAGCGCGCGGCGATAGGCCTGCCGGGCGAGTCCGACGAGCGGCGTGGCCGGCTCCAGGTCGCCCGCTTCCAGCTTGCCGAAGGCCTGCCGCAGCCGTGCGTTGCCCAGCGCGATCTGCGCCAGCGCACGCAAGGCCGGCGAGCCGCTGCCGTCGAGGGCGGCGATCAGCGGCTCGGCCTCGTCGAGGCGCTCGCGGGCGGCGAGGAAGCGGATGCGGGCCAGCAGTACTTCCGGCACGGCATCGGCGGCGACCGGGCGGTCCTGGCCGGCCTCGAGCGCCGCGATGGTGCGGTTGGCGTTCCCATCGCGCCAGCTAAGGCCGGCGCAGGCGAGCGCCCCCGCCGCGCCGGCGAGCGGCAGGGTGACGATCATCACCGGGCGAACGGGCCCCCAGGCCCGCTGCAGGACGCGCGCGAGGGAGGGACGAGTGGTGGTCATGCGGCACGCCTGGTCTCGCGGGAGGCCGCCGGGCGGGACGCGGACGCTCGGACCGCCAGGTCGGTCTCGGCGAGCTTGGCCGCGAGGAGCAGTGCCATGGCCAGGGCGGCAAGGCCGTAAGCGAACCCGGTGAGATCGCGCTGCGGACGCCGCTCGGTATAGGAGATAGGCTTGCGCTCCTGGCGGTCGATCTCGCGGATTGCCTCCTCGACCGCCTGCGCGCTCTCGGCCTCGAAGGCGCGGTAGGGCACGCCGAGGCTCTTGAAGAACAGGTCGAGATGGCGCTCGGGTGCCGCCTGCGGCGTGTCCTCGCCGGCCGGCCGGTCGCCGAGGCCCGGCGAGCCGGCCGTGCGCAGGAAGAGCCAGTACAGGGTCGGGCGGATCTTCGCGAATTCCTCTCGCAGGGTCGGCTGGACGCGCCGATCGATGATTGCGGCGCCGTCCGAGACCAGGAGCAGCACCCGGGAGGCCTGCGGCGCGCCCGGGCCGAACTGCGCCAGCGCCAGGCCGAGGCCGCGGGCGACGTTGGTCGCCTCCAGGCCCGGCCGGTCGATCGCCCGGATCGCCGCCCGCACGGCGTCGTGGCGGTCGGTCATCGGCAAGACCGCCATCGGCGAGGTCGAGAAGGCCGAGACCGCGACGAGGTCGTGCGCCCGGCGGCCGACGAACCCTTCGAGGATCCGCCGCGAGGCGGCGGCCTTCGATTCCTCGGGCCCTGACGGCTGCCTGCCCGCGAAGGTCTCGTTCATGCTGCCGCTGCGGTCGATGAGGAGCGAGATCTGAGCCCCCTCCCCCGTCCGCATCAGGCTTTCGCCGACGAGGTGCGGCCCGGCGAGGGCGAGGATCAGGAACCCGATCGCCGCCATGCCGGCGAGCGTCAGCACCGCATCGACGAGGCGCGACAGCCCGTCGGCCGGGACCATGGCGAGGGAGGGCACCGGGATGCGCTTCTGGCTCGACGCGACGAGCGGCATCAACGCCAGGGGGAGCAGCCACAGCCAGGCCGGGGCCGTCACCCCGAAGCGGGAGACGAGAGCCATCAGGCCGGCGGTCATGACCGCCCTCCGGCCTTCGCCGCCCGCTCCGCCGCGGCAAGGCGGCGTGCGGTCGCCATGAGGTCGGGGAACGGACAAGTACGCTGCGCCACCGAGGGGTCGCGTCCGAAGAAGACCTCCCGGGAGGCCCGGAAGAAGCGGTCGAGCGGTTGCGCCAGGGCGGCGTAGGCGGGATGCCGGGCGAGGAAGGCTGCCAGATCCTCACCCATCACCCGCCGACCGTCCGTGCGGTCGAGGCCGCGATGCAGCGCCAGCAACGCCTCGCGGTAGGCGACCTCTGCGTCAGGGCGGGCGGCCTGCCGGCGCACCTGCCGCCACGCCGCCGCGAAGGCCCGGGCCGGCCGGTGCCGGAACGGCCACCAGGCCCGGTCGCGGGCGAGAGCTAAGAGGCCCGCGAGGCCGAAAGACGCGAAGGCCCAGGCGAGCGCACGCGGCAAAGCCGGATCAAGGCGGGGATTCGGGCTCTCGGGCCGGAGATACTCGACCGGATCGGCGACCGGCGGTGGCTGGATCTCCCGCAAGGGCGAGACGCTGATTTGCCAGCCCGGCACCTCGGCGACGGCGCTGGTCGTCGCGTGCGCAACCTCGCTGGCGAAGGTCACGGTGAAGGCCGGCAAGTCGAGGCGCCGCACGTCGAGGGCGGCATAGAAGGTCTGGTAGGTGAGCGACAGGCGCCAGAGCCGGTGACCGTCCCGCGCCGGCCCGGGCGCGACCGAGACTGCGGTCAGGTCGAGCCAGTAGGTCAGCGGCCCCGGCTTCGGCAGCGAGGCGGCTTGCGGCGCGAAGCCGTCCGCGGCCTCGATCTCGACCTTAGCGTCGAAGCGGTCGCCGACGAAGAGCCCGAACGGCCGCGGAGAGCGCACCACCACCGACCCGATCTGAGCCTCGGCCGGCAAAGGCAGGCAAGCGGACAGAATCCCGGCCATCACCACGACCCGGCTCTCCTGCGCGACTCGGATCTTCCGCGCGACCCGTGGCCGCTTGATCGCGCGCGTCCTCATGCGGCGGTCCCGAGCAGGTGGCGGGAGAAATCGTCGCCATCGAAGCGGTCGGCGAGGCGATAGGGCGGCCTTCCGTGCCGGAGGGCGAGGCGGCGCAGGGAGTCCCGTCGCTCGGCCTCGCGGGCGAGCCAGCGGGTCCGCAAGGACGGTCGCATCAGCACCCGCCGCCGCCCGCCGCCCTCCAGGTCCTCCAGCTCGATCTGGCCGAAGGCCGGCAGGCCCTCGTCGAGAGCGCCATCCTCGATCGCGACCGGGACGACGTCGTGGCCCTGGAGCCGGTCGAACAAGGCGCCGGTCAGCGCGTCGGGCAGGCGGAAATCCGAGACCACCGCCACGAGCTTGCGTCGGCCCGCAAGGGAGGAGGCCGCAGCGAGGAGCCCGTCGGCGCTCATCCCCTGAGGCCGGGTCGCAGCAAGCCTTTCCGCGACCACGTCGGCGGTGCCGCGCCGACGCGAGGCCGGCAGCATCAGGTCCGGCCCGGCACCGCAGCCGACGAGCCCGAAGGCGTCCCCGATCCGGGTCGCCGAGCGGGCGAGCGCGATGCAGAGTTCCGTCACCAGATCCCAGGCCGCGCCCGCGCCGCGAAAGCGCATCGAGGCCGAGAGGTCGACGAGCGCCCAGACTTCGAGGGCCCGGCGCTGCTCGAACCGGCGCACCACCGTTCCCTCGAACGGGTCGCGCAGGGTCGCCCGCAGGTCGATGCGGCGGGCATCGGGGTGGCGCCAGAACGGCACCTGATCGCGAAAGACGCCGAGGCCGCCGGTGTCGCGCGAGCGGTGGGCGCCGGGGCCCGGACCGGCGGCGGGGCCGCGCAGGCGGTAGAGGATGTCCCCGGTCACGGTGCCGGCACCGTGTCCAGAACCGCCCGGCACAGGGCCGGCACGATGCTCTCCCGCCGCATCTCGTAGACCGGTTCGAGGAAGATCCGGTGTGCCATCGTCTCGGCGAAGACGGCGCGCAGGTCCTCGGGCAGCAGCATGTCGCGGCCCTCGAGCCAGGCCCGGACCCGGGCGGCACGGATCAGGAAGGCGATTCCGCGCGGGCTCGCCCCGCCCTGGACCAGGGCATCCATGGCGACGTCCGGCAGGGCGATGCCGGCCTGCGCCGGATCCCGGATCGCCGCCCACAACCGGACGACGTAGTCCTCCAGGGCCGGGCTCGCATGGATTCCGTGCTGGAGCGCCGCCGCGATGCCGACGACCGACGCCTGGTCGATCACGTCCGGAGCGATCCCGGCGATCAGCGCGTCGGTGTCGTGGAAGAGCGGATCGAAGGCGAGGCGCCGGCGCAAGACCGGGTCGGTCGGCGCCTCCATGCCGATCTCCATCAGGAACCGGTCGCGGGCCGCGGCCGGCAATTCGAAGGTCTCCTCGCGCTCGACGCGGTTGCGGTCGGCGAAAACCTGGAGATGCGGGAACCGGTACTCGCGGTTGAAGGCGGAGACGCTGCGCTCGGCCATCAGGCGCAGGAGCAGGGAATGGACCTGGGGCCGTGCCCGGTTGATCTCGTTGAAGAAGAACACCGAGAGGTCCTCGGACCGGCGCAGCACCGGGCCGGGCTCGATCCGCGGTCGTCCGTCCTCGGCGAGGTAGGTGTGGTAGATCAGGTCGGCCGGCATCATGTCGACCGTGCCCTCGACGCGCTCGTAGGCGCCGCCGAGCGCCCGGGCCACCGCTCGCAGCAGGGTGGTCTTGCCGACCCCGACATCGCCTTCGAGCAGCACATGGCCGCGGGCGAAGATCGCGATGGTGACGAGCCGGATCACCCGGTCCTGGCCGATCACCGCCTTGGCGATCTCCGCCTCGAAGCGCAGGGCGACTTGGCGCCAGTCGGCGATTTGTCGCCAGTCGGTCGGGGCCGCATCGGCCGGCCGGATTGAGTTCATGCGGATCGACGATTCCGGGTTTGTCGCAAGGCACGGGGGAGCGCGGCGCGCGACGGCGCCGCGCGGATGGAGATCTACTGCGCCGCGATCTTGTTGACGTCGTATTCCCACTTGCCGGTCTTCTTGAAATTCTCGACGCGCTTCTTGTTGCGCTCCTCCATCGCCTGGATGGAGGCGAATTGCTTGTTCAGCTCCTTGGAGTCGTGCTTGGGATCGTACTTCGTCCCGGCGATCTTGGCGGGGAAGCCGGGCTTGGGCTCCCAGCAATCGCCCGGCGCCTTGCACTTGGTGCCGTCATAGGCGAGCGCGGGCGCAGCGGCCGTGGCGAGCAGCGCGACGGTCGCGGCGGCGAGAATCAGGCGCATCGTGTTCCTCCTGTCGGATTATGGTTGATGGCGGGCGGTTCTGGGCCGGAGCGGAGAGCACCTCCGGCCATGGCATCCCGGGCCGTGCGGCAGCCCGGGATCGGGGACCGTCAGGACTTGCCGTTGCCGGCGCACATCCCGGGCGGATTGTCGGGGAAGGTCTCGCCGAGCTTGTAAGGGGTGTATTTCTTCTTCTGCTCGTCGTTCAGCCACTCGGCGTCGCTGACCGGCCCCGTATAGAGGTGACGGACCCAGGCGATGACCTGGAGAATGTCGTCGAGGGTCAGGCTCTCGTTGTGCGGCCCCATCTGGCCGTTGGCGCCGCCGAACACCGTCGAGAACAGGCCGGCATCGGTCGTGTTCTGCGGGTATGTCCAGTAATTGTCGTTGAGGCCGGGGCCGATCTTGCCCTCGCCGATATGGCCGTGGCAGCCGGAGCAGGCGGCGAGGAAGGTCTGCTCGCCCTTCTTCAGGCAGCTCGCATCGGTGATGTAGGGGTTGTGGCCGGTGGCCAGGAACTGCTTCACCCCGGGCGTGTCCTTGCCCTCCGGCAGCACGTCGCTGAGGTCGAGCTTCTCGCCGGTGACGACGTTGCGCAGGTCGACGGCACTGCTCTGCGCCGTGGTGGCGCGCGGCAGGGCGCCGAGGCCGGCAATGAGGATGACGAGCCCGAGGCTGGCGCCGAGGGCGGTCCTACGCTGGATCATGAACGCTCGCTTCAAGTCGGGGGACCGCGCCCGGCGGTCCGCAGGATGGGATGCGGGGAAAGGCTCAGGAGCCGGTCGGCACCGTCGGCACGCCTTCGTCCTTCAGGATCGCCTCGATCGCCGGGCGGGCCTTGACGAGGGCCTGGTCGAGAGCGGCGAGCAGAGCCTCGTCGCCGCGGCGCACGCCCATCGACTGGTCGAAGCGCATCGCGACCTTCTGGCCGTCGCTGCGGGCGGCGTCGTCCGCCACCAGGGTCATGCGCAACGGCACGGTCGACGCCTTGACGAAGCGGGCGACGTCCGGGGCGAAGGGCGCGGCGACGTCGGCCTTGCCGCTCGCGACCTCGCCGACGAGGCGGGCCGGATCGATCTGGGTGTACTGGTTGCGCGGCGAGCGGAAGTTCACCAGCGAATAGAGGTAGGCCATGTCCTCCTCGTAGCGGCCGATGTTCTTCAGCATTGCCTCGCTCGGCGAGCCGAACGGCACCGCGACGTGGTTCACCGCCTTGAGGCGCGGGTCGGACCAGGAGGTGAGATCGAGCCCGTCCTGCGCCCGGGTCACGAAGACGTAGCCGCTGCGGTAATAGGGCTTCGTCGTCAGCACCCGCGGGTCGCCGGTATCGAGACCGACGACGACGTCGCACAGTTTCTTGTCGAGGAAGTCGCGCACCAGGTAGATCGCGGGCTTGTCCGACCACACGAACTGCACCTTGCGCCCCATCGCCTCGGCGGCGGCAGCCGCGATGCGGTTCTCGAGGCCGCTGCCGTCCTTGAGCGAGAGCGGCGGCTGCGAGGCGGAGGCGCAGACTCGTAGGACGCTGCCGTCGGGCGGCGTGGGAGCGGGCGTGGCCTGCGCGGGCGGGGCTTGCGTGATCGTCTGGGCGAGGGCCGGGGTGGCGAGGCCGGCGGTGGCGAGCGTCGCGCCCAGGAGGAACCGGCGCAGATGTCCGAGCGATCTCAACATGATCGGATCCGTTGTCACGAGAGGCAGCGGGTCGCTCCTCCCCGAAACGGGGAGGAGCGGAAGTCGACGGTTCAGTTCGCCGAGTACTCGCCGACATTCGGGTCGTCGTAGGGACCCTTGCCGTCGAGGGAGAACACCGTCACGCCGCCGCCCATCTGGGTGTAGTTGGCGAGCTTCTTGAAAGCGCCGACCGCACCGAGGCCGGCGGTCGGGTCCTGCAGGTCGAAGACGAGGCCGACGCCCGGCCAGCCGCCGACGCCGTAATAGATCGCCACGTATTGCGTGCCCTTGTGGGTATAGGTCATCGGGTAGCCGATGGCGCCTGACGGCAGCTTCGACTTCCAGAGCAGTTCACCGGTGTCGGAGTGGCGCGCCTTGATGTAGCCGTCGAGCGTTCCGTAGAAGACCAGGTTGCCGGCCGTCGCCATGGTGCCGCCCCAGACCGCGAAGCGCTCCATCTTCTCCCATTTGAACTTGCCGGTGATGGCGTCGTAGGCCTTGATCTGGCCGAGGCCCTCGGCGTTCTGCCGGTCGCCCTTCGGACCCGGATACATGTTCAGCGTCGCACCGACGAAGAACTGTCCGGCCCGGTAGGGCAGCATGAAGGGCTCCCAATCCATGCAGATGTGGTTGATGCCCATGAAGAAGAGCTTGCGGTTCGGATCGTAGGAATCGTGGCCCTGGTTGTGGTAGCCCATCGCCGAGGGACAGATGTCCTTGGCGAGGTGGTCCATCCGGGTGCCGTATTCGGGATCGCGCACCGGCAGGCCGGATTTCAGGTCGACGGTCTTGAAGACGTTGACGGTGTCGTCGATCTTGTGCGCCGAGACGAGATCGCCGTTGGTGCGGTCGAGCGTGTAGACGATGCCGTTGCGGTCCGGGTGGGTCAGGAGCTTGCGCTCCTTGCCGGCGAGGTCCTTCTGGGTCGACAGCATCATCACGTTGACGCCGGCATAATCCCACTCGTCGTGCGGCGTCTTCTGGTAGCCGAACTTGGCTTCACCGGTATCGGCATCGCGGCCGAAGATCGTCATCGTCCACTTGTTGTCGCCCGGCCGCATCGTCTCGTTCCACGGCGCCGGGTTGCCGGTGCCGAAGTAGATCAGGTTGGTGCCGGGATCGTAGGCGTACCAGCCCCAGTTGGTGCCGCCGCCGATCTTCCAGGCGTCGCCCTCCCAGGTCGAGGTGCCTAGGCCCTTCTGGCCGTAATGGGCGTTGTGGATGTTGAAGTCCTTGGCCAGCAGCAGGTCGGAATCCGGGCCGGTGGCGTAGGCGCGCCACTTCTGCTCGCCGGTCTTGACGTCGTAGGCGGTGAGATAGCCGCGCACGCCGAGCTCGGCCCCGGACGAGCCGATGATGACCTTGTCCTTGACGACGTAGGGGGCGATGGTGAGCGTCGAGCCGACCTTGATGTCGGAATTCTCGATCTTCCACACCGTCTCGCCGGTCTGCGCGTTGAGCGCCGCGACGTGGCCGTCGAGCAGGGTCTTGAGGATCAGCGGCGGGGTCTTGCCGTCGCCCGGCCAATAGGCGAGGCCGCGGTTGACGAGATCGCAGCAGGCCACCGAGCGCGCGGCCGGGTTCTGCTTCGGCTTGTCCTGCCACAGGATCTTGCCCGGATCGTCGAGCCCGAGCGCGAAGGTGTTGTTCGGGAACGAGGTGTGGACGAACATCTTGCCGTCGACGACCAGAGGCGCGCCCTCATGTCCGTTGAGCAGGCCGGTCGAGAACTGCCAGGAGACCTTGAGATTCTTGACGTTCTTCTCGTTGATCTGCGTCAGCTTGCTGTAGTTGTCGGAGTCGTAGTTCTTCCCCGGCATCACCCAGTTTTCGTCGCTCTTCGACAGCTCGTCGAGCTTGTCGTTGGCGAGTGCGGCGTGCGGCACCGCGAGCGGCGCCAGCGCCAGCAGCGCGGCCACCGAAACGGAATTCACAAACTTGCCCATGCGATCGATGCCCATGCTCTGCGTCTCCGGTCAGCGTTTCACGTCTCTGCGGCGCTCGGGCCGCGAGGCCGAACGTGCTCGCGCGATGAGGAACGGTTAGCGAGCGAGATCATGGTCAATCTCTCTTAGTTTGACCTTAGATCAATCTCACTTCGCTTTCTTATAAGGAACTTATTACCTTCGCTCACCGCAATTACGTTAGCAGTCGTCGATCTTGATGTCTTCCATCTATCTTTCGGGCGGCTCGGGACGATGCGGCAATCGAGATGGATATTTTTCTTATTGCAGCTGCGAAAATAAATATCTTATAAAATCGAAATAAGAGACTTATTATTCTATCAAGTAACTGTTTTTATGATGGACAATTGCACTGTCGCCGCAATTTTTGCGCCGCAGCAATGGACACGCCGCAACACCTCTGCGCTAATTTTTCAGCAAAGCGTGATTGCACAGACTTGAAGGCTATTGACTTGTGAGACAAACGGCGCGCAAATGCTCGGCTGGCAGGTATTCCGGCGGCACATTGCTGCCTGGCCGCAGGCGTGCCTATGCAGGGCGAAACCCGGATACAACGGCACGTTAAAATCTATTAAAGCATAAATTTTTATAAACTCTCCCTCATATAAAGTAAATACGACACCGAACTGCGGGTGTGAAGTTCACAGCAACCGGAATGATCTTGCTGGTTCGGGCATCGCCGAGGCGCCGGCGAGCTTCACAGCGAACTTCAACCGGCTCGACCGCGACTTCGCCGGCATGGCCCGCTACCACGAGCTTGCCCGCAGCGGCGCGGTGAGCCTGCCGGTGCTGGCCTGCCCGGTGCGGATCGCCGCCGGTGGCGAGCGGGCCTTCGTCGGCGAGCGGACCATCAGCCTCGTCGTGAGCCTGAAGTTCCGGGCCGTCCCACCGGCCGCCTTCCGGTCAGCGGCCTCACCCGCCGCGCGCTCCTCGGTGCCGCCTTGGGCGCAGAAGACCATCGCTTTGTCGACCGATGCAACGCCGTAAGTCGATCCTGCGCCGGAAGTCCGAGCAAGGCAGGAGAGGAGGTCGCGCGGCCGGTCAAGGCGACATGCCGATGTGGTCGTCGGGCCCGCAGGACCCTGTCGAGCCGCGAGCGGCAAGGCTTCTGCCATCGTCGGCTTCTTCGGCCGAGGGACTGGTTCGGCGATGCACGAAGGGAGTGCTCTCGCCGTTGACTGCCACGCTGATGGCGTTCTAGCTGGTGACGACGGCGAAGGGAACATGGCGGCGATATGAGACCGGGGTCATAGGCGATGGGAGGTGGCTGGCGTAGCCCGTCGAGACGGCAGGCCCCGATCGCAGCGCTGCCGACCATCCTCACGCCGCTCGAACCAGCCTCGAGTGACCCCTTTGATACCAACGGTCTCAGATGCTGACGCATCACATTCGATCTCGGGCTTTCCCGAGATCGACGGGTCCGTTGGACCATCTCGAACGTTCGACACCAAGCCCAGACGTCCGAGACCTTGGGCTCGGCGACGATTCGAGAACGGAACCGAAGGTCGTTTTCTATCGACCGTTGGTATGACACCAGACTACGGCGCGACAGCTGGTGTCGGAATAGCATGACGAAATTAAAATGCCCGGAAAATGTCGATCACCGGACATGTGAAGTTAGATCTGGGAGGGGCCGCTTCGGGTCAGCAGCGTGGCTCGTCAAACGGCATCGGACCAAGAACTTCCTGCAGGCCCGGTGTCACGGTTGGAGCCGCTCCGTCGGATGTATCGGGTGCGTCCTACTCCGCCTCGACCGGAATTGCGGAACCGGATGGCCCGAAAACGCACGATCCGGAGGCGTCCAGCGCGGAGGCTCCGGCAGAAGGTGGACCGCTGCGGCGCGGAGCTGCGAATTCGCGCTCATCACGCCTTTACACAGGACCTTACATGATCGAAGATGAATGAAAGGTCATTTCATAGAATGAAATAAACATGAAGGAAACGCCTGCACGTGCTCGTCGCTTCGGCGATGGGCGGGCTCGGCCGGCTTGCCGGCTCTCGGATCCCGGACGAGGGCGCCGCCGTACTGGCTCCGGCCCGCGCCTCCCGGCAGCCTCCCGATGACGGGGATCGAGAGCTCGAGGCGCAGCCCCTACGCGTGCGAGGAGATGAGGCGGCTCGTCGCCCCCGAGAGCGTCGCCGTCGTTGGCGTGTCCGAGCGGCCGAATGCCTTCGGCAGCCGCACGGTCGCCAACCTGAAGGCCTTTGACGGCCGCCTCTACCAGATCAACGCCAAGCACGCCGAGCTGGCCGGCCAGCCCTGCTACCCGACCGTCGCGGACCTGCCCGAGACCCCGGACTGCGTCGTGATCGCGACGCCGCGCGAGGCGGTCGAACCGGTCGTTCGCGAATGTGCGGCGAAGGGCGTCGGCGCCGTCCTGGTGCTGGCGGCCGGATTCGCGGAGACGGGCAAGCCCGAGCACGTCGCGCACCAGCGGCGCCTCGTGGAGATCGCGCGGGGCGCGAACATGCGCCTGGTCGGGCCGAACACGATCGGCCTCGTCAACTACGCGCGGGGGGCCGGCCTCACCTTCTCGGCCATGCCCGAGCGCCGGCCGCTCGCCCCGCACGCGATCGGGATCGTGAGCCAGTCGGGCTCCCTCGGCTTCTCTTTGGCCCAGGGGATCGAGCGCGGCGTCTCGGTGAGCCACGTGCTGACCGCGGGCAATTCCTGCGACGTCGACGTTGCCGATTACGTCGCCTACCTGGCGCAGGACCCGCATTGCCGGGCGATCGCCTGCCTGTTCGAGGGCATGGCCGATCCGGGCCGGATGCTGCGGGCCGCTGCGCTTGCCTGGGAGGCCGACAAGCCGCTCGTCCTCTACAAGATCGCGACCGGGCAGGAGGGCGCCCGGGCGGCCCTGTCGCATACGGGCTCGCTCGCCGGATCCGACGCGGCCTACGCGGCGGGCTTCGCGCGCGCCGGCGTGATCCAGGTCGACAAGCTCGAGGCGCTGGTCGAGGCGGCCGCGTTCTTCGCCAAGGCGGGCGCACCGCGGGCGCAGGGCGTCGCCGTGATCGCGACCTCCGGCGGTGCGACCATCATCGCCGCCGACAAGGCGGAGGCGCACGGCGTGGCGCTGCCCCAGCCCGGGCCCGAGGCCGCCGCCGTGCTCGCGGCGCAAGTGCCGGAATACGGCTCGACCCGCAACCCGTGCGACGTGACCGCCCAGGTCATCGGCTCGGCGGACAGCCTTGCCGCCTGCGCCGGGGCGCTGCTGGCGGACCCGCTCTACGGCGTCATGGTGACCTCGCACGCCTACGCCTACGACTCGGCGACGGTCCGGCTGCCGGTGTTCAGCCGGGCGGCCGCGGCCAACGCCAAGCTCGTCTGCAACGTCTGGGCGCCGGAATGGCTCGGGGGCCCGGGCGCGCGCGAGACCGAGAGCGACCCGCACCTCGCGCTGTTCCACTCGATGGACCGCTGCTTCGCGGCCATTGCCGCCTGGCACCGGCGCGACGCCCTGCGGCGGGCCGGCCCGACCGCCGAGGGCCGGATCTCGGATCCGGCCGCGAAGGAGCGGATGGCCACCCTGCTCGCGCAGACGGGCGGATCCTCGTTGACCGAACGGGAAGCCAAGGGCGTCATGGCGCACTACGGCATCCCGGTCGTGGAGGACCGGCCGGTCGGGTCCGCGGCGGAGGCTCGAGGCGCTGCGAAGGCGCTCGGCTTTCCGGTCGTGCTCAAGGGCGAGAGCCCTGACATCCTGCACAAGACGGAGGCCGGGCTGGTCAAGCTCAACGTGGCGAGCGCCGCCGAGGTCGAGCGCGCCTACGCGGAGATCCTGGCGGCCGTCGACGCTATGACGCCCCGCCCGAACTTCCGGGGCGTCGTCGTCCAGCCGATGGTCCCGCGGGGGGTCGAGGTCATGGTCGGCGCCCGGCACGACGCGCAATTCGGCCCGCTCATTGTCGTCGGCCTCGGCGGCGTCCTCGTCGAGATCCTGCGCGACACCGCGCTCGCCCTCGCGCCGGTCGGGCGCGCGGAGGCCGAGGCGATGCTGCGCGACCTCAAGGGGGCGGCCCTGCTCGACGGCTTTCGCGGCGCGCCGGCGGTGGACGTCTCGCGGCTCGCCGAGATCGTGTGCCGCTTCTCCGAACTCGCGGCCGATGCGGACGATGTGGTCGCCGAGATGGAGATCAACCCGCTCATCTGCACGGCCGACCGGATCGTCGCCGCCGACGCCCTGATCGTGAAGGGCGGACCCCGCTGATGCGCTGCTGGGTCGTCGAGGCGATCACCGACGAGGGGCGGATGGTCCTGGCCGAGCGCCCGGACCCGGTCCCGGGGCCAGGCGAGCTGCTGGTGCTCGTCGAGGCCGCCGGGGTCAACTTCGCCGACACGCTGATGGTGCGCGGCCGCTACCAGCGGAAGCCCGCCCTGCCCTTCGTGCCCGGGATCGAGGTGTCGGGCGAGGTCGTGGCGGCCGGCCCCGGCTGCGCCCGCGCGCCCGGCGAGCGGGTCTGCGCCAGCATCCCGACCGGAGGATTCGCGGAGCTGGCGCTGATGCCGGATGCGGCCGCGACCGTGATCCCGACCGGCGTGCCGGCGGATGCGGGCCTGGTTCTGCTCGGGGTGAACTACCCGACGGCCTGGTACGCCCTGCACCGCCGGGCGGGAATCCGGCCGGGCGAGACGGTCCTGGTCCATGCCGCGGCCGGCGGCGTCGGCAGCGCAGCCGTGCAGATCGCCCTGGCTGCGGGCTGCCGGGTGATCGCCACCGCCGGCTCGCCGGAGAAGCTGGACGTGTGCCGGCGGCTCGGTGCCGAGGTCGCGGTCTCCTACGAGGAGCCGGGCTGGGTCGAGGCGGTCCGCGAGGCGACGGGCGGCGTCGGCGCGGACGTGATCTACGATCCGGTCGGCGGCCGGGTCGGCCTCGACAGCCTGCGCGCCCTCGCCTGGCACGGCCGGCTCCTCGTCGTGGGCTTCGCCGGCGGCGCCCCGCCCGAGCTGCCCGCGAATCGCCTCCTCCTCAAGGAGGGGACAGTGCTCGGCGTCTTCTGGGGCGAGGTGAAAAAACGCGATCCCACCCTTCTCCGCGAGGTCCAGGACTCCCTCCTGGCGCTCCAGGCGGAAGGTCGCCTCGATCCGCTGATCGGCGGCCGCCTGCCGCTCGACGAGGCGCCGGCAGCGCTGGCGCAACTCGCCGGCCGGCGGAGCGTGGGCAAGCTCCTGCTGACGCCGCGCCGCCGCGACCACCAGACGCCGTGACACTCACTTCCCGATCTTTGCGAGGACACGCGATGGACTTCCACCACGCGCCGAAGGTGACCGCCCTGCAGGAGCGGCTGCAGGCCTTCATGGACGAGCACATCTATCCCAACGAGGCGACCTACAAGGCCGAGCAGGCCGCGCTGACGGATCGCTGGCAGCCCGTCCCGGTCGTCGAGCGGCTCAAGCCCCTGGCGCGCGAAGCCGGCCTGTGGAACCTGTTCCTGCCCGCGAGCGGCGCGGGCGCCGGGCTCACCAACCTCGAATACGCGCCGCTCGCCGAGATGATGGGCCGGGTGCAATGGTCCTCCGAGGTGTTCAACTGCTCGGCGCCCGACACCGGCAACATGGAGACCCTGGAGCGCTACGGGACGGAAAGCCAGAAGGCGCGCTGGCTGAAGCCGCTGCTCGCCGGCGAGATCCGCTCCTGCTTCGCCATGACCGAGCCCGACGTCGCCTCGTCCGACGCCACCAACATCGCCTGCACGATCACCCGCGACGGCGGCGAGTACGTCATCAACGGGCGCAAGTGGTGGTCGTCCGGCTCGGGCGACCCGCGCTGCAAGCTCCTCATCGTCATGGGCAAGACCGACCCGCACGGGGAGGACAAGTACCGCCAGCAATCGATGATCCTGGTACCGACCGACACCCCCGGCGTCACGATCGAGCGGATGCTGCCGGTCTTCGGCTTCGACGACGCGCCGCACGGGCACGGCGAGATCGTGTTCGAGAACGCCCGCGTGCCGGTCGACAACATCCTCCTCGGCGAGGGCCGCGGCTTCGAGATCGCGCAGGGACGGCTCGGGCCCGGCCGCATCCATCACTGCATGCGGGCCGTCGGGCTGGCGGAGCGTGCGCTCGAGATGATGTGCCGTCGCCTGAGCGCGCGGACCGCCTTCGGCAAGCCGCTGGCGCAGCAGGGCGTGATGATCGAGCGCATCGCCCAGAGCCGGATCGAGATCGACCAGGTGCGCCTGCTCGTCCTGCATGCCGCCTGGAAGATGGACCAGGTCGGCAACAAGGCGGCGCGGGCCGAGATCGCCGGCATCAAGGTGGCGGCCGCCAACATGGCCTGCGCGGTGGTGGACCGGGCGATCCAGGCCTTCGGGGGCGCCGGCGTCACGACGGATTTCGGCCTGGGCTACATGTACAAGTACGCCCGCACCCTGCGCATCGTCGACGGGCCGGACGAGGTCCACCGCCACCAGATCGGGCGCCTCGAACTGGCCAAGTACCGTCCGGCGCGCGCCGATGGCTGAGGCGCCCGTGATCGGCGGGCCGGCCCTGGTCCCGGTGCTGCCGAACCACCGCTTTGACGAGGAGCGCTTGCGGCGCACCCTCGCCCCTCTCCTGCCGGGAGCGGCGGACGGGCTCGTGGTGCGCCAGTTCCAGGGCGGTCAGTCCAACCCGACCTTCCACCTCGCCACGCCGGGCGGGGCCTACGTGCTGCGCAAGAAGCCGGGCGGCACGCTCCTGCCTTCCGCTCACGCGGTCGACCGCGAGTACCGGGTGCTCGGCGCGCTGAGCGCGACCGACGTGCCGGTCCCCCGGGTCCGGCTCTACTGCGACGACCCAGGCGTCATCGGGACGCCGTTCTACGTGATGGACTACCTCGTCGGGCGCATCTACGCGGAGCGCGACATGCCGGGGGTCGATGCGGGCCATCGGCGAGCCGCCTTCCTCGACGCGGCGCGGGTGCTCGGGCGCCTGCACCGCCTCGACCCCGCCACTGTGGGTCTCGGCGATTACGGCCGGCCCGGCAACTACGTCGGGCGGCAGGTCGCGCGCTGGACGAAGCAGTACCGGGCTGCCGACCTTGCGCCGGAGCCGGCCATGGACCGCCTGATCGCCTGGCTCGAGGCGCGTGCCGACGTTCCCGACGAGACCGCCATCGCGCATGGCGACTACCGCCTCGGCAACCTGATGCTCCACCCGGTGGAGCCACGGGTGATCGCGGTCCTCGACTGGGAACTCTCGACCCTCGGCCACCCGCTCGCCGACCTCGCCTACTGCCTGCTGCCCTGGCGCACCACGCCCGCCGAGCAGGGGCTCGTCGGCCTCGACGTGCCGGGGCTCCCGGACGAGGCGGAGTTCGTCGCCGCCTACGCCGCTGCGGCCGGGCGCCCGGTGCCGGCCGACCTCGACGTCTTCGTCGTGTTCTCGCTGTTTCGCTGGGCCGCGATCGTCGCCGGCGTGTACCGGCGCGCCCTCGACGGCAACGCCTCGGACGCGCGGGCCGTCGACGTCGCTGGCGAGAAATTCCGCCGGCTCGCCCGCCGCGGGGAGGAGATCGCCTATGGCCGCTGAGACGACCACCGAAGTCCTCTCCGGGCTCGACGACGGGGTGCTGACGATCACGCTCAACCGGCCGGACAAGCTGAACGCCTTCACGGCCACCATGCGGGAGGCGATGGTCGCCTGCCTCGACCGGGCCGACCGGGACGACGCCGTGCGGGCCGTGATCGTGACCGGCAGCGGCCGCGGCTTCTGCGCCGGCGCCGACATGTCGGCCGGCGCCTCCCGCTTCGACGTCGCCGGCCGGGCCGAAGCCTCCGCCGACAGCGAGGCGATGCGCGACTCCGGCGGGCGGCTGGCGCTGCGCATCTTCGCCTGCACGAAGCCCGTCATCGCGGCGGTGAACGGGGCGGCGGTCGGGGTCGGCGCCACGATGCTGCTGCCGATGGACATCCGGCTCGCCGTGACGGGTGCGCGCTTCGCCTTCCCGTTCACCCGGCGCGGGCTCGTGCCCGAGGCGTGCTCGTCCTGGTTCCTGCCCCGCGCCGTCGGGATGCAAAGGGCGATGGAGTGGGTCGCGACCGGCCGGCTGATCCCGGCCGAGGAGGCGCTGGCGAGCGGCCTCGTGCGCAGCCTGCACGCGCCCGACGACCTCCTGCCGGCGGCCCGCGCCATCGCGCGCGAGATCGCCGAGGCCGCCTCGCCGGTCTCCGTCGCGCTCGCCCGGCAGATGATGTGGCGGATGCTCGGGGCCGACCACCCGATGGAGGCGCACCGGATCGAGAGCCGCCTCCTCGCCGAGCGGGGCCGCAGCCCCGACGTGACGGAGGGCGTGACCTCCTTCTTCGAGAAGCGGGCTCCGGCCTTCTCGGGAAGGGTCTCGGCCGACATGCCCGCGGCCTATCCGTGGTGGCGCGAGCGCCCCTACGGCGAGGACTGAACCACAGCCTGGTCAAGGGAAAAAGCGGAGGAACGAGATGACTGACATCGCGGTGATGGCGACGGGTTTGCGCTTCCCGGAAGGGCCGGTCGTCCTGGAGGACGGGTCCATCGCGCTCGTCGAGATCGCCCGCGGGACGGTCTCGCGGGTCGCGCTCGACGGAACCGTCTCGGTCATCTCCGAGCCGGGCGGAGGTCCGAACGGCCTCGCGCTCGGGCCGGACGGGATGCTCTACGTCTGCAACAACGGCGGCTTCGCCTGGCACGAGGAGCCGGGGATGATCCGGCCGATCGGGACCCCGGAGACCTACTCGGGCGGACGGATCGAGCGGATCGACCCGCGCACGGGCGCCTGCACAGTGCTCTACGAAAGCTGCGGCGACACGAAGCTCAAGGGCCCCAACGACATCGTCTTCGATCGGGCGGGCGGCTTCTACTTCACCGACCTCGGCAAGGCGCGCCACCGCGACCGCGACCAGGGCAGCATCTACTACGCCAAGACCGACGGCTCGTTCATCACCGAGGTGGTGCACCCGATCCTGACCCCGAACGGCATCGGGCTCTCGCCGGACGAGACGGTGCTCTACGTCGCCGAGACCGAGGGCGGCCGGCTCTGGGGCTTCGACCTCGCCGAGCCGGGCAAGATCCGGCGCCGTCCGTTCCCGTCGCCGCATGGCGGCCGCTTCCTATTCAACCAGGCGGGCTACCAGCGCTACGACAGCCTCGCGGTCGAAGCCTCCGGCAACATCTGCGTCGCGACGCTGATGACGGGGGCGATCACCGTCATCTCGCCCGAGGGGGAGCTGGTGGAGAGCGTCCCGATGCCAGACGTCTACACCACCAACATCTGCTTCGGCGGGGCGGATCTGCGGACGGCCTACGTGACCCTGTCGGGAACCGGGCAATTGGTGCGGGTGCCGTGGAAGCGGCCGGGGTTGAGACTCAATTTCGCGCCGTAATATTCGCAGATCATACCAACGGTCGAAAGACAAAGACCTTCGGTTCCGTTCTCGAGTTTTCGTCAAGCCCAAGGTCCCGGACTTCTGGTCTTGGCGTCGACAATGCGAGATGGGTCATCGGCCCCGTCGATCGCGGGCCTGCCCGAGATCGAGTCGATGCGTCGGCATCCTGGGCCGATGGCATGATTTGGTGACATCCAACGATTTCATGCCCTCCGCGTCATCCCGGGGGCTCGCCGCAGGCGAGACCCCGGGATTTGTCATCGCTGAGCGTGCCAGATGAGGTGGAGAGCGCTCCGCTTCATTCCGAGTCGTCAGCAATCATGGATCCTGGATTCCGCTGCGCGGCCTCGGGATGACAGGGAGGATGTTGTTTCGGTCAGGAGGAACAAGCGTCACTCCCCGCGCATCGCCGCAAGCGCGTCGGCGATCTCGGCCGCCGCCGCCCGCAGCGGCGCGACGAAGCGGGCGACCACGTCGGCCTCGCCGAGGGAGTTGCGCAGGTACATGAGGTTGAGGCTCCCGACCGCGACCCCGCCGATCAGCACCGGCACGCCGATCGCCGAGGCGACGCCGTTATAGGACGTGCGCGAGTAGTCCTTGTTCATGCTGGCGTATCCGTTGTCCCGCACGCTCGCGAGCAGCCGCTCGAGCCTCTCGGGATCGTGGACGACGGCGTTCCACGGGTCGTCCGACGCGGCGAGCACTGCCAGCGCCTGGGCGCGGGTCTTCGGGTCGCAGAAGGCCAGGAAGGCCATGCCGAGGGACGTGCCGAGGAGCGGCGCCCGGTAGCCGGGCCGGCGGTTGAAGTGCAGCACGCCCTCGCTGCGGCTGGTGCGCGCCACCACCATCGCGTCGCCGTCGAAGACCGAGACGTCGGAGGGCCATTGCAGCGCATTGTGCAGCCGCGCGAGGATCGGGGCGGCGGCGAGCGCCATCTCCTCGTGCTTCTGGTAGCCGCTGCTCAGTTCGAGCGTGCGCCCGGTGGTGACGTAGACGGCCCTCGTCGGGTGGCGCGCCACCAGCCCGGCATGGATCAGCGTCTCGAGCATCCTGACGATCGTCGGCCGGTTCAGGCCGGTCTCGCGGAAGAGGTCGCCGACGCTCGCCTCCTTGAGGCGGTTGAGCGCGAACAGGACCTCCAGCACCCGCAGGGCCGCGGTGACGGGCTCGAAGGACGGCATGCAAAAAACTCTCTCGGTCGACGCATCGGGGATCGAAGTCGGCGTTGCATCCGCCGCCGATCGGTCTACACTGTTTTGAACATGCATTTCAACTAATGAAATACAAAAGATCACGAACGGGAGGAGCGCGGATTTGGCGGGCGCGGAACAGACACGAGCGGCCACAGGACCGGAAGCGGAGCCGCTGGAGGCCCTGTCGGGACCGTTGCAAGGCTTGAAGGTCCTCGACCTCTCCCGCGTGCTTGCCGGCCCGTGGGCCTCGCAAGTTCTCGGCGACCTCGGTGCCGAGGTCTGGAAGATCGAGCGGCCGGAGACGGGCGACGACACACGGCTGTGGGGCCCGCCCTTCGTGCAGGGGCCGGACGGGCCGTCCGACGCCGCCTACTACCTCTGCGCCAACCGCAACAAGCGCAGCATCGCCATCGATTTCGGCATGCCCGAGGGCGCCGCCCTGGTGCGGCGGCTGGCCGAGCGGGCCGACATCCTGGTCGAGAACTTCAAGACCGGGGCGCTCGCCCGCTACGGCCTCGACTACGCCTCGCTGTCGGCCGCCAACCCGGGCTTGATCTACTGCTCGGTGACCGGGTTCGGCCAGACCGGGCCCTACGCCTCGCGGGGCGGCTACGATTTCCTGATCCAGGGCATGAGCGGCCTGATGAGCGTCACCGGCCGCCCCGACGACGAGCCGGGTGCCGGTCCGATCAAGGTCGGCCTGCCGGTGAGCGACCTGTTCACCGGCCTCTACGCCGCCACCTCGATCCTCGCCGCGCTCCACCACCGCAGCGCGACCGGCGAGGGCCAGCACATCGATTGCGCTCTCCTCGACAGCCAGGTCGCGGTCCTGGTCAACCAGGGCATGAACCACATCGTCGGCGGGCTGACGCCCGGCCGGCTCGGCAACTCGCACCCGAACGTGGTGCCCTACCGCGAGTTCCAGACCGCGGACGGCTACGTGCTCGTCGCCTGCGGCAATGACGGGCAGTTCCGCAGCCTGTGCGCGCTCCTGAACCTCCCCGAACTCGCCGCCGACCCGCGCTTTCGCGACAATGTCGGACGCCTGCGCGACCGCAAGGAACTCGAGGCGGGCTTAGGCGCCGCGATCCGGCAGTGGACCTCAGCCGACTTCTTCGCCGCCATGGAGGCGGGCGGGGTGCCCGGCGGGCCGATCAACCGCATCGACCAGATCCTCGCCGACCCGCAGGTCGCGGCCCGCGGCCTGCTCAAGCGCATGGAGCGCAGCGACGGCACGCCCGTCACGGTGATCGGCTATCCGAGCCAGCTGTCGCGCACCCCCGCCACATACCGGATCGCCCCGCAGACCCTCGGCGAGTCCACCGCCGACGTGCTGGCCTCGCTCGGAGTCGACGAGGCGGAGCGTGCGACGCTGCGGGAGAAGGGGATCATCCGTGACGGACGCTGATCCCCTCCCCGGCCTCGGATCGGCGCCGATCGCCTCAGGCCGGCAGCACCCGCCTCTCCTGCAGGTCCGCCAGCCACCAGGCCAGCGACGCCTCGGTGTCGATGCACTCGCCGAATCCCGCCTGGCGGATCTTGATCGTGCTGAGCAGCGACGAGGTCGAGTGGGTCCGCGAGAAGGCGAAGTCGGCGAATTGCCAGGAGGCGCCGACCAGCCGGTCGAGCGACAGGGGCCGCAATCCGTGGCGCGCGACGATCGCCTGCCAGGTCGCGGCTCGGCCCGGCATGATGCGGGAGAGCGGCATCGGGTGCGGCAAGCCGACCTCCAAGCGGAAGGCCCTGGCGATCACCGGCCAGAGGTTCTCCCAGGTGAAGACATCGCCGTTGGTCACGTTGAAGGTCTGGTTCGCGGCGGCCTCCGAGCGGCCGGCCCAGGCGATCGCGCGGGCCAGCAGGCGGGCATCCGTCGCCTCGGTGACGCGGGTGCCGACGCCCGGATAGACGAGCGGAAGCCCGAGCTCCCGGCTGATCGCCGCGTAGGCGCCCACCGCCGCGACCATGTTCATGGCGCTCCCCTCCGCGAAGCCGAACACCACCTGCGGCCGGAAGATCGTCCAGCTCCATCCCTTCCCGGCCTGCCTGTCCGCCAAAAAGTCCTCCTGCGCCCAGTAGAAGTTCGGGTGGATGTGGCGGGGCGCGCTCTCGCGGGCCGGGACCGGGATCTGGCCGAGATGAACCCCGTAGGCCTTGGCACCCTGGAGCAGGGCGACGTGGCGCAGGCCGGGGTTCTGCGGCTCCACCGCATCGAGGAGATTGGCGAGCATCGCCCGGTTGACGGCGATCTGGTCGTCGTCGAGCCAGCCGCCGGTCAGGTCCGGCTTCTCGAACAGGGCCGCGTAGACCACGTGGGTGAGGGTGCGGACCTCCGAGAGCCGCGCCCGGCACTGCGCGGCATCCGCAAGGTCGACGGCCAGGTGCGCCGCTCCCGTTGCCGGCTCGGGCGGGCGTCGCGACAGGGCGATCACCTCCCACCCGTCGCTCAAGTAATGCTCGATCGCTGCCCGCCCGACCAGGCCGCCAGCACCCGCAACCAACACCGTTCCTTTTTGGCTCATCGCGTCCTCCGCGCTGCGAACGCCAACATATACATATAGACAGCACCGAAAAACAATGTTATATCTTGAAAAATGAGCAAGTAACGCCAAAAAATACTTGCTCAACTCTGGGAGGAACGAACGTGTTATCGAGACGCAGCGTTCTGGCGGGGCTCGCCTCGGCCCCGCTCGTGCCGGCCTTCGCGCGGGCGGCGGATCCGATCAAGGTCGGGCTCATCATCCCGCTCAGCGGCGGCGCCGGCCGGCAGGGGCAGGACGTCACCCACGCCGTCCAGGGCATGGCGGCCCTGATCAACGAGAGCGGCGGCGTGCTCGGCCGGCCGATCGAGATCCTGGTACGCGACGACGAGAGCACGCCGGCGATCGGCGTCGCCAAGGCGAACGAACTCGCGGCGGCCGGCGTCGCGGTGGTGCTGGAGGGCTGGAACAGCCCGGTGACGCTCGCGATGCAGTCGGTCCTGGCGCGGGCCGGCATCCTCGACATCACGATGATCTCGAAGGCCGACGCGATCCTGGCCAGCGCCTCGAACCCGCTGGCGATCCGCCTCAACAGCGCCAACGTGCAGGACGCGGCGATCATCGCGCAGTATCTCGGCAGCAAGACGAAAAAGGCTCGCATCGTCTTCGTCACCGAGAACGACGCCTACGGCAACGGCGCCCAGCAGGGCATCGAGGCCGAATTCAAGAAGGCCAACCTCGACTACACCATCGCCCAGACCCTCAAGTTTCCGTTCCCGCAGACCGATTTCCGGGTCGAGATCACCAGCATCCGGGACGCGAAACCCGATTACGTCATCAGCATCAACGCCAACGAGGGCGCCGGCCTGCCGGCCTTCCTGCAGCAATACGCGCAAGGGAATGTCGGCGCGCCGGTGATCTGCACCGTCGGCACCGTCGGTCCGAGCGTGATCGAGACCACCGGCAAGGCCGCCAACGGGCTCCACAGCGCCGACATCTACTTCCCCGAGACCGAGCCGTTCGCGAGCAACCCCGAGAACAAGCGCTTCGTCGCGCAGATGCAGAAGCAGTTCAAGACCGAGCCGGACAAGTTCATGGCGCTCGGCGCCGCCTCGCTCCAGGTCTGGGCCAAGGCCGTCGCCAAGGCCGGCACCCTCGAGCGCAAGGCGGTCGCGGGCGCGATCCGCGGCCAGGAGATCCCCGGCACGATCTTCGGCACCGTGCGCTTCGAGCCCAACGGCCAGATGCAGCACCGGCACTTCGTGTTCACGGTGAAGGATGGCAAGATTGTCGTCGAGAGCTGATACGAGGCCGGTCCTCGCGGTCCAGGACCTGTCGGTCCGCTTCGGCGGGTTCCAGGCCCTGAAGGAGATGTCGTGGTCCGTCTCCGCCGGACGGATCCTCGGGATCATCGGGCCGAACGGGGCGGGCAAGAGCACCTGCTTCATGGCCGCCACCAACATGGTGTCGCATGGCGGCAGCATCCGGCTCGACGGGGCGGACGTGACGGGCAAGCCCGCCCACGATCTGCCGCGGGCGGGCCTGCGCCGCACTTTCCAGCAGAACGCGTTCTTCGGCGGCATGACCGTGCTGGAGAACATGGCGGCAGCGCTCATGGAGAGCCGCCCGAGCCCGCTCGCGCAATCGGTGTTCCTGCCCTGGATCGAGGCGCGGCGCCGGAACGCGATCGAGGAGGAGGCGAGAACCCACCTCCTCGCCTACCACGTGCCCGAGAGCGCCCACGGGCGGCTGCCGGGCGAACTCTCCTACGGCACGCAGCGCATGCTCTCGATCGCGCTCGCCGCCGCCCCCGGCGCCCGGGTCGTGCTCCTCGACGAGCCGGCGGCGGGGTTGGGCGGCCCCGACATGATCGCGCTCAGGGGCGTGCTCGAGCGGATGCGCGACGACGGCCTCGCGGTGGTGCTGATCGAGCATCACATGGACCTCGTGATGGCCATCGCCGACGAAGTCGTCGTCCTCGAGCTCGGCCAGGTCATCGCGACGGGCAGGCCCGCCGACATCCAGGCCGATCCGCGCGTGCTCGAAGCTTATCTCGGGAGGGCGGCGTGAGCGCGAGGCTCCAGATCGGCGGCCTGCGGGTCGCCTACGGCCAGGCCGAGGCCGTCGCGGTCGAAAGCCTCGTCGTCGAGCCCGGCACGCTCGCCGGGGTGATCGGCGCCAACGGGGCCGGCAAGTCGACGCTGATCAACGCGGTCGCCAACTGGTCGCGGGCCGAGCCGCGGATCAGCGGCTCCGTCCGGCTCGACGGGGAGGAGCTGACCGGGCTCTCCGCCGACCAGCACGTGCGCCGCGGCGTCCAGCTCGTGCCGGAGGGGCGCGGCGTGTTCATGGGCCTCTCGGTCGAGGAGAACCTGAAGGCGGTGGCCCGCCCGGGCGGAAGCCATGGCGGCCGCTCCTATGCGGTCGAGGACGTCTACGCCCTGTTCCCGCGCCTGCGCGAGCGGCGGACGAACCTCGCCGGCTCGCTCTCCGGCGGCGAGCGCCAGATGCTGGCGGTCGGCCGGGCGCTCCGCATGGCGCCGAAGCTCCTGCTCCTCGACGAGCCCTCGATCGGGCTCGCCCCGCGGCTGGTCTCGACGCTGCTCGCCACCATCCGCGAGCTGGTCGAGGGCGGGCTGACGGTGCTCCTCGTCGAGCAGAACGTGCACGCGGCGGCCGAGGTCACCGACGTGCTGCACCTCCTGGAGCGCGGCCGCGTGGTCGCCGCCGGCACGGTGGCGGAGATGCGGAACGACCCGCGCATCGTCGAGGCCTATCTCGGAGCGAGCCACGGATGAACGTCGCCCAGCAACTCGTCAACGGCATCATCATCGGCCACGCCTACGCGCTCGTCGCGGTCGGCTGGACGCTGCTCCTCGGCGCCGCGCGGCTCGTGAACTTCGGTCACGGCCAGATGTACATGATCGGCGCCTTCGTGGCCTGGTGGGTCATGGCGGCGACCGGCCTACCCTACCCGGTCGCGGTCGTCGCCGCGGTCCTGCTCGGCGCCGTCCTCGGGGCGGTGATGCAGCGCCTGTTCCTGCGGCTCACGCTGTCGCAGGACCTCGTCAGCCTGATGATCGTCACCCTCGGCTTCGGCCAGGCGCTCGAGGGCGCGGCCGGCCTCGCCTTCGGGCCGAAGCCCCAGACCCTGGCGAGCCCGTTCCAGGAGATGAGCGTCCATCTCGGTCCGGTCTGGTTCACCGTGCAGGACGCGATCCTCGTCGGTGCCACGATCCTGGTCTTTGCCGGCCTCTACCTCGCCCTGCACCGCAGCTGGCTCGGCGCCGCGGTCCGGATGGTGGCCGAAGACCCGCGGCTGACGACGCTCGGGGGCTTGCGGGTCTCGCGCATCTACATGGGCATCTTCGCCTTCGAGGGTGCGGCGGTCGCCTTCGCGGCGGCGCTCGTCGCGCCGCGCACGCCGATCCTCACCTCGATGGGCTTCGACCAGGTGGTGATGACCTTCGTGGTGGTGGTGCTCGGCGGCATCGGCAGCGTGCTCGGCAGCTACGTCGCCGGGCTAGGCATCGGCCTCTTCACCGCCTTGTTCGGCGCCCTCGTCTCGCCGGCCTACACGACGGCGGCGGTCTTCGCCCTGCTCATCGCCGCGATGGTGCTGCGGCCCGGCTCGCTCGCGGCCTCCGGGAGCTTTGCCCGATGACCCATCCCCTCACCCGCCTCGCCCTCGCGGCACTGCTTGCCGCCGCGGGCTTCCTCCTCCCGACGCTGCTCGGCGGCTCGACGCTCGTCTACGACACGCTGGTGGCGATCGCGATCTTCGCCGCGATGTCCTACGGCCTCGACGTGATCCTGTCGGATCTCGGCGAGATCAGCCTCGTCCACACCGCCTTCTTCGCCACCGGCGCCTACGCGGCGGCGATCCTCACCGTCACCTACGGCCTTGGCGCCTGGGTCGCGCTCGCGGGCGCGGTGCTGGCCGCCTTGTCGCTCGCCCTGGTGCTCGGGGTGATCACGCTGCGCACACGGGAATTCGCCTTCTCGCTCGTCACCTACGCGGCGGCGGTGGTGTGCATGAACGTGGCGTCGAACTGGGACTTCCTCGGCGGCTCGGACGGCATCGTCGGCATCCCGCCCCTCGACCTGTCGATCGGACCGCTCGAACTGACTGCCGGGCGCAGCGCCGAATTCTGGCCCTTCGCCTACCTGCTGCTGCTCCTCACCCTCTACGTCGTCCACCGCTTCCGGCGCTCGCGCCTCGGCCAGGCGGCGCTGATGGTCCACATGAACCCGCGGCTGGCCACGATGTGTGGCCTCGACAGCAACCGCATCCGGCTGCAGGTCTTCCTGCTCTCGGCGGTGATCAGCGCCGCGGCCGGCTGGCTCTACGCGTTCCAGCGCGCCTATGTCGGCACCGACCTGTTCGAGACCTACTTCCTGGTCCTGATGCTGACCGGGGTGATCCTCGCCGGGCGGCGCATCCTGCTCGGGCCGCTCCTCGGCACGGCCCTGCTCCTGTCCCAGAAGAGCTTCGCGTCGCTGGGCGCCTACGGCGACAAGCTCGTCCTCGGGGTCGTTCTCGTCGCCGTGCTCTGTCTCTGCCCGCGGGGACTGGCGAGCCTGTGGCCCAAGGTCCGCGGGTTCAAGCGCCGCCCCGCCCAAGCCCAAGCCCAAGCTCAAGCCGCGGCCGGCGCCGCGACGACCGAGATCCCAGCTGCGAGCACCCGCCATGCGTGACGCCACCGACGCTCGACCCGGACCGGAGGCCCGGTTCAAGGCCTTCCTCGCCGAGGGACGGTTCATGCTCCAGAGGAGCCGGTCGACGGGCCGCCACGTCTTCTACCCGCGGGGCGCCGTCCCGGGGACCGGAGAGACCGACCTCGAATGGGTTCCCGCCTCGGGCGAGGGCACCGTCTACAGCATCACGGTGAACCGCACCCGCGAGGGCGCCTACAACCTCGCGCTCGTCGACCTCGCCGAGGGGCCGCGGATGCTGTCGCGGATCGAGGGGGCCGAGACGGTGCCGATCGGCACCCGCGTGACGGCCCGCATCGCCACGATCGACGGCGCGCCCGCGATCGTCTTCGCCGTCGCCAGCCAGGGGGCCGCTTGACATGGCTCATCGTCTTCGCGGCCGCGCGGCGGTCGTCGGCATCGGCACGGCGGGACTCGGCGAGGCGCCCGGCCGCAGCTCCATCGAGCTCCTCGGCGAGGCCGCCCTCGCGGCGCTCGCGGATGCGGGCCTGCGCCTCGATGAGGTCGACGGCATCTTCGCGGCCACCGGCGTGCACGGACTCCCGGCGCTCTCGGCGGCGGAATATCTCGGGATCCGGCCGCGTGTGATCGAGGGCACCAATGTCGGAGGATCCTCCTTCGAGATCCACCTGCTCCAGGCCGCGCTCGCCTTGGACGCGGGCCTCTGCGACGTCGCGCTGATCGCCTACGGATCGAACCAGCGCACGGCGGGCGGCCGCCTCGTCTCGATGAGCGAGCCGCAATGGCACGAGGCGCCCTACCGGCCGCGCCACCCGATCACCGGCTACGCGATGGCTGCGGCCCGGCACATGCATGAATTCGGCACGACGCGCGAACAGCTCGCCGCCGTCGCCGTCGCGGCCCGGGCCTGGGCGAACCGCAACCCCGCCGCCTTCGCCCGCGGGCCGCTCACCGTTGAGGACGTGCTGGCAAGCCGCGTCGTCAGCGATCCGCTGAGCGTGCTCGATTGCTGCCTGGTCACCGACGGGGCCGCCGCCTGCGTGATGGTCCGGTCCGAGCGCGCCCGGGACCTGCGCCAGGCGCCGGCCTACCTGCTCGGGGCGGGCATGGCGACCTCGCACCGGTCCTTCGCGCAGATGCCGGACCTCACGACGACGGCGGCGTGCGAGAGCGGGCCGCGCGCCTTCGCGATGGCGGGCGTGGATCCCCGGGAGATCGACCTCCTGATGCTCTACGACGCCTTCACCATCAACACGATCCTGTTCCTGGAGGACCTCGGCTACTGCCCGAAGGGCGAGGGCGGGCGCTTCGTCGAGGGCGGCGCCATCGCGCCCGGCGGGTCGCTCGCGGTCAACACCAATGGCGGCGGGCTCTCCTGCGTGCATCCCGGGATGTACGGGCTGTTCCTCGTCGTCGAGGCGGTGACCCAGATCCGCGGCGAGGCCGGCGAGCGGCAGGTGCCGACGCGGCTCGCCCTCTGCCACGGCAATGGTGGCACCCTCTCCAGCCAGGCGACCGCGATCCTCGGCAGCCGAGACACTCTCTGAGACGCTGTCCGGAAGCCTCTTCCGGACAGCGTCTTACGAGCCCGGGACGGCGGAGCTTTGCTCCGCACACTTGAGCGAAGCAGAAATCCGCAATGCGAAAACGGTCCCGCAGGGATCGCCGGAAGCAATCAATCGGATTTCGGATGACGGGACGCCCCGATATGGCCTTCACGTACGACTCCCTGATGGGCCACCGCATCCCGGAGGTGCGCCAGCGCCTGACGGCCCGCGACAGCGTGCTCTACGCGCTCTCGGTCGGCTTCGGTCAGGATCCGCTCGACACCAGCCAGCTCGACTTCGTCGACGGCCACCGGACGCTCAAAGCGGTGCCGACCATGTCGGTGGTGCTGGCCCATCCGGGCTTCTGGATGGCCGATCCGGCGACCGGCATCGACGCGGTCCGGGTGGTCCACGGCGAGCAGCGCATCGCGATGCACCGGCCGCTCCCGATCGAGGGCGAGGTGATCGGAACCACCCGCATCACCGGGCTCGTCGACAAGGGCGAGGGACGGGGTGCCCTGATGTATTCGGAGAAGGAGGTGCGGGACGCCGGCTCCGGCACGCTGCTCGCGACGACGCGCAGCACCACCTTCCTGCGCGGCGATGGCGGCTTCGGCGGTCCCTCGGGGCCGGTGGCGGAGCCGCACGCCCTGCCCGGGACCCCGCCCGACAGCGTGGTCGAGATGCCGACCCGGCCCGAGCAGGCGCTCTATTACCGCCTCAACGGCGACGACAACCCGCTCCACGCCGATCCGGACGTCGCGGCGCGGGCCGGCTTCCCGCGCCCGATCCTGCACGGGCTCTGCACGCTCGGAATCGTCGGCCACGCCCTGCTGCGGACGCTCGGGGACTACGAGTCCGGCCGCTTCCGCGAGCTCGCCATGCGCTTCTCCGCGCCGGTCTACCCGGGCGAGACCGTCCGGGTCGAGATCTGGCGCGACGGATCGTTCCGGGCGCTCGTGCCAGAGCGCGACGTGGTGGTGATCAACAACGGGCGCGCCGTGTTCGCCGCGCCTGAGGAAGGAGTGGCACGGTGACCGGGACGAACCCTTCCGACGAGGCCGTGCTGCTGGAGCGCCGCGACGGCGCGGTCGCGATCCTGACGCTCAACGAGCCCGCCAAGCGGAACGCCCTCACGCCGGCGATCCGGGTCGCGCTCGCCGAGGCGATCGACCGCATCGAGCGCGACCCCGCCACCCGGGCGGTGGTGATCACCGGGGGACCGCAGGTCTTCAGCGCCGGTGGCGATCTCACGGCGATGCAGGCCGACGGACTCGCCGGCGGGCGCGACCGGTTCCGGCTGCTTCACGGCATCGTCCGGGCGATCGTGAAGTCGGGCAAGCCCTACATCGCCGCCGTCGAGGGCTGGGCCGCCGGCGCCGGCTTCAGCTTCGCGCTCCTATGCGACACGATCATCGCCGGCGAGGGCGCGCGCTTCGTCGCCTCGTTCCCGAAGGTCGGGCTGGTGGCCGATGCCGGCCTGCTCCACACCCTGCCGGCGCGGGTCGGCCAGGGCCGCGCCCGCCAGATCCTGCTCCACGCCAGCCCCATCGGGGCCCGGGCCGGCCTCGAGATCGGCCTCGTCGACGAGGTCGTGCCGGACGGTACGGCGCTCGATCGGGCGGTCGCGCTCGCCCGCGGCTATGACGGGCTGGCGCCGCTCTCGACCGCGATGACCAAGGAGTGGCTGGCCCGCGGGATCGACGAGGTGCTCGACTGGGAGCGCAGCGCGCAGGCCGCCCTGTTCCAGACCGCCGACCACCACGAGGGCAAGACCGCCTTCCTGGAGAAGCGCCGGCCCGCCTTCCAGGGACGCTGACATGATGGATTCTCCCACCGACATCCAGGCGGACGATGCCGGCGCGATGCTGCGCGAGACCGCCGACCGTCTGCTCGCCGACCGCCTCACGCCGCAGGCCCGGGCCCGATCGGCCGAGGGCGAGTGGCCCGACGACGTGTGGGCGGCCCTCGACGAGGTCGGCCTGCCGGCCGCCATCCTGCCGGAGGAGGCCGGCGGCTTCGGGGTGCCGGTCGCCGACGCCCTGGCGCTCCTGACGGTCGCGGGAAGCCACGCCCTGCCGCTGCCACTGGCCGACACGATGCTGGCCGGCCTCATTCTGGCGCGCGCCGGGATCCAGGTTCCGGCCGGGCCGCTCGCCGTCGCGCAAGGGTCGGACGTCAGGCTCGACAATGCCGGCCGCGCGACCGGCCACGCCTGGGGCGTGCCGTGGGGCCGGCACGTCCGGGCGGTCGTGGTCCTGGCGGACGGTCCCGGCGGGCCGGTCCTGGTCGCGCTGCCGCAGGCCGCCCTCACGGTCGAGCCCGGCACCGACATCGCCGGCGATCCGAGCGATGCCGTGCGCTTCGAGGCCGTCGCGGCGGAAAGCGCTCCGGCTCCCTTCGGTGCGGCCGAATTGCGGGCGGCAGGCGCCGCAACCCGCGCCCTGATGATGGCGGGCGCGCTCGGCGCCGTCAGCACCATGACGGTGGGTTATGCCAACGAGCGCCGGCAGTTCGGCCGCGCCATCGGCCAGTTCCAGGCCGTGCAGCAGAACCTCGCCGTGCTCGCCGGCCAGGCGGCCTCGGCAGCCGCCGCCGCCGGCCTCGCGGCGGAGGCGGTGGCGGCCTGGGCG
>NZ_LABZ01000055.1 GCF_001043955.1 Methylobacterium tarhaniae | reverse complement strand
TCGAGGCCCGCGGCCTCGGCGGCGATCGGCGGCGTCGAGCCGGTCCCGCAGAGATCGATGGTGCTGTCCCGGAGCAGGGCCGCGCTGTCGCGCCCCTCCGCATAGGGCACGAAGACCGGATCGAGCGACGCGAGCGCGCCCGGCCAGCGTTCGGCGAGGGCAAGGTGGATGTTGTTCGGATGCACGCCGATGCGCAAGGTCACGCCCGTCCCTTCCAGGCCGTCGTCGATCGATGAGAGTTTATGTTTTCGTAGAATGACGAACGGTCATCTTGACGGCAAGAGAATGAAAATCCGAATTTTCATTGGCTTGGAGATGAATCATGCACCGTTCCGGCGGCAGCTTGTCTCTGCAGCTCCCTCGTGATCTCTGGAGAGGACAGGGAGGTCCATCGTGCGCTGTCGCAACATCGGAGCGGCCAGCGACCTGCTGGCGCTGCTGGCGAACCCCAACCGCTTAGGCATCGTCTGCCTCCTCCTCGAAGGGGAGCGCTCCGTCATGGCGCTGGAGGTCGCTCTCGACATCCCGCAGCCGACCCTGTCGCAGCAGATCGGCATCCTGCGCGAGGCCGGAATCATCGCGGGCCGGCGCATCGCGCGCCGGGTGTTCTACCGGGTCGTCGACGACCACGCGCGTTGGATCGTCGAGACCCTGCGCGGGCTCTTCGACGACTTGCTGCCGGCCTCGGTCATCCTCGCGTCCGCCGACCCCTCGCAGAGCCGCGAAGCGCTCGCCGCCGCCTCGCGCCTCGCGGAGTGGGAGGCGATGTGAGCCGCATCGGGGCCGGCCGGTTGCGTCCGCCTCGACGGTGAGGCGGGGACCGGCCTGCGGCTTCGTTTCCCGCACCAGAGCGCGAAGCCGCCCGAGCGGCGCCGGCATGCCCCGAGGGACTGCGCACCGCGATCCTTTCAATCGGAGCCGGGCCTTCGCGACCGCCGAAGCCGTACTCAGGCAACGCATGACGAGGCCGGGGGGCGGGGAGGACGGATGTCCCCGGCTCTGCCGCGCCGAGCTTCGGCCGCTGCGCTCCATCGGCGGCAGGAGCCTGGCCTACTACCCTGCCGCCCTCGCGGAGCGACCGGGGGTGCCCTTGCTCCGGCCATGCGGCGGCTGCAACTGCCTTGGAGAAGAAGGCGAATGCCTGGAATGACGGCGCCGCGGAATTTCATCCTCCAACTTCCGGGACATAAAGCAATAAAAAGCTATCGACTTGTGTCTTTCGGTGATCTTATCATTCCGCCCATGCGTGATCCCGCTCCGTCATGATTTCGAGCAGAGGAATGATTGCAATGAACCTTCGGTCTCGCCAGACTTTCGGACGCGTCGGCACGGCGGCGGGCAGGAGCGCCGGTGGGCTCAGTCTCGGCGATGCTGCCCGGCGAAATGCCGACGACGGCCGGCGGGCAAGCGCGTCGGACGACGACCGACACCGGTCGCAGCGGCTGGCGGCCGCCAAGCAGTTCGACCTCGACGGCCAGATCGGCTGAGCCCGTACCCACTCTCTCCCGCGACGTGGCCTGCCGGCGAACCGGACTTCGTTCGGCTCGGGCACGGCGCTCGCCATCCCGGAGGGTCCCTCGCGCAAGGCGGTCGGGCCGGATGGCGGCCGCCTTGGTTCCCCCCACCCATGGAAGACCCGACGACATGACGCTCACCAGGCGCTCCTTCGCCACCGGGACGGCCGCGACCCTCGCGGCGCTCGCGACGGCCGGCCCGGCCCGGGCCGACCGCGTCCTGCGCGTCGGCTACCAGAAATACGGCACCATGCTGTTGCTGAAGGCCCGCGGCAGCCTCGATACGGCGCTCAAGCCCCTCGGCTTCCGGGCCGAGTGGCGGGAATTCCCGGGCGGGCCGCAACTGCTGGAGGCGCTCAACGCCAAGGCCGTCGATATCGGCGTCGTCGGCGAGACGCCGCCGATCTTCGCCCAAGGCGCCGGCGCGCCCTTGGTCTACCTCGCCCACGAGCCGCCCGCCCCGAAGAGCGAGGCGATCGTGGTCCGCAAGGACAGCCCGATCCGCACCGTGGCCGACCTGAAGGGCCGGAAGGTCGCGCTCAACAAGGGCTCGAACGTCCACTACCTGCTCGTGCGCGCCCTGGAGGAGGCCGGCCTCGCCTATACGGACATCCAGACCGTCTTTCTCGCGCCGGCCGACGGGCGGGCGGCGTTCGATGGCGGGTCGGTCGATGCTTGGGTGATCTGGGACCCGTTCCTGGCGGCCGTCGAGGTATCGAGCGGCGCCCGCGTCCTGCAGGACGCGACCGGGCTCGCGGCCAACCACCAATTCTACGTCGGCGAGCGCTCGTTCACCGAAGCGCAGCCGCAGGCCATCGACGCGGTGCTGGCGGCGATCGCCGTCGTCGACCGCGAGACCAACGGGGTGACCGAGGCGGCGGCGCGCGAGCTGAGCCCGGCGGTCGGCATGCCGGTGCCGATCCTCGCCAAAGCGCTCGCCCGCCAGAGCTGGGGCGTCGCCCCGCTCGGACCCGAGGTCGTCGCCGGGCAGCAGCGCATCGCCGACACGTTCCTGCGCCTCGGCCTGCTGCCGCGGCCGATCCAGGTGGCGGAGGCCGTCCGGCAGGCGCGCTCGTAGGACCTCCCCGGGCCATCCCGAGAGCGTCGTCGATCCGGGAGGTCGGCTCGACCTCGTCGGCGACGGCGCAGGCCATCGCCGCCGCGACAGGCACGGCGCGCATGCCAACGTGGCTGCCAAGATCGATGCCGGGGGAACATCACCCGCTTCGAGCGCGACGCCACCGGGCGGATCCTGCTGCACCATCGTCCCGAGCGGGAGTGGGGAGCATCGCAGCGACGACGCGTTCGGGCGGTCGTAGGTCCGGGTGGTGCGGCCGTAGGCCGGCGAGCGCGGTCTCGAAGCCGGCCTCGTCGCCGATGCGGGTGAGGCTGGGCGAGGCTCGGCCGGCAGAGAGGGTGCGAGGAGACATCAGCCGAGGACTTCCGTGCTCAGGCGGCCATCGGCCCTTGCCACGCGGTTCCGTCCAGCCCGCTTGGCGGCGTACAGCGCCGTGTCGGCCCGCTTGAGCAGGAGCCCGACACTGTCGCCCGGCATCCATTCGCTGACGCCCACGCTCACCGTGAACCGCAGGGTCGGATCGATCCGCATCTGGAGGGCGGCACACTGGCTGCGGATGGTGTGGGCGACGACGTCGGCGCCCGGACCCGGGTTCGGGATCACGACCGCGAATTCCTCGCCCCCGAGCCGCCCGACGATCGCCCCGGTGTCGCGCAGGATCCCGGCGACGCACTGGATGACGTGGTCTCCGACATCGTGCCCGTAGCGGTCGTTGATGCTCTTGAAGTGATCGATGTCGACCTGGAGGACCGCCAGGGGCGCGTCGCTCGAGGCGGTGGCGAGGGCCCGGTCGGCTTCCCGCAGCAGCGCCCGGCGGTTGAGCAGCCTCGTCAGGGGGTCGGTGTCGGCCTGCTGGATCAAGGCTTGCTGCAACGTGAGCACCCGCTCGGCCGAGCGCAGGCGGCCGTAGAGCTCCTGCGGGCTCGGCGGCTTCACGAGGAAGTCGTCCGCGCCGCTGTCGAGGACCTCGTCGAGCGATCGGGTGTTGCGCGAGCTGGACATGACCAGGATGGTCAGCGGCCGGCGGTCATCCGCGAGGGCCCGCAAGGCCCAGCACAGCTCGAGCCCTTCGAGCGGATGGACCTCCAGGCTGGTGAGGACGCAGGTCACGGACGGATCGGCCGCGACGTGGGCAAGGGCCGCGTCCGATTCGCCGAAGCCGATCACGGTGTGGCCGCCGGCTTCCAGCAGCTCCGAGACGGTGCGGCGGATGACGCGGCTCGGATCGATCAGGGCGACGTGCATGGGCTGGGTCCATCATGCGTCGGGAGTGAAGGCGGCGGCGATCGGCCGGAAGGCGCGCACGATCGTCGTGTCGAGGCGTTCGCCCATGCCGTCGAGGATCGCCAGGGCGTCCGCGCTCGACATGGGGGCCTTGTAGGACCGGCGCTCGATCAGGGCGGCGTAGATGTCGCAGACGGTGACCAGGCGCACGAGATCGGGGATGTCCTCGCCCCTGAGCCGGTCGGGATAGCCGGACCCGTCGAGCATCTCGTGGTGGGAGCGCACGACCGCGAGCATCTCGGGCTCGAAGCCCTGGTCGGCGAGCAGCCGCCATCCCTGTTCGGGGTGCTGCCGGATCACCGCCATCTCGGCCGCGTCGAGCCGGCCCGGCTTGTTGAGGATCGCGTGCGGCACGCAGATCTTGCCGACATCGTGCAGCAAGGCGGCCTTGGTGAGGCGGTGACGGTCCAGGGGGCCGAGGCCGCGGCTTCCGGCGAAGGCGGCGGCGAGCCCGGTGACGAGGAGGCAGTGCTGGTGCGTGGCGTCGTCGAACCGCTGCACGGCCCGAACCCAGGCGCGGATGCCGGTGTCCCGGATGGCCTGGCCGATATAGTCGGTGCCGGCGTCGATGACCTGGGAAGTGATCGGCTGGTCCGGCACGAACACCGTGCCGTAGAACCGCCGCGCCTCCTCGCTCCGGTTCAGGGCATCGGCTGTCATGGGCTCCGGTTCGCGGCGCGACAGGCCGAGGAAGTCGCGCAGACAGTCGAGGTCGAGGGGCGCGCAGAGGGTGTGGGAGGCCCCGAGCGCCATCCCGAAGAGGCGCGCGCGCGCACAATCGTGGTGCAGCACCATGACGAGGGGTGCGCCGCGGCGCGACCGCTCCAGGATGTTGCGCACGCGCGTGACCGCGTCCGAGCTGAAATCGAAGAGGTCGGTGACGAAGGCGTCGGCGGGGCCGGTCGACGCGTCGTCGTAGAGGTCGTGGATCTCGCACGCCTGCCCGGCGGCGAGATCCCGTGCCAGGGCACGGCTGCGGCGGGGATTGTCCGAGATCAGCACGATCCGTGACATCGCCATCCTCGACCGGCGCTCACGCGACCATCGCGTCGAGGGCGTCCCGGGAGGCCGCCGCGGTGCAAGACAGCGCGAGACCGTCCAGGACATGGATCGAGACAATGGCGGGCGGGAGACAGGTCATGGCGTCCCTCACGGCTTCGACCTCATGGCACCAGCGCAGATTGTTCACCGGATCTCAACGCCCATGGATGCAAGATTATTTAACATCCAACACAAAATTGCATGACTTCAAGCAAGAACACGCATCTCTCGCCGGCGATACATGTATCGGCCATGGCGCATCCGGCGAATACGCAGGTTTTTGCCGGACTCTGCGCCATTCTTCGTCGCGGGCGATCGTCTCGGGACCGGGGCATCCGCGACAGATCATGCTGCTCGAACCGTATCGAGGAAGCGCGCGACCTCGACCGTCATGTGCTCGGACTGGCGCGACAGCGCGGAGGCGGCGGCGAGGACCTGGGCGGCGGCGGATCCAGTCTCACCGAGGCGATGGTAGCAGAGTCCGCCCAAGCCGAGCGTCAAGGCCAGGAGAACGAGCAGCGATGCGACGAGCCGTGTCCGGACGAAGACGTTGATCAGCATGAAGGTCACCGAGCGTCGTTTCGCGCATTGTCATCGTTCAATCGATAATTTTAAATTAATTTAAACATTAAACATCCGGCGATGCGTATCTGAGAATCATACCTCTGACATCTGGATCTTCGCTTGCAAGATAAGATCCTGGGATCATCGCAGGGAGATCTAACAATACGCCGGCCGGATTGCTTTTTAAGCGAGGGACTGGTGTCAATTGATCCACGCCAGGGTGGAAGCGGGGCAGGGGGCGCCCATGACTCTGGCCGCGGTCTTCTCGTAGCGGGTGGCGATGGCGCGCCACTCTGTCGGCTGCTCGACGGATGTTGCGGTTGTTGGCGATCCAGCCCGGACAGGCGACCGGCGTCTCGTTGCTCTTGGTCGTGATTCCCGGCCGTATGCCGAGCATCCAGATCGCCTGGCGGAAACCGTGGCTGGAGTCGCCACGATCGGTAACGATCCCTTTGGGTCCGCCCGGGAGCTGATCGAGCAACGAGAGAGAGACGCCCCGAGCCTGTTTGACTCGGCCTGCCGGTCATCCGGCATGGATACATAGATTTCTCTACGTAATTCGAGGGTTCGACGAAGTCGAGAATCCGGGATCCATCACCGCTGACACTCCAGGATCAAGCGACCAGCGCTCCGCCTCCACCAAGAACCGTCGGCATTCATGGATCCGGGTTCCGCTGCGCGGCCCCGGGATGACGGTGGAGCGCTTCAATTCTGTCGTTTCCATCAAACAGGCATCTCGCAGATGCAACAGGCTCAAGCGACAGAAGACCCTTAGCACGTTTACCGCCGCATGAATCCAAACCGGCCCATCTGTTGCACGTGGAGGCTGTGCCACGGGGCGGTGGTCGCATGACGTAACCATCAAAAATAAGCGCTCCATTCTATTTCGTGCGATCCCACCCTGTCTTGTTGGATTTTTTATTTGTAATAAATATAGATATCAAAAACTTGCATGGATTAAATCCTTGCTTTCCCTGCAGGTTTGTGAAACATGCGCTTGGACACCGCAAGGTAATCCAGATTGGTTCAAATCTGGTTTGGTTCTCAATACTTCTAGAATCGGGCACAGCCTCATGAGTCGGATGCAGTCCGTATCCATACGCACTTCGTGTACGGCGATCGTGGTTGCCGGCTGCTCGCTGACGGATCCCATCCTCGCGGCCCACGCCGAAAATGCCGCTCAGGGATCCGAGATCCGCCTCGAGGAAATCTCGGTCGCAGGTCCGGCGGCGGCGCCCGGAATCGTGCCGGCCTATGCCGGTGGACAGGTCGCCCAGGGTGGGCGGCTCGGTCTGCTCGGCAATACCGAGACGACGAAATCCCCCTTCAGCGTCAGCAGCTACACCGACAAGTTCATTCGCGACCGGCAGGCCGCCACGGCGTCCGAGGCCCTCGCCCTCGACCCCTCGGTGCGCGCCACGCAGACGACGGGCGCCCCGTTCGACTCGTTCTACATCCGCGGCTTTCCGATCAACGAGAACACCAGCGGCGAGTTCGCCTTCGACGGCGTCTACGGCGTCGCCCCGAGCTTCCGGGTCTTCACCGACTATGCCGAGCGGATCGAGGTCCTCAAGGGTCCCTCCGCGGCGATCTCGGGCATCGCGCCGAATGGCGGCGTCGGCGGCGTGATCAACATCGTCCCGAAGCGCGCCGGAGACGACCTGACGCGCCTCACCCTCGATTACGGATCGACCGCCCGCGGCGGCGGCCAGTTCGACGTCGCCCGGCGCTACGGCGCCAACCGGGAGTGGGGTGCGCGCTTCGTCGGCAGCCTGCGCGGCGGCGACACGCCGTTGGACCGCCAATCCGAGACGACCGGCGTCGGGGCTCTCGCTCTCGACTATCAGGGCGAGCGGTTCCGGGCGTGGCTCTACCTGCTGGCGCAGACCGATCGCTTCGACGCGCCCTTGCGGCCGTTCCTCCTGCGGGCCGGCGTCCCGGTGCCGCGGGCGCCGGACGGCCGCCTCAACGTGAGCCAGCCCTGGGAATACTCGAACATCGACGACCGCGGCGGTCTGCTGCGGATGGAATACGACCTCACCGACCAGGTCACGCTGTTCGGCGACGTCGGCGGTTCGCGGACCGGCGTCGAGCGCTACTTCGCCTCCGCTCCGACGATCACCAACGTCCGCGGCGACACCGCCACGACCCCGCAATTCTACAGCCTCGGCGTCGACCGCTTCACCGTCGATGGCGGCGCGAGGGCGAAGTTCGAGACCGGCTTCGTCCGCCACGCCTTCGTCGTGCAGGCCTCCCGCTACCAGGAAGATGCCGCCCGCCGCCTTCCGGCCGGACGGGGGAGCTACCTGTCGAACATCTACGACCCGGTGCTGGTCCCCTTCATCGCGCCGACCGTCATCGACTCGCGGCCGCGCCTCTACGACAGCACGCTGACGGGCGTGTCGGTGGCCGACACGATGTCGGTCTTCGACGAGCGCATCCTCCTGACCCTCGGCGTACGCCGGCAGGGCATCGAGGCGCATAACTACGTGTCGAATGTCGGGACGCTCGCCTCCTCCTACGACAAGGGCGCGACGAGCCCGCTGGTCGGCATCGTCGTGCGCCCTTGGCAGACCGTCTCGTTCTTCGGCAACTACATCGAGGGCCTGAGCCGGGGTGACGTCGCCCCGGCCACGGCAACCAATTCCGGCGTGATCCTCGCTCCTTACGTCGCGCACCAGGTCGAGGCCGGCGTCAAGGTGGATGCGGGCACGATCGGCGCGACGTTCAGCGCCTTCCAGATCACGCGGCCGATCGGGGAGCTCAGTCCCCAGCGCCGCTTCGCGCAGACCGGCGAGCAGCAGGTCAGCGGGCTGGAATTCAGCGTCTACGGCGAGATCACCCCGCAGGCCCGGATCCTCGGCGGCCTGACCCTGCTCGACGGGGTGCTCACCCGGACCGCCTTCGCCGCCAATGTCGGCAACGTGCCGATCGGGGTGCCGCGCGTGCAGCTCAACCTCGGCGCCGAGTGGGACCTGCCCGGTGTGCCGGGCCTCACCCTGACCGGCGCCGTCATCTATACCGGCCGCCAGTTCGTCGACACGGCCAACACCCAGGCACTGCCGGATTGGACGCGCCTCGATCTCGGCCTGCGCTACGCGACCGCGATCGAGGGCCGCAAGACGACCTTCCGCGCCAACGTGCTGAACGTCACGGGCGCGAATTACTGGACCGGCGTGGCCTCGTTCGGGACGTTCTTCCAGGGCGCGCCGCGCACCTACCTCCTGTCGATGTCGGTCGACCTGTGAACGGGCGGATGGGGGCGCTCGTGACCGGGGCCGGCGCGTCCGCGCCGCCGGCTCGACCCCCCCCTCCTCGTTCCGCGGACGATTGTGGTAGCCTCGGCCAACACCTCAAGGGCCCCGGCAGGGCTCACGAGGCCGCCATCGGCCCGCCCGCAGGCCGCGAGGGCGCGGGAGAGAGGCCGATCAGGCCACCTCGCCAAGGATCTCCTGCACCACCTGGGGTCGTTTCCGGACCATCGCGAGGAGCACGCGGGCAGGACCTTCAGGACGCCGCCGCTTCTGCTCCCAGTTCCGGAGGGTGTGCAACGAGACGCCGATGGTTGCCGCAAAGGCCGGCTGCGCCAAGCCGGTCCGGGTCCTGATCTCGGCCACGTCTAGATCCTCCGGGACATGGACGAAGGTGCCCTCAGGAGGATTCCCCTCCATGTAGGCCAGAGCACTCTTAGCGCCGCTCAGGATGCGCGTGAAGCTGTCGGTCATCGGAGCCACCATGTGGAGGGTTGCAGGTTCATCAGCGCTGCTTGCTGCGCCGGCGAGCCGATTTGATTGCGGTGGCCACCTTCTTGAACTCGGCAACCTCCGCATCGGTGAAGTTTTCGCGGTCGCCCTTGCTGAGGACGGCAACGAGGAACACCGGGGTCGTCTCGTCGAGGTAGATCGAGACCACCCGGTAACCGCCCGACCTGCCCTTGCCGCGGCCGGCGACCCGACCTTTGCGAAAGCCGCCGGAGCCCTGAATCTCGTCGCCGTAGTCCGGCGTCTTGGCGTAGGTGTCGACCGAGCGTTGGCGCTCCGCCTCGGTCGTGCCTGCCCGCTTCGCGTCGGCGACGTAGTCGGGGGTCTCGACGACGGTGTGAAGCGGTTTGGACATGAGCATGAGTAAGCCAATGGACTACATAAGTCAATGGCTTATGATGTGCCGTGGACGGTTCGGCCCGCTCGTTGCCCGTCAGGCTTACAGCGCGCCCTCGACGGAGGCCGGCGGCACGTGATCGGCCGGACCATGAAGCCGGGCGGCGACGCGGCGTCGATCTCGTCGCCGGTAAGGGTGCCGCGCTCCATCAGCATCCCGGCGATCGTCTCGATGTCGGCGCGGTGCCGGCGCACGAGATGGTGTGTGAACCTGCGGAGGCGGGCACCCCATTGAGCCTGCTCCTGAGGAGCGAGCTCGTCCAGCATGTCCGTGATCCAGCGCCGACCGTCCCCATCGCCGGCCCGGCAATGTCCCAGGATACCCGCCGCGAGCACGTCGCGCACCAGGGCCACGCTCTCGGGCATGGCGAAGACCAGGACCTCGGGTCCCCGGGCTTGCCTCCCGGATGCGCCGCGTGATCGCAGGTTTGTGCCGGGTGGCGAGTTCGACGGCCTCGGCACCGGTGTCCGCTTCCGCACCAGCGACCGTCCCGCGGCCGCGAGTTTGCCCCCTTGGCACAGGCGTGGAGGGGAAGGCAGGCCGTCAGCGCTGACGCGCCAGGGGCGTCGTGCAGCGTGTTCTAGGAGGCTCCTGCAGCCGAGCTGCTCCGGCGGTCCTGGTGCATTCCGAGCCCAGCCCGACAGCTTCACCTCTCAAGGAGCAGCTCCGATGATGTTTTACCTCGTGGGCGGAGCCGGATGTGGCCCATTGCGGAAGCTCGGTGGCCGTGTGCCCCCTCAGGCTCGGGCTCGCCGCTGCGAATGTACCGGAACCGCCATGCGCATGAATAAACCGCCGGTCGGCACCGTCTCGCGAGGCGCCGATCGAAGCAGGCACTGCTTTCTTCACCATGATCGGCCCGTCGACGATAGCGCGTGCCGTGTACTGCCTTCCCCGGACCGCCGTCTTGATCCTCGTCAGGCGCTTCGCAGGCCTATCATGAGGTTGGGTCCGAACTGCTCTCAATCGACGGCGAGCACGATCTTACCGACGTGTCGGCTCTCCTCCATGAGGCGGTGCGCCGTCGCGACCTCGGCGAGCGGAAATACCTCAAAGATTTCAGGGCCGCAGGTGCCGTCGGCGAGCAGCGGCCACACCTTGTCGTGCAGCGCGCGGGCGATCGCGCCCTTCTCCGCGGTCGTGCGCGGGCGCATCGTCGAGCCGGTGATGACGAGACGGCGCGCAGCGATCCGGGTCAGGTCGATGGCATCGCTCGACCGGCCGCCCATGAACCCGATGACGACGAGCCGCCCCTTGAAAGCGAGGCTCGCGACGTTGCGCGAGGTGTAATCGCCGCCAACCATATCGAGCACGACGTCGACGCCGCGCCCGTCGGTCAGGCGCTGGATCTCGGCCGCGAAGTCCTTTTCGCGGTAATTGATGGCCGCCGTCGCGCCGAACCGGAGGCAGGCCGCGCATTTCTCGTCCGAGCCGGCGGTCGCGTAGACCGTCGCCCCGAAGGCGCGGGCGAGCCCGATGGCAGTAACGCCGATGCCGCTCGTGCCGCCATGGACGAGGACCGTCTCACCCGGGGCGAGCGCGCCGTGGCCGAAGAGGTTGGCCCAGACCGTGAAGTAGGTCTCGGGCAGGGCGGCGGCCCGCACCGCGTCGTAGCCCTCCGGCCAGGGCAGGCACTGCGCGGCGGGAATCGCGCAGAACTGGGCGTAGCCGCCGCCATTGGCGAGGCCGCAGACCTGGTCGCCCACTGCCCAGCCGCGCACGTCCTCGCCGAGACCCGCCACGGTGCCGGCGACCTCGAGGCCGAGGATCGGGCTCGCGCCGGGCGGAGGCGGGTAGAGCCCCTTGCGCTGCTGGACGTCCGGGCGGTTCACCCCGGCCGCCGCAACCCGGATCAGGATCTCGTCGCGCCCCGGCCGCGGGACCGGGCCGGAGCCGATCGTCATCGCGTCGGGATCGCCCGGCCGGTCGAGCGCGACCAGCGTCATGCGTGAAGGCAGGGACATCGGACCGCTCCGTGATCTGAAAAAAGGACGGGTTCTCGCACGGAGCTACCGCGCCAGGCGGCTCACGAGGTCGTTGCCGCCCTCGGTGATGTCGTCGGCGATCGCCCGGGCCGCGGCCTCGGGATCGCGGGCCCGGAGCGCGTCGAGGACGCGGACGTGGTTGTGCACCGCGCCGGGAGCGAGTGGAGCGTCGTCGGGCCGGTACAGGAAGTTCAGGAACGGCCCGCTCTGCGCCCACAGGCTCTCGACCACCCGCACCAGCCTGGGCATCCCTGAGCCGCGGGCGAGGGCGAGGTGGAACGCCTCGTTCCAGCGCAGGGCGTCGTCGTAGCGCTGCTCCGCCTTGGCCTGGACGAGGCTGGCATGCAGCGTCTCGAGCCCGGCGATCAGCGCCTCGTCCGCTTGAGCGGCGGCGCGAGCCGCACTGAGCCCTTCGACATGCACGCGGATGTCGCGCAGTTCGAGGAAGTCGGCGCGGGTCAGGGTCGGGACGACGATCGAGTGGCCGGTGCGCGATTCGAGCACCCCCTCGGCGACGAGCTGCAGCAGAGCCTCGCGCACCGGCGTCAGGCTGGTGCCGAGCCGCGCGGCGAGGTCGCGCCCGCTCAGCTTCTCGCCCGGCTTGAGGGCGCCGATCATCAGCGCCTTGCGGATACGCTGGTAGGCCTGCCCGCTGAGCGAGTTGCGCTCGACCGTCCCGATCTCCGAGGCCGCGACGGCCCGCGCGAGTTCGGCCGCGTCCGGCTCGGGCATCGCCAGATCCCGCATCGCCACTTCGATCCCCGGCCGCTTGCGTGTTGACACTGCCATCGCTGTCGTCACATGATATATCAAACAACGTATGACAATGAGGAAACGATGTCCAGCAGGGCTCCCGCCGTCGGCGATCCGACGCCCGGCCTGTCGAACGCGTCCGCCGCCGTCGCGATCGCGGCGGGACTGAAGCGGCACGGCGTCGAGGTCACGTTCGGCCAGAGCCTTCCTTCCGCGATCCAGCTGGCGAACCCCTTGTTCGGCATCCGCCAGATCGGCTACCGCACCGAGAATGCCGGGGGCGTGATGGCCGACGGCTACGCCCGCATCTCCCGCAAGGTGGCGGTGGTGACGGCCCAGAACGGCCCGGCCGCGACCCTGCTCGTCCCGCCGCTCGCCGAAGCGTTCAAGTCGTCGGTGCCGGTCGTGGCGATCGTCCAGGAGGTCAACCGCGACACCTACGACAAGAACGCGTTCCAGGAGATCGACCACTTCGCGCTGTTCTCAGGTTGCGCCAAGTGGGTGCGGCGGGTGGATCGGACCTCGCGCACCGACGACTACGTCGACATGGCATTCACCGCGGCCGCGACCGGCCGGCCGGGTCCCGCCGTGCTGCTCTGCCCGGCCGACTACCTCAACGAGGCGGTCGAGACGGTGGAGCGCCGCCAGGCCGAGCTCGGCTGGTATCCCCTCGACCGGGTGAGCCCCGACCCGGCCCAGATCGCCCGGGCGGCCGACCTCCTTGCCGGGGCGAAGGCGCCCCTGGTCTTCGCCGGCGGCGGCGTGCACCTGTCGGGGGCGACCGAGGCGCTCGCCGCGCTGCAGGAGCGGGCCTGCCTGCCGGTGGCGACCACCAACATGGGCAAGGGCTCGGTCGACGAGCGCCACCCCCTGTCGCTCGGCGTCGCCGCCAACGCGATGGGCCGGCACGGCTCGACCCGGCACATGCTGCCGATGATCGAGGAGGCGGACGTCGTCCTGCTGATCGGCACGCGCACCAACCAGAACGGCACCGATTCGTGGCGCCTCTACCCGCGGAACGCCACCTTCATCCACATCGACATCGACGGGCAGGAGATCGGGCGCAACTACGAGGCCCTGCGCCTCGTCGGCGACGCGCGGCTCGCGATCGAGGCCCTGACCGCCGCGCTCGAGGCGCGCGACATGGGGCGACGCCGCGCGACGAGGAGCGCCGTGGAAGCGCGGATCGCCGCCGGCAAGGCGGCCTTCGCGGAGGACGCCGCCGCGCTCCTGCATTCGGACCGCGCGCCGATCCGGCCCGAGCGGGTGATGCGCGAAATCGACGGCCTGATGACGCCGGAGACGATCGTCGTCGCCGATGCGAGCTACTCGTCGCTCTGGGTCACGAACTACCTCGTCGCGCGGCGCGCCGGACAGCGCTTCCTGACGCCGCGGGGCCTTGCCGGGCTCGGCTGGGGTCTGCCCATGGCGCTCGGCGCCAAGGTCGCGGCGCCGGAGGCGCCGGTCATCTGCGTCTCCGGCGACGGCGGCTTCGGCCATTGCTGGGCTGAGCTGGAGACGGCGCGGCGGATGAAGCTGCCGATCGTGCTGATCGTCCTCAACAACGGCGTGCTCGGCTACCAGAAGGACGCCGAGACCGTGAAGTTCAGCGGCTACACCGATGCCTGCCACTTCGAGACGGTCGATCACGCGGCGATCGCCCGCGATTGCGGCTGCCACGGCGTGCGGGTCGAGCGGCCCGAGGAGTTGAGGCCGGCTCTCGAGGCGGCCCTGTCCCGGGACGTGCTCACGCTGATCGACGTGGTGACCGATCCGGAGGCCCGCCCGCCGATCACCTGGTACGAAGGCCACTTCTAGCCCGGGAGGGCGCCATGCAGGCCATCCTCCAGCTCCTCGTCTCGGGCGTGCTGCTCGGGGGCGTCTACGCCCTCGGCGCCCTCGGGCTGAACCTGATCTTCGGCGTCGCCAAGGTCGTGAACTTCGCCCACGGCGAGTTCCTGATGCTCGGCATGTTCGCGGCCTATTGGCTGATGACGCTGACCGGGATCAATCCCTATCTCGGCGCGCCGATCATCGGCGCCGCCTTCTTCCTCGTCGGCCTCGCCTTCTACGCCGGGCTGATGCGCTTCACGATCTACAAGCCCGAGCTGACGCAGGTCTTCGCGACGCTCGGGCTCAGCATCCTGTTGCAGAACGCCGCGCTCGTCGCCTGGTCGGCCGATTACCGCACGATCCAGATCATGCCGGCGGGCTGGGAATCGATCCAGGTGCTCGGCGCCTACGTGCCGACCAACCGCCTGGTCGCGTTCCTCTACGCGGTCGCGATCCTGCTGGCCGTGCTGGTCTTCCTGCGCTCCACCTTCATCGGCCGGGCGATCGAGGCGGTCTCGCAGGACCTCGTCGCGGCCCGCCTGATGGGCATCGATCCCGACCGCGTCTTCCTGATGACCTTCGGGCTCGGCATCGCGATCACCGGCGTCGCCGGCGGCGTCCTGATGCCATCCTTCTACGCCTTCCCGTCGGTGGGCTCGTTCTTCGTGCTCGTCGCCTTCGTGGTGGTGGTGCTCGGCGGGCTCGGCTCGATCGCCGGCACGATCCTGGGCGGGCTCCTGCTCGGGCTGGTCGAGACCGGGATCGGCTACGTCGCCCCCGACCTCAAGGAGGCGACGCATTTCGTGCTGCTCATCCTGCTGCTCGCGGTCCGGCCGCACGGGCTTCTCGGGGTCAAGGGCGCCGAGAAGGAAACGCTCAAATGAACCCCGCCCGCTACCTGATCCTGCGCCCGGCCGACCTGATCGGGCTCGCCCTCGCCGTCGCGGCGGCGCTCGTCCTGCCCTTCCTCGTGCGCGACGACTATTCCGCCAACGTGCTCGTCCTGATCCTGCTCTATGCCGGCCTGGCCTCGTCCTGGAACATCATCGGGGGCTTGGCCGGCCAGTTCTCCCTCGGACACTCGGCCTTCCTGGGGATCGGCGCCTACACCTCGACCCTGCTCTACAACTATGCGGGGATCTCGCCCTGGCTCGGGATGCTCGCGGGCGGGTCGATCAGCGTCGTCCTGGCGCTCCTGATCTCATACCCGACTTTCCGGATGCGCGGCGTGTTCTTCGCGATGGCGACGCTGGCGGTCGGCGAGACGCTGCGCATCCTGCTCATCTACTCGCGAAAATTTTTTCCGCTGCCCTACAGCCTCAGCATCGACTACCAGCCGGGCCTCGCCCGCATGATCTTCGAGGATCGGGCGAGCTACGCGCTGCTCGCCGGCTGCTACCTCCTCACCTGCCTCGCCTGCACCTTCGTCCTGTCGCGCAGCTATACCGGCTTCTACCTCCGGGCGATCCGCGACAACGACGAGGCGGCGGACGCCGCCGGCGTGCCGGTCCGCCGCTACAAGCTGATCGCCTTCCTGGTCTCGGCCTTCCTGACCGCGCTCGGCGGCACGCTGATGGCGCAGTACGTGCTCTACATCGAGCCCGGCACCGTGTTGTCGATCGAGCTCTCGGTCGACCTGCCCCTGATGGCGATCCTCGGCGGCATCGGCACGATCCTCGGGCCCCTCGTCGGTGCCGCGATCCTGCTGCCCTTGCGCGAGACCCTGGTCGAGATGCTCGGCGGCGCGGCCTCGGGCGCGCATCTCGTGCTCTACGGCTTCCTCCTGATCCTCATCGTCGTGCTGCTGCCGAACGGCCTCCTCGGCGGCCTCGACCGCCTGCGCGCGCTCACCCGCAGCAAGCCCGGGCCATCCGCCGATGCTGCCAAGACCGCCGGGGTGCAGCCATGAGCCCGAGCCTCCTCAGCGTGGCCGGGGTGACCAAGCGCTTCGGCGGCCTCGTCGCGGTCGACGACGTCTCTCTCGAGGTCGCGCCGGGCGAGATCGTCGGCCTGATCGGGCCCAACGGCGCCGGCAAGACGACGTTGTTCAACATGATGGCGGGCGCCTTCCCGCCGGACCGGGGCGACATCGTCTTCGACGGGCATTCCTTGCGCGGCCGCAGTGCGGCAACGATCTGCCGGCTCGGCCTCGTGCGCACCTTCCAGATCCCGCAGCCCTTCGGCTCGATGACGGTGCTGGAGACGATCCAGACCGCCGCCCTGCTGCACGACCGCTCGATCGCCGCGAGCCGGGCGGCGGCCCTCGCGATCGCCCGGCGCGTCGGCCTCGAGGGCCGCGAGGCGAGCCCGACCCCGTCGCTGACCAACGCCCAGAAGAAGCGGCTCGAAGTGGCCCGGGCGCTGGGCGCCAACCCGAAGCTGATCCTGCTCGACGAGGTCATGGCCGGCCTGAACGCCGCCGAGGTCGCCCGGATGCTGATCCTGGTGCAGCAGCTGCGCCGGGACGGCGTGACGGTCGTGCTCGTCGAGCACAACATGGAGGCGGTGCTGCGAGTGTCCGACCGCCTCGTCGTCCTCGAGACCGGGCGCAAGATCGCCGACGGGCCGCCGCGGTCGGTGGTGGAGGATCCGGCCGTCATCCGCGCCTATCTCGGCGAGGGGACCGAGGAGGACGCGGCATGATCGAGATCCGCGACCTTCACGCCGGCTATGGCGATACGGAAGTGCTCCAGGGCATCGACCTCGACGTCCGCGCCGGCGAGGTCGTCGCCATCGTGGGCGCGAACGGGGTCGGCAAGACGACGCTCCTGCGCACCATCGCCGGGCTCATCGCGCCGAGCCGCGGCAGCATCACGGCGGAGGGCGAGGCGATCGGCGGCCTCGGCGCCCACCGGGTGGTCGAGCGCGGGATCGTCATGGTGCCGGAGGGCCGCCGGCTCTTCCCGCGCATGACGGTCCGCCGCAACCTCGAGATCGGCGCCTACGCGGCCCGCGCCCGCCCGCGGCTCAAGCAGAGCCTGGAGGAGGTCTACGCCCTGTTCCCGATCCTGCGGGAGCGGGAAGATCAGCTCGGCGGCACCCTGTCGGGCGGCCAGCAGCAGATGTGCGCGATCGGCCGCGGCCTGATGGCGCTTCCCTCGGTGCTGATGCTCGACGAGGTCTCGCTCGGCCTGGCCCCGATCGCGGTCAAGCGCGTCTACGAGGCGGTACGGGCGATCCGCGACCGCGGCCTGACCCTGATCATCGTCGAGCAGAATGTCGGCCAGGCGCTGAAGGTGGCCGACCGGGCCTACGTCATCCAGGGCGGCCGGGTCGTGCTCTCGGGCACCGGCCGGGAGCTCACCAACAACGAGGACGTCAGGCGCGCCTATCTTGGACTCACCGAGCACGCCTGACGGGTCGCGCTCGGCCCTTGCGGATGCCGGCCCGCCACGAAGAGGGCGGCTGGCTCTCACACCCGGGCGCCTCGCCCGGGACGATTGCGGGAGGAACACGATGACACTGAGCCGCCGCCGCTTCACCACCCTGGCGGGTGCCGCCGGGCTCTCGGTCGCCTCGCCCTTCGTGCGGCGTGCCGAGGCGCAAGACTTGGCCAAGATCGGCGTCCTGCTGCCGCTGTCGGGCCCACTCGCCTCCCTCGGCAACGAGGTGCTGCGCGGCTTCCAGTTCGCGCGCAGCCTCGTCAACGCCGGGGGCGGGGTCTTCGGCCGGCCGGTCGAGTTCGCGCAGGTCGACGTGCCCGGCTCCACCGAGGCGACCTCGCAGGCCCAGCGCCTCATCACCAGCGACCGCGTCAAGGTGATCGTCGGCTCCTATGCCAGCGCCATCTCGTTCGCGGCGAGCCAAGTCGCGGAGCGCAACCGCGTCGTGTATTTCGAGCAGGGCGCGGTCGCCGACGACATCACCAGCCGCGGCTTCAAGTACCTGTTCCGCTTCATCTACAACTCGACCGAGCTCGGGCGCAAATGCGCCGAGTACGCCACCGACCGGATCATCCCGGGCGTCGGCCTCGACCGCAAGACCGCCAAGGTGGCGATCCTCAACGAGAACTCGAACAACGGCACCGCGGTCGGCGCCGGAGCGAAAGCCTGGCTCGACGAGAAGGGCGTCCAGGTCGTCGACCACACCTCCTACGACTTCAAGACCAACGACCTCTCCTCGGTCGTGCAGCGCTACAAGTCGCTCAACCCCGATATCCTGATCGTCGAGCAGTACACCCCGGACGCCATCCTGTTCTGGCGCCAGGCGCGCGAGGCCGGGCTCAAGCTCAAGGCGATGATCGGCAACGGCGGCGGGCACAACGTGAACGAGTTCGCCGAGGCCTTGGGCGACGACGTCAACGGGATCTTCAACACCGGCACCTCGGTCTACATCAACCCGAAGGCGCTGCAGCCCGAGACGGCGGCGTTGTTCAAGACCTTCCACGAGGAGTACCCGAAGATGTTCGACGGCCGGAAGCCGTCGGCGCATGCCGGGATGGGCTTCAACGCCATGTACACACTGCTGACCGACATCCTGCCGGCGGCCGGCGGCATGGACACCGAGAAGATCCGGCAGGCCGCCCTCGCCCTCGACAAGCCGGTCGGATCCTCGATCGTCGGGTGGGGCCTGAAGTTCGACCCGAAGACCCAGAACAACACCCGCGCCTTCCCGACCTACGACCAGTGGCAGGGCCGGCAGATCCGCTCGATCGGGCCCGATCCGTTCGGGATCGCCGAGAAGATCACGATGCCGCTGCCCGACTGGGGCCAGCGGGCCGGCGTCGGACAGTAGCGGCCACGGCCTGTGCGGAAGCCCGATCCATGAGCGCATCGCCATGACCGCATCGAAGACGGTCCTGATCGCGGGCGCGCGCGGCGTCGTCGGCCGGGCGGCGCTCGCCCACTTCGAGGCGAGCGGCTCCCGGGTGATCGGCCTGTCGCGGCGCCGACCGGGCTTCGCGACCTCGGCGGAGTGGATCACCGCCGACCTGACGCAGCCGGACGCAGTCGCGCAGGCCCTCGCCGCGACGTCCGGCATCACGCACCTCGTCTACGCGGCCGTGCACGAGGAGGCCGACCTCGTCGCGGGCTGGACCGAGGAGGGGCAGATCGCGACGAACCTCGCGATGCTGCGAAACCTGCTGACGGCCCTCGAGGGGAGCGCGACCGGCTTGCGCCACGTCACGCTCCTCCAGGGCACGAAGGCGTACGGGATCCATCACGGCCCGTTCCCGATTCCGGCACGCGAGAGCGATCCGCCCTTCATCGCCCCGAACTTCTACTACGACCAGCAGGACTGGCTGCACGAGCGCGCCTCGGGCGCCGCCTGGACCTTCACGATCCTGCGGCCGCAGCTCGTCTGCGGCTTCGCCCTCGGCAACCCGATGAATGCGGTCGCGGCCATCGGGGTCTACGGCGCGATCTGCCGCGAATTGGGCCAGCCCTTCCGCTTTCCCGGCGGCGAACCCTGCATCCAGGAGGCGGTCGATGCCGACCTCCTCGCACGGGCCATCGCCTGGGCCGGCGAGGAGCCGCGCTGCGCGGGCGAGACCTACAACATCACCAACGGCGACGTCTTCACTTGGCCGATCCTGTGGCCGCGCCTGGCCGGCATGCTCGGCGTCGAGCCGGGCGCTGCGCATCCGCACGCGCTCGCCCGCGTGATGCCGGGACACCGGCGGGCGTGGGAGCGCGTCGTGAGCCGCCACGGGCTGCATCCGCACGCCTACGACGAGATCGTGGCGAACTGGGCGTTCCTCGACTTCACGCTGCGCCACGGCGAGACCCGGCCGCGCCACTCGATCATGTCGACGGTCAAGTGCCGGCAGCACGGGTTCCATGACTGCATCGATACCGAGGTGATGTTCGCGCGCCTGTTCCGACGCCTGCAGGACGAGCGGATCCTGCCGCCCGCGGGCGCGCACGAGGCCGGGCAAGAGCGACCGCCGGGTGCGGCGGCAGGGGAGTGAGACCGATGGATCGTCGCACGTTCGTTTCCGCGGCCCTCGTCGCATGGCCCTTGGCCGGGCTCCTGACCTGTGCCGCTCCGAGACCGGCCGCCGCGCAAGGTTGGCCCGACCGCGAGATCACCCTGGTGGTGAATTACGGGGCCGGCGGGGTGACAGACGTGACGATCCGGGCGCTCGCGGCAGAGGCCACGAAGATCCTGCGGGTTCCGATCCAGGTCGTGAACCGGGCGGGATGGCCGGGGACGACCGCGCCGCCCTTCGTGTCCGCCCAGAAGCCGGCCGGCCACACGATCAGGGTCACGAGCTTCGCCCCGATGGCGATCAGCCCGCACCTCATGGCCGTCTCCTACAAGATCGACGATTTCGACTACATCGCCGGCGGTCGACGACATCTGCTAGCACACGCCGGCGCCCGAGCTACCACACGCACTCCGATGCACCGCA
>NZ_LABZ01000054.1 GCF_001043955.1 Methylobacterium tarhaniae | reverse complement strand
TCGTCGGCAGCGTCAGATGTGTATAAGAGTGAAAAAATGCACCCGGTGCTCGGCCCCGGGAGCCGCGCAATGGGCCGCGGTGAGCACCGCGTCGCGGGCGAGGACGATCCCGGTGCAGACCCCGCCGCGGGAGGAGAGCACCATCACGCTGGAGCGGGCGAGCGCCGCATCGGGCGCCTCGGCCCCGCCGACGACCGCGGCGGCGGGGGTGGCCAGGATGAGGAGGGCGCCGAGGCAGGATGGTGCGAGACGGGGCATGACGCTCAGGCGATCGACGGGACGGCGGCCTCGCCTGCCCGATCGGATGCCGCAGGTCCAGTGGCGGCACCGGACCCGCGCCGCTGGGCCGTCGGACGAGGAGCCGGGCCGGGGTCCGCAGGCCTGGAGACAGGCCTGCCGCCCGAGCGCCTCGCAATCTCTACCGCTTCCAGGCCGCTGTCCCGGACCGCCGAGACGGCATCCAGGGCGACGCGGCTCTCACGGCTCCGTCATCGCGATCGGCATCGGCCGCGGCGGTGCGGCCACGGCGTCCGGCGGCGACAGCGCCGCCGAGGGCGGCACCGGCCCGAGGCAGCCGGTGCAGACCGAGGCGATCGCCCGGTTGGCCCGGGCGGTGATCCGCGCCTCGAACGCCTCCCGGGCTGCGGCGGCGCGGGCGAGGGATGCCTGGCGGCTCGCCTCCGCCTCGCGGGCGGCCGTGGCCGCGTCGGCGCCCGAACCCTCCTCGGGCGCCTCGTCCCGGGGACGGATGCGCAGCAGCAGGGGCGCGCTTCCGATCTCGGCGAATGCGGCCGGCTGCGCCGCCGCGGGGGCGGTATCCTGGGCGAAGGCCGCACCGGCAAGGCACCACGGACCGCCAAGGCACCACGCGGCGGCGAGGAACGGGAACGCGGCGGGGCGCATGGCTTCTCCCTGGCTGGCGGCCGGCAGGGTCGGCCAGCGCGGTTAGCGTGGCCTTAACCATAACGGCCAAGGCACCGGATCGGTTCACCCGTGTCGGCGAAGCCGCACCGCGGGGTTACAGGCGGACCTTGCGGCACACGAGGATGTGACCGCCTTCTCCTCGGGAAACCCGGCACCTTTCGCATTCAGGGTGCATTCAGTGCTCGGCGACGATGGTCCCCGGCATGCGCCAGCTCGTTCTCCTCCTGCTCCCCGCCCTCGTCGGCCTCGCCGGCGCCTCGGGCTGGCTCGCGGCCGCGGAGGAGCGGGACGAGACCGCCACCGGGGCGGTCCCGGCCCGGCCGATCCGGGCAGCGGAGACGACCCAGACCTGCCTGTCCTCCGGCGATCTGCGCGAGGCGGTGGCCGAGAAGCGCGTGGTCGAGCCGGTGGCGGCGATCCGCGCGGCGCGGGCCGCCGTGCCGCGGGCCGACATCGTGCGGGCCAACCTGTGCCGCCGGGACGAAGCGCTGGTCTACATGCTGACGGCCTTGCGCAAGGACGGTCAGTTCGTGCACGTGATGGTGGATGCCCGGTCGGGGCAAGTTGCCGGCCAATGGTGACCTTTCCGCGGCTGCCAAGGTAAGGGGTTCGGGTCGTGCGTCTGCTCGTGGTCGAGGATGACCGGGATCTCAACCGCCAGGTCGTGAGCGCTCTGGAAGAGGCGGGCTACGCCGTCGACAAGGCGTTCGACGGCGAGGAGGGCGCCTTCCTGGGCGAGACCGAGCCCTATGACTGCATCATCCTCGACATGGGCCTGCCGAAGGCCGACGGCGTCTCGGTCCTGTCGGGCTGGCGCCGGGCGCAGGTGAAGACGCCGGTCATCATCCTCACTGCCCGCGACCGCTGGAGCGACAAGGTCAACGGCTTCGACGCCGGCGCCGATGACTACGTGACCAAGCCCTTCCACATGGAGGAGCTGCTGGCCCGGGTGCGGGCGCTCCTGCGCCGCACCGCCGGCCACGCCACGAGCCAGATCAGCGTCGGTCCCGTCGTGCTCGACACCCGCTCCGGGCGCGTCTTCGTCGACGGCAGCCCGGTCAAGCTCACCTCGCACGAGTACCGGCTGCTCTCCTACCTGATGCACCATACCGGCCGGGTCGTCTCCCGGGCCGAGCTGACCGAGCACCTCTACGACCAGGATTTCGACCGCGACTCGAACACCATCGAGGTCTTCGTCGGGCGCCTGCGCAAGAAGCTCGCGGTCGACCTGATCCAGACCGTGCGCGGCCTGGGCTACCTGATCGACGCGGGTGCCGGCGGACCGCAACCGTGACCGGCCCCGGCCGGGCCGCGGCCGAGACGCCCACGGATACGGGGCTCGCCGGCGGCGTCGCCCCCGCCTCCCCGCGGACCTGGTTCGGCTGGCGGCCATGGCGCAAGCGCTCGATCGCGGTGCGCCTGGCGGTCTCGTCGCTGCTCGCCAGCGCGCTGATCCTGCTAATCGCCGGGCTGATCCTCTCGACCCTCTACCGCGAGACCACCGAGCGGGCCTTCGACAGCCGGCTCCTCGTCTACGCCAACGACCTCGCCACCAACCTCGTCTCGCCCTCCGATTCCGAGGCGCGCAGCTTCGGGGCGCTCGGCGATCCGCGCTTCGACCTGCCGCTGTCGGGCTGGTACTGGCAGGTCGGCCGGCCCAATGCCCGGCCGCGGGACCTGCGCACCTCGCGCTCCCTCGTCGGCGTGCCGCTCCAGCCGCCCGACAACGCCGTCGGCGAGGCCGGGGCCGGGCAGCTGCGCAAGGGCTACGGCAAGGCGCAGGACGACCGGCCGCTGCGCATCATCGAGCGCACCGTCGATCTCGGCGAGGAGGGCCGCTACATCGTCCGGGTCGCCGGGCCCTCGGACGAAATCGCCGCCGACATGCGGCGCTTCACCTTCGCGCTGACCACCACCTTCTCGCTGCTCGGCCTGTCGCTCGGCCTCACCACGCTCCTGCAGATCCGCTTCGGCCTCGCGCCGCTCATCAAGCTCAGGGCGGCCCTCGGCGCGATCCGCCGCGGCGAGGCGGATCGCATCTCGGGCGAGTACCCGCAGGACATCGCACCGCTCGCCGGCGAGGTGAACCTGCTGCTCGAGACCAACCGCGAGATCCTGGAGCGGGCCCGCACCCAGGTCGGCAACCTCGCCCACGCCCTCAAGACGCCCTTGAGCATCATCGTCAACGAGGCGTCGGCGGGCGACGCCAACAGCGAGCTCGCCGTGAAGGTGCGCGAGCAGGCCGCGGTGATGCGCGACCAGGTGAACTACCACCTCGACCGGGCCCGGGCCGCGGCGCTCGCCGGGGCGCTCGGCACCTTCACCGACGTCGAGCCCGTGGTGGCGGCCCTGGTGCGCACCTTCGGCAAGATCTTCTACGACAAGAACCTGACCTTCGACACCAGCGTGACCCCGGGCCTGCGCTTCCGCGGCGAGCGCCAGGATTTCGAGGAGATGATCGGCAACCTCGTCGACAATGCCGCCAAGTGGGCCCATGCCCGCGTCTCGATCCGTGCCGAGGTGATCGGCCAGGGCGAGTACCCGCACCTCATCGTCACGGTGGAGGATGACGGGCCGGGTCTGCCGCCCGAGGCCCGGGTCGCGGTGCTGGAGCGCGGCCGGCGCCTCGACGAGACCAAGCCCGGATCGGGCCTGGGCCTCTCCATCGTCTCCGACCTCGCTGCCCTGTATCGCGGGCGCCTGCGCCTCGACGCGGCCACCCTCGGCGGCTTAAGGGCAGTGATCGAGGTGCCGGGGGATGCGAGCCCGGCGGCGCAGGCCTGACGGCTGCGGGCGACGGGAATTTCAAGTCGGCATGATCCTGCAGCGGAGTGAAGCGTTCTACGGCCGTGCCGAGGTGCGGGAGGGCCGGCCGGCCCTGCGCCTGGTCGAGGACGCCCACTACCTCACGCGGGTGCCCCACCTCGACAAGGTGCCGGTGATCTTCGACGCCGCCCGCCGGATGGTGCCCGAATCCCTCGACCACCACAGCGGCGACCGCACCCCGACCTGGCAGACGACCGAGTGGCCGGAGCACCAGGGCCCGGTCACCGAGGAAGCGCCGGACGGCACCTACCTCTATGTCGGGGCGATTCACCCGCATTACGGCCACTTCGTCATCAACACCCTGGCGCGGTTCTGGCCGCTCCTCGACATCGATGACAGGGGCCTGCGCCCGACCTTGCTCTGCCACGGGCCGGGCCTCGGCGCCGACTGGAGCGCCACGCCGTTCATTCCGGAGATCCTGGGCCGGCTGGGCTTGAGCGTGATGGACCTCGCCTCGTTCGGCCGGCCGGTGCGGATCCGCTCCCTTCTGGTGCCCCAGGCCGCCCTGCAGCAGGACGACTACGCCTTCCCGGTCTTCGCCGATCTGTGCCGGGAGATCGGCCGCGGCTACTACGCGCCCGAGGAGGTCGATGCCGACCCGCAGCCGGTCTACCTGTCGAAGACCCGCCTGACGCGGGGCGTGCGGCGCTTCTCCAACGAGGAGGCGGTGACGGCGGTGCTGGAGCGCGAGGGGGTGCGGATCGTCCATCCGGAACTCCTGAGCTTCCCCGAGCAGGTGCGCCTCTTCGCCCGCCACCGGGTGATCCTCGGCGCCAACGGCTCGGCCTTCCACACCCTGCTCTTCGCCCCTCCGGGCCGGCAGGTGATCGCGCTGGCCGACCGGCTCAAGCTGAGCGCGACCTACCGGCTGATCGACCTCATCACCGGCACGCAGGCGCATTACTATTACCCGGTCGGCACCAGCAGCCATGTCGGCAACGGCTTCACCGTCAACTTCACCTTCCGGGAGCCGGCAATGGTGGCGGCGGAACTCCTCGACAAGATCGCCCGCATCGACACCCTGCGGGAGAGCGACCTGCGCGCCGATCCGGGCTCCTGGCACCTCTCGCCGACGATCCCGCCCCTGCCGCGCCGGCCCGCGGGGCTGCTGGGGCGCCTGCGCGGGCTGCTGCCGGGGCTCGGGTGAGGGCAGGGCGTTCCCCTCCGGCAGGGACTGCGCTAAGTCCTGCTCCCGCTCCGGAGCGACCTGACCGATGCCCGACCTCGACGCGATCGCCGCCCGCCACGGCGTCGGCCCTGACGCCGTCCACCACCTCCTCGATGCGCTGGCCCGCGGCCATGGCCGGATGGCGCAGTTCAACCATCCCGATCTCGGCGGCATGGGCCAGTGGTCCGCCGGCGGGATGACGATGATCGGCGACATGTTCAATTCCGGCCTCAAGGCCCGGGTGGTGGCTTTGTGCGACGAGCTGGCGCCGCTCGCCACGGCGCAGCCATCGCAGAATCAAGGCTTCTCTGGCCAAGGGTTTTCCGGGCAAGGGTTCTCCGGGCAAGGGTTCGGCAGGTCGTGGTGGCCCGAGGGCCTGGGCTACCCGGCGACGTCCGGGTCGCAGAACGACACCCGCTACGCCTTCTTCCCCGAGGCCCGGCGCCTGGCGATCGAGAGCGGCGGCCGCGTGACGCTCTACGACACCGGCGACCACCGGATCGGCGGCGTCTCGCAGCAGCAGGGCTCGTCCTATTCCCTGAGCTTCACCAGCCAGTTCGGCCCGGTGCGGCTCGACGAGCTGCCGGTGGTGGGGACGCCCGGATCGGATGCGGGCCCGGCCCCGCAGCAGGACGCGCCGCCTCCCGCTCCTGAGGCTTTCGCACCGGCACCATCGCCTGAGCCGGCCGCTGCCCCGACCGGGGACGTGTTCGGGATGATCGAGCGCCTGTCGGAGCTGCACCGCAGGGGCGTGCTGACGGAGGCAGAGTTCTCAGCGAAGAAGACCGAGTTGCTGGCGCGGTTGTGACGGGCGTCAGGCCGGCCCGCACGTCCTCGGCAGATCGTGCGCGGCTCGGATCTCTCGCCATCGCGTCGTAGGCCGTCACGACCTCGTCGCGTAGCCAGGCTTCGACGGCCGCATCGCGCTCTTGCAGCGCTCTCAGATCGGCTCGCACGACCTCGCTGCCAGTCGCGTAGGTGCCTGAAGCGACGAGACTGTCAATGTACTGCGATTGTTCGTCGGGCAGGCTGAAGGTCCGCTTGGTCGTGGCAGGCACGATGACGACTCCCCGGACGGGCGGCAATGTGGGTGTGATTTTTTCACGCCCACCCGGGCGAGGGAAGTGACGTGTTCCGCCCGCGGTCTGCGCTTCACCCCGCCACCGGGCTCCACCCATACTCCTCCGCCGCCGCGACCTTCCGGTGGAAGGCGAGCCGGCGGTCGTATTCGAGCGGGTCCTTCGGCTTCACCAGGGCGCCGGGGGGGACGTTGAGCCAGTCGACGAGGCGGGTCAGCATGAAGCGGAGCGCGGCGCCGCGGGCCAGCAGCGGCAGGGCCGCGACCTCGCGGGACTCGAGCGGACGCACGGCCTGGTAGGCGGCGATCATCGCCTGGCCCTTGGTGCGGTTGAACGAGTAATCCGCCTCGAAGCACCAGGCGTTGAGGCAGATCGCCAGGTCGTACGCGAAGGCGTCGGTGCAGGCGAAGTAGAAGTCGATCAGACCCGACACCTCGTCGCCGAGGAAGAACACGTTGTCGGTGAAGAGATCCGCGTGGATGACGCCGCCGGGCAGGTCCTGCGGCCAGGATTCTTCGAGGAGCGCCAGGTCCGCGCGGGTGCGGGCGGCCAGGCCCGGGGCGACGCGGTCGGCTTGCGTCTCCGCCGCCTCGAAGAGCGGGCGCCAGCCCGCGACCGAGAGGGCGTTCGGCCGCTGCATCGGGAAATCGGCCCCGGCGGCGTGCAGGCCGGCGAGCGCGCGGCCCAGGGCCCGGCAATGCCGCACGCCCGGCCGGCGCACCGAGACGCCCTCCAGGAACGACACGATCACGGCGGGCCGGCCGCAGAGCCGCCCCAGGGTGGCACCGTCGCGGGTGCGGATCGGCTGCGGGCAGGCGAGGCCGTTGGCGGCGAGATGCTGCATCAGGCCGAGGAAGAACGGCAGGTCGCCCTCCTTCACCCGCTTCTCGTAGAGCGTCAGGATGTAGGAGCCGGTGGTGGTGTGGAGGATGAAGTTGGTGTTCTCCACCCCCTCGGCGATGCCCTTGTAGGACAGGAGATCGCCGATCTCGTAGGCGGAAAGGAAGGCGGCCAGCGCCTCGTCCGGAACCTCGGTGTAGACCGCCACGGCCGTTCTGCTTCGCTCTGAAAATGGATGGAGAAAACGAAGGGCCGGCGCTCAAAAAAAGCGCGGAATCCCCTCTCCCGCATGGGAGAGGGGGGACCGCGCCTCATCCTGCAAATGCCGGCCCCGTAAAGGTGGACCGACCCTACTCCGCCGCCTCGCTGCGCAGCTCGCGCGGCAGCGGGAAGACCATGTCCTCGGTCGTCGTGGAGACGGTGTCGACCGTGACCTCGTAGCGGGTCGCGAAGGCGTCGATGATCTCCTCGACCAGCACCTCGGGAGCCGAGGCGCCGGCGGTGAGGCCGAGCCGGCGGATGTTGGAGAAGGCCTCCCAGTCCAGGTCCTCGGCGCGGTTGACGAGGCGGGTGATCGGGCAGCCGACCCGCTCGGCGACCTCGCGCAGGCGCTGCGAGTTCGAGGAATTGGACGAGCCGACGACGATCAGCGCGTCGACGAGGGGAGCGACCTGCTTCACCGCCTCCTGGCGGTTGGTGGTGGCGTAGCAGATGTCGTCCTTGTGCGGGCCGACGATCTTCGGGAACTTGCGCTTCAGCGCCTCGACGATGTGGTGGGTGTCGTCGACCGAGAGGGTGGTCTGGGTCACCCAGGCGAGATTGTCGCGGGTCTCGGGCTCCAGCGCCTCGATCTGCTCGACATCCTCCACCAGGGTGATCGAGCCCTTGGGCAGCTGGCCCATGGTGCCGACGACCTCCGGATGGCCGGAATGGCCGACCAGCAGCACGTGCCGGCCGCGCTTGTGGTGGATCTCGGCCTCGCGGTGGACCTTGGTCACCAGCGGGCAGGTCGCGTCGATGGTGGTCAGCCCGCGGGCAACCGCGTTCTGCGGCACGGTCTTGGCGACGCCGTGGGCGGAGAAGATCACCGGGGCCTTGCCGTCCGGCACCTCGTCGAGCTCGGCCACGAAGACCGCGCCTTTGCGCTTCAGGCTCTCGACCACGTACTTGTTGTGCACGATCTCGTGCCGCACGTAGACGGGCGGCCCGTAGAGGGCGAGCGCGCGCTCGACCACGTCGATGGCTCGCACCACGCCGGCGCAGAAGCCGCGCGGGGCGCAGAGGAGGATCTCGAGGGGCGGCTTCGCGGGCGCGGCGGCACCGGCGTCGGTCTGGTTCACGGAGGCGCTCATGGTCCGGGATGTGGCGAGGCGGGGCGGCCCCTGTCAACCTCTTGTGCCACGCAATCGTGGCGATCAATAGGTCTCGCGCGCGACAGGTCCCCTGCGGCCCGCGCGACTCGCCTGCGGCACGCACGACACGCACGAGGACCGCAGACCGGGTTAGCCCGATGGCCTAGTTCGGGGTAAGGGAAGGCTTGAGCCGACCTCGAACCCGGGAGATCCCCGCGCGATGGCGACCGCCGCCGACCACGCCAGCTTCCTGCCGCCGGTCCTGACCTTCCTGTCCGCCGCGGTGATCGGCGTGCCGATCTTCCGCCTGCTCGGGCAGAGCGCGGTGCTGGGCTACCTCGTGGCCGGCGTCGTCATCGGCCCGTCGGGCCTGTCGCTCATCACCGAGCCGGAGACCGCCCGCAGCGTCTCGGAACTCGGGGTGGTGCTCCTCTTGTTCATCGTCGGGCTGGAGCTGGAGATCTCGCGCCTGATCTCGCTGCGGCGCGACATCCTGGGGCTCGGCACGCTCCAGCTCGGGCTCTGCGCCCTGGCGCTCGGAGGCCTCGGCTTCCTCTCCGGCCTCTCGGGCGGCGCCGCCACGGTGATCGGCATCGCGCTCGCCCTCTCGGCCACCGCGGTCGCGCTCCAGCTGCTCGAGGAGCGGCGCGACCTCGCCTCTCCTTACGGCCAGCGCGCCTTTGCGGTGCTGCTGTTCCAGGACCTGTCGATCGTCGGCATCCTGGCCTTCCTGCCGCTGATCGCCCAGACCGGGACGGGCGAGGGCGGCGAGGCCTGGCTCGGCACGGCCCTGCAATCGGCCGGGACCGCGGTCGCGGCGGTGATCGGGGTGGTGCTGGTCGGGCGCTACGGCCTCAACCCGTTCTTCCGCCTGCTCGCCGCGAGCGGCGCCCGCGAGGTGATGACGGCCGCGGCCCTCCTGGTGGTGCTCGGCACCGCGCTCCTGATGGAGGAGGTCGGGCTGTCGATGGCGATGGGGGCCTTCCTCGCCGGGCTGCTGCTCGCCGAATCGAACTTCCGCCACCAGCTCGAGGCCGATATCGAGCCGTTCCGCGGCATGCTGCTCGGCCTGTTCTTCATGAGCGTCGGCATGTCGATCGACCTCGGCCTCGTGGCGCAGAACTGGCTCGGCCTGTCCGTCGCCACCGTCGGGGCGATCCTGATCAAGGTCGCGCTGGTAGCCGGCCTCTTCCGGCTGTTCGGCTCGTCCTGGCTCGACGGCCTGCGCGGCGCCGCCGTGCTGGCGCCGGCGGGGGAGTTCGCCTTCGTGCTCCTGCCGGTGGGCCAGGAGCTCGGCCTCGTCGACGGCCCCGCCGGGCGGCTCGCCATCGCGCTCGCCGCCATCACCATGCTGATCGGCCCGATCGGCGCCAAGGTCCTCGACGGGGTGCTGGCGCGGCGCACCACCGCCCCGCTCGAGCCCGAGCACGAGGTGATCGAGGGCGCCGAGGCGCGGGTGCTGGTGATCGGGTTCGGGCGCTTCGGCCACATCCTCAACCAGGTGCTGCTGGCGCAGGGCTTGAGCGTCACGGTGATCGACAAGGACGTGGAGCAGATCCGCAGCGCCGCCCGCTTCGGCTTCCGGGTCTATTACGGCGACGGCACCCGCCTCGACGTGCTGCGCGCCTCCGGCGCCGGCAAGGCCGAGGTGGTCTGCATCTGCATCGACGATCCGGAGGCGACGCTCAAGATCGTCGACCTCGTCCATGCCGAGTTCCCGGCCGCCCGCACCTACGTGCGGGTGTTCGACCGGGTGCAGGCGATCGAGGCGATGGGCCGGGACGTCGATTACCAGATCCGCGAGACCTTCGAATCGGCCCTCGCCTTCGGCCGCGCCACCCTGGAAGCGCTCGGCCTCTCCCCCGAGGAGGCGGCCCGCACCGTCGACGACGTGCGCAAGCGCGACCTCGCCCGGCTGGTGCTGCAGCAGGCCGGCGAGCCCCTGGACCGGGGCGATCCCCTGCGCAGCCTGGTGCGGATCAAGCCCGAGCCCCTGACCGCGCCCCTCCACGCCTCGCACGGCCTCAACCCCGAGACCGAGGACATCATCGCCCGCGAGCGGGCCGGCGCCGATGGGTGAGGTGCGCCCGCCGGACACCGGCCCCGGCACCGCAATCCCGCCCGCCCGCTTCGTCACCGGCTCGACCTTCCGCCACGTCGTGACGATGGGGGCGACCGGTTCGGTCGGCCTGATGGCGATCTTCGTCGTCGACCTCCTGTCGCTGCTCTACATCGCGCGGCTCGGCGACCCGGTGCTGACGGCGGCGGTGGGCTTCGCCACCATCGTCCAGGTCTTCGCGGTCTCGATCAATATCGGGATGATGATCGCGGTCGGCGCCCTGGTCTCGCGGGCCTTGGGCGGCGGCGATGTCGGGCAGGCGCGCCGGCTCGCCGCCTCCTCCCTGGTCTTGTCGGTGGCCGCCTCCGCGGCCGTGACGGCGCTCCTGCTGCCGCTGCTCACGCCGCTCCTGACGCTGATCGGCGCGACGGCCGAGACCATTCCGGCGGCCCGGACCTTCCTGTGGATCGCCCTGCCCTCGACCCTGCTGATGGCCCTCGGAATGGGGTTCTCCGGCGTGCTGCGGGCGGTCGGCGACGCGCGGCGGAGCATGAACGTGACGCTCGCCGGCGCCGCCGTCACCGCCGCGCTCGACCCGCTGCTGATCTTCGGCCTCGGGCTCGGGATCGAGGGGGCGGCGATCACCGTGGTGCTGGCCCGCCTCGCCTTCGCGTGGGTGGGGTTCTCCGGTGCGGTCCGCATCCACCGGATGGTGGCGCGGCCGAGCCCCGCGGCGGTTCTCGCAGACGCCGGGCCGATCCTGCGCGTGGCGCTGCCGACCGTGCTCACCAACCTCGCCCCGCCGGTGGCGAGCGCTTTCCTCGCCCATGTCATGGCGGGGTTCGGCACCGCGACGGTGGCCGGCAACGCGGTGGTCGACCGGATGGTCCCGGTGGCCTTCGGCGGGCTGTTCGCGCTCTCGGGCGCCGTCGGGCCGATCCTCGGCCAGAACTGGGGCGCCGCCCGCTTCGACCGGATGCGCGCCGCCTTGCGCGACGCCACGCTGGTGACCGGCCTCTACGTCGCGGCGGTCTGGCTCGCCCTGGTGCTGGCCCGCGGGCCCCTCACCGCCTTGTTCGGGCTGGAAGGCGCAGGCGCCGACCTCCTCGGCTTCTTCTGCTTCGCGGGCGGGGCGATCTGGTTCTTCAACGGGCTCCTCTTCCTCGGCAACGCCTCGTTCAACAATCTCGGCTTTCCGCTCGCCGCGAGCGCCCTCAACTGGGGCCGGGCGACGCTCGGCACGATGCCGCCGGCGTTGCTGGGCGCGCACCTCGCCGGGCCGGAGGGGGCGATGGCCGGGATGGGGATCGGCTCGGCGTTGTTCGGGGTGGTGGGGCTGGCGCTGGCGTTCCGGGTGGTCGGGGTGCTGGAGCGGCGCGAGGCGGCGAGCCTCGGGGCGGAGGCGGAGCGGCCGGTCGGGGAACCGGTGCCGTGAGAGGAACCCGCGTCCCGTGACGGGCGACCCGGCCGGCCGATGCCGGGCCAGACCTGTTGTTGCATAATTGCCAGCCAGATCGGGATCAGCATCCATCAAGCTGGGTTTGCCTTGTTTCCTGCCATTTCCTGACGATGCCTGCCCATGGCGGCGCCAAGTGCGTCACACCGTTCGAAATGTCAGCGATGTCCATTGGCCTCAACCGGGATCTTCCCGGCCTCGTCACAGGTTCATCTCACCCCGCGCCGGTGAGATCCGCGCCGGCGGCCGAAGGCCTCGCCCGGGCGGGCCGGGACCTCGCGAACCTGCAGCTCCTGCGCGCGCTCGCGGCGAGCCTCGTCCTCGTCCATCACGTCGCGGTCTACGCGCAGACCCTGCGCGGAGCCGGGCGGCCCTGGGCGGTCCTCGACGAGCTGATGGGCGTGTGGGGCGTCGCGATCTTCTTCGCCCTGTCCGGCTTCCTGATGGCGCGGCTGATCACCCGCGATCCGCCCCTCGTCTTCCTGGCGCATCGGGTGGGCCGCATCGTCCCGACCTATTTCGCGGTGGTCGCGCTGTTCGCCGGCCTGTTCGCGGCCCTGGGCCTCGAACTGGGCGGCGTCTCCGTGCTGGCCCTGTCGCTCGCGCCCGCGGGGCAGCGCAGCTCGCCGCTCAACGTGGAATGGACCCTCGTCCTCGAGCTGACCTTCTACCTGGGTCTGTTCCTGCTCGCCGCGGCGGGCCAGGCGCGGCGCCTCGTGCCGGTTGCCGCGGCCTGGCTCGCCCTGCTCGCCGTCGCCTTCCCGCTGCTGCCGCCCGACAGCCGCAACATGATGCCGCCGCCGCTCTACCTCGTGCCGGTGACCGCGGCCTGCGCCCCGTTCGCAGGCGGGCTGCTGCTGCCGCGGCTGATCGCGTCGGGCTGGATCCGTCCCGCGACGGCGCTCCTGGCCCTGCCCTTCGCGGCCGCCTGCTTCGTCGTCGACACCGCGGCCGCGCGCTGGCTCGGCGGCATCGCGGCGGTGCTGATCGTCGGCGCGGCCGTCACCGCGCCTCCGGTCCGCCGCCAGGGCCCTGCGGCGCGAGGGCTGATCGCGCTCGGTGACTGGAGCTACGTGCTCTATCTCACCCATCCGCCGGTGCTGATGCTCGCGAACTGGGCCTGCCCGCCGCATTGGCCGGGCCCCGCCTACGCGGCCGTCTGTCTCGCGGGAGCCCTCGCGGTCACCGCCCTCCTCGGCCCCGTCGACCTGGCGTTCTACCACCGCCTGCGCAGGCGGATCGACACCCTGAGGCCGGCAACGCTGAAGCGGGCCCTCGCCGCCTTCATCCTCGTCTTCACGGGCTGCGCGCTCTGGGGCAGCATCGAGACGGCGCGCAACGACTGGGCCGAGAGCCGGGCCCGCCACGCCATCGCCCTCGCCGGTGGATCGTGGGGCTCCGTCGCGGCAGCCGAGGCCGCCATCGCCGAGCGGGGCCTCGCCCTTCCGGCCCTGCGGGCGAGCGTGGAGTCGATGGAGCGCATCTCCGCGAAGGAGTCTCTGGTGACCGCCCACGCCTTCGATCCGGCCGCGCCGGACCGGGGGCTGCATCTCGCGCTGTTCTGCGGCGGACGCCTCGTCGCCCTGGAGAGGCCGCGACGCATGCGTCGGGACCTGGCCGGGCGGCCGGGCTACGAGGCGATGGGCCAGCAGCGGGTCGGCTACCGCGTCCGACTGCCCGCCGCGGCTTGCAGCCTGGAGGACACGCTCGCGCTGGTCGTCGACGGGGCCGGCCTGATGGCGGTGCTCCCCATCCCGCCGATGGCACGGCACCGCTGAGATCGCCTGCCGTCGAAGCCTGAGGCGGCGGGGGTGTCGCCCGTCGATTCGGTCAATCCCGAACGGGCACGATCCCCCCATCCCCTATGGGACGGAGGGATCGTCGCCTGGATGGCGCGATCAGAGGTGGCGCGCGCGCCTCATGCTTCCCGCGCCCTCTCCTCCACCGCCCGGCCGTCCCGGGCCGCGAGGCGCATGGTCACGGCCGGCGGCGGGGGCTGGCGCCGCGCGCGACGTCGATGCACCAGGGGAACAGTCGGATCCTGCCGGAACGGCAGGTCGAGCACGCCCACCACGTCGTTGCGGGTGAGGCCGATGTCTTTCAGGGCCCGGTCGTCGAGCTCGGCCAAGCGGTAGGCGGCGCGGCGGTGAGTCCACAGGGTGACGATCCGGGCCACGATCTGCGCGGCCTTGCGGCCGGAGCCGAGCGCCAGCGAGAGGACACCGAAGAAGGGGGCGAAACTGATCGTCATCGTGGTCTCCGGCGGGAGCTGTCGGCGAACCTCGTCATGCGCCGGCCATCGCTCTTCCGCTGCGTCGTCATAGCCCCGCTCGGCCGATGCGTTGAGCGAATGATTGAGATGTGTCACATCACGCAGATTGATGATGGAGCCGCCCGGTGCATCCCCTCGACATCGACCAGCTCCGGACCCTGGTGGCGATCACCGAGAGCGGCTCGTTCACCCGCGCGGCGGAGGCCGTGCACAAGACGCAATCCGCCGTCTCGATGCAGATGAAGCGGCTCGAGGAGCGGATCGGGCGCGAGATCTTCGCCAAGGCCGGCCGCGGGGTGCGGCTGACCGACGACGGCGAGCGCCTGCTCGATTATGCCCGGCGCATCGTGCGATTGCAGACCGAGTGCCTGGCGACCTTCGACGAGGGCGACCTCGCCGGCCGGGTGCGCCTCGGCCTGCCGGACGACTACGCCGACCGCTACCTGCCGGAGATCCTCGGGCGCTTCGCCCGCACCCATCCCCGGGCCGAGGTGACGGTGGTGTGCGAGCCGACCGACATGCTCGCCGACCGGATCGCCGACGGCGACATCGACCTCGCCATCGTCACGGAGGCCAAGGGCCGGCGCAACATCGAGACGATCCGCACCGAGGCCCTGCTCTGGGTCACATCGAGCCGCCACGCCGTCCACACCGAGCAGCCGGTGCCCCTCGCCCTCGGCCGCCCCGATTGCAACTGGCGCCGGGCCGCGATCGAGACGCTGGAGCGCGGCGGGCGCCAGAGCCGGATCCTGTTCGTGAGCTGGAACTCCACCGCGGTCGGCGCCGCGGTGCTGGCGGGGCTGGCCGTCTCGGTGCTGCCCGAGAGCGCCTTGCGCCCCGGCATGAGGGTGCTCGGGCCGCAGGACGGCTTCGCGGCCCTGCCGGCCTGCCGAATCGGGCTGATGCGCCACCGCACGGGCGAGCCGAACCCGCTCGCCGACATCCTGGCCGGGCAGATCCGGCAATGCCTGGACAATCTCGGGCTGGCGGCCGAGTAGGAAAGGGATCCCGGTAACGGAGAGGATCTCAGCGCAGGGCCGCGACGAAGCGGTCGCTGAGGATGCCGTAGAGGCCGCCCGTCGAGCCTCCGTACAGTGCGAGCGCGCTCGTCAGGGCGAGGAAAATCAGGCCGGCGATCAGCGCGTACTCGATCGCCGTCGCACCGGATTGCTCACGCCGGAACCGCCGGATCGAGTCCTCTCCCCGCGATCTGCCGCGCACGTCGAGCCCCTTCAGTCAGCCGGCCCGGATTCTAGGTCAGGCCTCCTCACCCGGGGGTTAATACGATGCCGGAACGAGCATCGCCGAACCGGCGGGCAGTCCGGGTTCCGTCGGGACGAGAAGCGGCGCCGCTCTCCTCTGCCGACCGGCCTGGCGTCCTCACATCTCTCGCCCCGATGCCCTGGCTGGAAGCGTGACGGTCACAGGCCGGTCGGCGACTCCGTTGCGATTGCGACTGCGCTCAAGCTCGCGGGACCGCAACAACGACCACTCCGCTGAAGCACTGCCCATCCTTTGTTTCTCGCGATATGTGAACGCGCTGGCTCGCAGAGGGGGGATCATGCGCGCTCCGGCCGGATCGGTCGTCGCTCACGCCGGCCGCGCCGTCGCGCCCGTCCCGACATGACGGCTGCGCAGCCGGAAGGCGAGGACCAGCATGAACGCCCCGAAGGCGATGGCGTAGCCGCCCATCCAGTAGGTCAGGACCAGGAGCGACAGGGCCGGGCTGGCGATCAGGACGATCGCGAACAGGACGGACAGGGCACCGCCGACCGCCAGCCACCAGCGGCCGTGATCGAGGTGGAGCCGGAAGGCGGCGGCGATCATCAGGGCTCCGGTCACCAGGGCCCAGGCGGCAATGAGGTAGATGAAGGCGACGAGCGCGCTGCCCGGCATCAGGAAGGCGAGCACGCCGACGAGGATGTTGATCACGCCCGCGGCGAGGAGGTAGCCCCAGCGCTCGTGGCGCTCGGCGGCCCGGACCGCGGCGACGATCTCGGTGATGCCGTCGACCAGCATGTAGGCGGAGAAGAAGATCACCAGGGTCAGCAAGGTGGCGCCCGGCGCGATCAGCGCGATGATCCCGAACAGGATCGCGAAGACGCCGCGAAGCGCGATCAGCCACCAGTTCCGGGCGAGGACCGCGCTCATCGCGCCGAGGCGGGCGAGCGGGTCGGACGGGGTACCGTAGGGAGAATTGACCCCGGACGTCGTATTCGGCATCGGTGTTCCAGTGCTCATCCCAGCATCCTCCAGGACGATCCGCGCAAGGTGCGCAACGGCAGGCCCGCTTTTCCCGACTCAACGTCCGTCGAGCGTGGCCGTTCCCGGGGTCGCCGTCTGAAAAAATGCCGCCTACGATTCGCGGCCCTGTTTCATCCAAGGACGAATGAAAGTTTTCGCCGCGCTGCGGAACCCGCGCCCGTGCCCGGGCGTCTCTCAGGCCGAGGCGGGCGCCTTGCGCGGTCGGGCCTCCGACTGCTGCGTGGAATTGTCGACATGCTGGACGATCAGTCGCGGGCGGAGGCCCCGGAGAGACGGGGCGCGTCGGCGCCCGTCGTGGCGCGGGCGGACGAGACGGCGTCGCGTGAGGAGAACACGCGTGCGCTTCTCGAGAATACCCGTGCCTTGCGCGAGCACGGCCCGCAGGACGAGGCGAAGGGCGGGAAGGCCGGCGCCGACGATCAGGACTCCGACGGACAGGACGCCGAGGAGAAGGCCGAGAGGCCGGGCCTGATCCGGCGCCATCCGCTGTGGTTCGCGCTCGGCGCGATCCTGCTGCTCCTCGCGGGCGCGGCGGGCTACTGGTACTGGCTGACCTTCGTCCACCCTTACGAGAGCACCGACGACGCCTTCGTGGATGCGCGCCAGTTCGCGGTCGCGCCCAAGGTCTCGGGCTACGTCACCGCCGTGCCGGTGACCGACAACCAGCATGTCGAAGCCGGGGCGGTGCTGTTCCAGATCGACAAGCGCGACTACGAGGTGGCCCTCCGGCAGGCGCGGGCCCAGGTCCAGTCGGCGCAGGCCCAGATCGAGGGCTTCGAGGCCCAGATCCGGGCGCAGCAGGGGACCATTCAGGAGGCCAAGGCCCAGGTCGAGCAGGCCCAGGCGGCCCTGCAATTCGCCAAGCAGGACGCCGCCCGCTACCAGGACCTCGCCCAGCGCGGTGCCGGCTCGGTGCAGCAATCGCAGCAATCGACCTCGAACCTGCAGCAGCAGCAGGCCAATCTCGATCGCGCCAAGGCTGCAGTGACGGTGGCGCAGCGCCAGATCGGTTCGCTCGAGGCGCAGAAGGCGGGCGCCGAGGCGAGCCTCGCCGAGGCGCGCGCGCAGGAAGCGCAGGCGACGCTGAACCTCGCCTACACGACGATCACCACCGCTCAGGCGGGCCGGGTGGTGCGCCTCACCGGCGCGGTCGGGCAGTTCGCGCAGGCCGGCCAGGCGCTCAGCATGTTCGTGCCGGACGACATCTGGGTCACGGCGAACTTCAAGGAAACCCAGATCACCGACATGCGGCCCGGCCAGCCGGTCGATGTCGAGATCGATGCCTATCCGGACCACAAGATCGCCGGCCGGGTCGCCTCGGTGCAGCCGGGCTCCGGCACCGCCTTCAGCCTGCTGCCGGCGGAGAACGCCACCGGCAACTACGTCAAGGTGGTGCAGCGCATCCCGGTGAAGGTCACGGTCGACAACTGGCCGAAGGACGTCTCGATCGGTCCCGGCATGTCGGTCGTGCCGACGGTGCGGGTGCGCTAGAGCGGTTCCCGATCGCGTCGCCACGGAAATCGCTCTAGATCATTGATTTTGCAGCATTTTCTTCGACAATCGGTAGCCGCTTCGTCGGAAGATGCTTCAGGCGCGGAGACGAAGCCGTGAGGACTCAGAGCCCCGCCGACAGCGCCGCGGGGGACCACAATCCCTGGATCATCGCCATGGTGGTGGCGATCGCCACCTTCATGGAGGTGCTCGACACCACCATCGCCAACGTGGCCCTGCGCTACATCTCGGGCGGGCTGGCGGTCGGCCCCGACGAGGCGGCCTGGGTGGTGACGAGCTACCTCGTCGCCAACGCGATCGTGCTCACCGCCTCGAGCTTCCTCGCCAAGCGCTACGGCCGAAAGGCCTTCTTCATGGCGGCGATCACGCTGTTCACGGTCTCCTCCGTGCTGTGCGGCCTCGCCTGGAGCCTCGGATCGCTCCTGTTCTTCCGGGTGCTGCAGGGGCTCGGCGGCGGCGGCATGGCCCCGCTGGCCCAGTCGATCCTGGCGGATTCCTTCCCGCCGGAGAAGCGCGGCCAGGCCTTCGCCCTCTACGGCGTCGCCATCGTGGTCGCGCCGGTGGTCGGCCCGACGCTCGGCGGCTGGCTCTCCGACCAGTATTCCTGGCACTGGTGCTTCCTCATCAACGCCCCCGTCGGCGTGATCGCCCTGTTCCTGATCTGGTGGCTGGTCCAGGACCCGAAATCGGCGGTCGAGGAGAGGAAGCGCCTGCGCCGGGAGGGGGTGCGCTTCGACATCGTCGGCTTCATCCTGGTGGCGACCTTCCTCGGCTCGCTGGAGGTCGTCCTCGACGAGGGCCAGCGCAAGGACTGGTTCGGCTCGAACCTCATCGTGGTCTTCGCCTGCCTGATGGTCGTGTCGTTCGTCGCGATGATCCCCTGGGAGCTCAACCACAAGAACCCGGTCATCGACCTGCGCCTTCTGGGCCAGCGCCAGTTCGGCTCCTGCTTCCTGGTGATGCTCGCCACCGGCGCGATCCTGATCGCCACGACGCAGTTCCTGCCACAATTGCTGCAGGAATATTTCGGCTACACCGCTACCTGGGCCGGCCTGGCTTTGTCGCCCGGCGGCATCGTCACCGCCCTGATGATGTTCGTGGTCGGCCGCCTCTCGACCTTCATCCAGCCGAAATACCTCATCGCTGCGGGCGCGACGATCATCGCCTTCGCGATGGTCGACCTGACCAACCTCTACGGCGACCTCAACTTCGGCTTCTTCGTCTGGTCGCGAATCTATATCGGCATCGGCCTGCCGATGATCTTCCTGTCGATCACCGCCGCCTCGTATGAGGGGATTTCCAAGGACCAGACCGACCAGGCCTCGGCGCTGATCAACGTCGCCCGCAACGTCGGCGGCTCGATGGGCGTGTCGCTCGCCCAGAACATCCTGGCCTACCGCCAGCAATTCCACCAGAGCCGGCTCGTCGAGCACATCGTGCCCTCGGAACCGGCCTACAAGGAGGCGCTGCGGGCGGCGACCCAGTTCTTCTCCACCCGCGGCGCCAGCACGGTCGACGCCCAGAACCAGGCCGTCGCCTGGATCGGCCAGCAGGTGCAGACCCAATCCGCCTTCCTGGCCTATATCGACGTGTTCTGGGCGCTCGCCGTGGTTTCGGCCTGCGCGGTGCCGCTGGCGATGATCCTCAAGAACGTCAAGCGCGGCGGCGAGGCTCCGGCCGGAGGACACTGAGCGACGCCTGACGCGGGGCGGATCGGTTAAAAAATCCTGAACGCTCTGGAACCGGCCGGCGCATCCCGTGTTATCGCAATGTCCCGGTGCGCGGGCCGTCCTTCCCGTGCGCCGTCCCCGTGGCCGCTTCGCTCAAGCTGAGGCCCGGGAACTGGATCAGGGGAGCTGGCTCAGAGCCGCAGGCGGGGCATCGCTCGGCCGGCGGGTATCGATCTGCTCCGCGATCGCCGCGACCGGCTGATACAGGTCGAGGCGCTGGTCGATCATGCCGTCGAGGCGGTCATAGACCTCGGCGACCGTCAGGCTGCGCGTCTTCCGGCCCTCGCGGCGGAAGAAGAGGCTGCGATTCGCCCGTGCGGCGGCCCGGAACGAGGCCTGTGCCGGCTGATGCGGCTTCTCGGCCGTCAATTCCATGAACTTGCCGGCGCTCGCCGCGCCCAGGAAATGCGCGAAGTAGCATTCCGTCGGCTTCAGGTCGCGGCCGAGGCGCTGCTCGACGCGGCTCCGGTCACGCTTCATCATCTCGCCGGCCATCAGGCTTGCCGCGTAGGGATCGCGCCGCAGGGCGAGAACCCGGCGCCGGTCGGCGTCCTTCAGCACCACCAGGGTGCCGCCGCGCTTCTCGATCAGCTCGGCCTCGGCCGAGTAGCCGTGCTTGGCGCCGAAGCTGCGCACCAGTTCGAGCCAGGTACCGGTGAGGAACTGGAACAGTCCTTCCGCCGTGGAGGTCGCGGCCCGTACGCTCGGCTGGAAGCTCGATTCCTTGTCGGCGAGCGCCATCAGGTAGACCGGATCGGTCTCGGTCTCGCGGGCGGCCCGCACGATGGTCTCGACCAGCGCCCGCGGCACCTTCTTGTCGCCGAAGATGACCAGGCCGTCCGCCGTCACCTCCGGGAGCGTCGGCTCGGTGCGCGCCGCATCCTCGACCCGGGTCGGCTCCTGCTGGACCTCGTACGGGAACGCTTGCGGAATCTCGTCGTGCAGGGACGGGTCCTGAAGGGAGGCTTGCCGGGAATCCTGCTGCAGGCGCTCCAGGTCGTCGCGGATCAGCGCCGTGGTGCTGGGGGTTTCCTCGATCAGGGCCGGGCCCGGCCAATCCGGCGACAGGCCGCGCAAGGCGAGCGGGGGACGGGGGGCCGCGAGGTCGATCCGGTCATGCGCCTCCGCCGCGGGAGCGACGGCATCCTGCGGCAGGCAGGCCGCGAAGGCGACGCCCACCGCCAAGGCGGCGGCGGCCTTGCGGCCCAGCAAGGCGGCCACGGACAGGGTCCGTCCGCGCGCTCCAGAATGGTGGCCTTCGCGGGCATCGAGCCAGCGGATGGTGTCGGTGCCCGCCTCGGGCACGAGTCGGCCAGCGTCGTCGGCGCAGGGCGCCGGCTCCGGGTAAACCCCCATCTCGAACCTTTTGTCCTTCGCGCGGGGCCAGTCCCGAGGCCACGCGCCGTTGCTTCGCTCGCCGGCACATCTGGCGGCCCGGTGTGTCCATAATGGGACGAGGCCGGGGCGGGGCCTGAGGCCATTTTGCGGCGCGGGTTCCGGATCGGGGGCGTGGCAAGGGCCGACACAGGGCCGACACCAAGGGCTGACATGCCCGCTCGAAGGCGATCTCAAGTGCACGAAAAAATCGCGCATCGCCCGGAACCAAATACTCCCCGGGGCATTTCCCGTCGCCACGCGGAGTGGGCGAACGATGCTCCGGCGCCCCTTTCGGGGTCCGCGGGTCTTGAAGAGGACAATCCCTACCGATGAGCATGCAGCCCGGTCGGCGCGTCGGCGTCGCTTTCGTCGGGATGGGTGGGGCTGTCGCCACCACTGCCATCGCCGGCATCGAGATGATCAAGTCCGGTTCGAACCGTCTCGATGGACTGCCCCTTGCGGGCCATGCGGTGGCCGGGATGGTCGGATACAAGGATCTCGTCTTCGGCGGCTGGGACCTCAACGGGGACGACCTCGGCGCCGCGGCGAGCGGGCACGGCGTGCTCACCAAGCAGGATCTCGAGAACGGCGCCCAGGTGCTCAACGGCATGAAGCCGTGGCCGGCGGTCGGCTCCGCCAAGTTCTGCAAGAACATCGACGGCGGCAACCGCATCGTCGCCAAGGACCACCGCGAGGCGGTCGACTGCATCGCCGACGACCTCAAGCGCTTCCGCGAGGAGTCGGGCGTCGACGACGTGGTGGTGGTCAACCTCGCCTCGACCGAGCGCTGGCCCGACCTCGACGACCCGACGCTGAACTCGGCTGCCGCCTTCGAGCGCGGCCTCGACGCGAGCGACGAGGCGATCAGCCCGGCGATGCTCTACGCCTATGCGGCGATCAAGAACGGCATCCCCTACGCCAACTTCACGCCCTCCGTCGCCGCCGACGTGCCGGCCCTGGTGGACCTCGCCCGGCAGCTCAACGTCCCGGTCGCCGGCAAGGACGGCAAGACCGGCCAGACCATGATGAAGACGGTGCTGGCCCCGGCCCTCAAGTCGCGGGCGCTCCACGTCGACGGCTGGTTCTCCACCAACATCCTCGGCAACCGCGACGGCCTGGCCCTGAACGACAAGGATTCGCTCCAGTCCAAGCTCAACACCAAGGGCACGGTGCTGGATTCGATCCTCGGCTATCCCGTCGAGGACCATCTGGTCCACATCCATTATTACCGGCCGCGCGGCGACGACAAGGAAGCCTGGGACAACATCGACGTCACCGGCTTCCTCGGTCAGAAGATGCAGATCAAGATCAACTTCCTCTGCAAGGACTCGATCCTGGCCGCCCCCCTGGTGATCGAGATCGCCCGCGTCCTGGATCTGGCCAAGAAGCGCGGCGACGGCGGCGTGCAGGAGCAGCTGTCGCTGTTCTTCAAGGCGCCGATGGTCAAGAACGGCCACGGCCCCGAGCACGCCTTCGGTGCGCAGGAGCGCATGCTGCTCGACTGGCTCGGCGTCCACTAGGGATGGCCGCGAGCCACGAACCGGCGGGCGGGGCTCGCGCCCCGCTCAACCACCGCGAGCTCCTGGTCGAGCTCAACGACATCAAGCGCGTCCGGTCCGCCGGGCGTGCCGGCTCGATCGCCGAGCGGCTGTTCCTCCAGGCCTGGGCGGCGTTGACCGGCGGGGCCGACCCGGCTGCGCTCGCCCTCGACATCACCGCCAAGGCGCTGGCGGCCTCCCGCCTCGGCGACCTCGACGCGGCTTTTCTGAGCCTCGCGGGCCTCTCGCCGGATCAGGCGTCGGCCGTGCTGGTACGGGGCTTCGACGAGGTGGCAGGCCCCCTCGACCCGGCCCTTGCCGCGGCCTTGCGTGCCTGCCTCGCCGCGCCGCGGGACTGGACACCGGGTCCGGTCCCCCACTTCGCCCTGCTTCAGGCCGACCAGCCCCGCGCCGGCGTCACCTGCCCGGGCAAGCCGCGCATCCTGCTCGAGCCGCCGGAGAACCATGCCGAGCACTGCCTGACGGTGGCGGTCTACGGCGTGACGTTGAGCCCGTTCTACGGCGCCGACCCAACCACGGTCTTCGTCGCCGCCCTCGCCCACCACCTGCACAATGCCCTGATGCCGGATGCCGGCTTCACCGGCGAGATCCTGCTCGGCGAGCATCTCGATGCGGTGATCGCCACCTTGAGCGAGCGGGCGCTCTCCGAACTGGCGACGCCGCTCCGTGACGTCGTCGCCTCGTCGCGAAAAATCCTGGCGGATGACGGGACGGCAGAGGGCCGGGCGTTCCACGCCGCCGACGTGATCGACAGGGTGCTCCAGATCGCCCAGCACCTGCGGGCGGCCTCGCTCACCATGGACACGGTCCTGGGCGAGATGGCGCTCGTGCATGACGGCCCGGTGAAGGGGTTTCACGATCGGGTGCTCGCCGACATGCGGCTGCCGTGACGCGCATCGCGGACGCCCTCGGGGGTCGGCACGTCCTTGAGGGCTCCGTCCTTGGGCGTTCGCGCCCGCGCTCTATCTCACGTCAGAGCCTGCCGCAGGGTGGGCGCCGCGAGGAAACGCATCCGTGATCCCGTTCGGGCTCCTCTCGCCGGTCACCGGCGAGGCGCTGCACCACGACACGCCCCATTCCCTGCGCGAGGGCAAGCGCGGGCCGCGCTGGCCGGTGGTCGACGGCATTCCCTATCTGCGCGTCGGGCGCGACGGCCTGATCGGGGACGTTCTGGGCCATCTCGACAAGGGCGCGCCGGGCCACGCCCTCGAACTCCTTCTCGCCGACCAGGACGATTGGTGGACCGGCCCGCCCGCCGACCCCGCGACGTTGCGCGACCTCGTGCGCGAGATGAAGTACGTCTCGTTGCGGGAGGCCTGCGCCCGTCTCGGCTGGGGCCGGGTCGGCGACTACTTCGTGCATCGCTGGAGCGACCCGACCTACCTGGCGGGGCTCGCCCTGCTGGAGGCGCATTGGAACCAGCCGGCCTGCGCCTTCGAGCTCGCCTGCGGCATCGGCCATTACCTGCGCGAACTGCAGGGACGGGGCGTGCGGGTCTCGGGGGGCGACGTGGTCTTCGCCAAGCTCTGGGTCGCCCGCCACTGGGTCGCCGGGCAGAGGCCGCAGCTCGTCTGCTTCGACGCCGCCTCGCCGCACTGGCCGATCGACCAGGCCCCGGTCGATCTCGTGATGTGCCACGACGCCTTCTACTTCCTGCCCGAGAAGGCCCGCATCCTCGATTGCTTGCGCAAGACAGCCGGCGAGGAGGGATGGCTGGCCCTCAGCCACGTCCATAACAGTGCCCGTCCCGGCTTCTCGGCCGGTCACGCGGTCTCGGCGGCGGAGGTCGAGGAGCTGTTTCCCGACGGGCTCGTCTACGACGACGACGAGCTGACCCGGGCCCTCGTCGAGGCCCGCGCGCCCGTGCCGGCCTCGCCCGCCGCCCTCGACCATGTCGAGGCCTTCTCGGTGGTCTGCGGCCCCGGCATGCGCCCGGCCCCCCGGCCCCTCGTCGACGGCCTGACCCTGCCGCGGGAAGGCGCCACGTTGCGGCTCAACCCGCTCTACAAGCCCGATCCGGCGGGCGGTTCCACCGTCGCCTGGCCCTCCGAGCGCTACCGCGACGAGTACGCTCCGCGCGCTACCTACCCGTTGCACTCCGAGGGCCCCGAGACCCTGGAGGCGACGCCCGACACCATCGATCGCGCCCGCATCCGCGAGTTCGTCGACCTGCCGGAGCGCTGGTGATGCCGGAATCGATCGGCTGGGGCATCGTCGGGTTCGGCTGGGTCGCGCGGGACTTCATGGCGCCGGCGATCCGGGAGGCCGGCCATCGCCTCGTCGCCATCTGCGATCCCGGGGCCGACGCCCGTGCCGCCGCGGCCGATCTCGGCGCGCGGGGACACGCCGAGCTCGCCGGGCTCCTCGCCGAGCCGGAGGTCGAGGCGGTCTATGTCGCGACGCCCAACCACCTCCATCGCGGCGCCGTCGAGGCCCTGGCCGAGTCCGGCAAGGCGATCCTGTGCGAGAAGCCGATGGCGGCCTCGCTCGACGACGCCGAGGCGATGGCGGCGGCGGTCGGCCGCACCGGCATCCTGTACGGCACCGCCTTCGACCAGCGCCACCACCCGGCCCACCGGCTGCTCCGAGACGAGATCCGCGCCGGCCGGGTCGGCACCGTGACGGCCATCCGGATCGTCTATGCCTGCTGGCTCGACCGGGGCTGGACGGCGATCCCCGGCCAGGCGAACTGGCGCATCGACCAGGCCCAGGCCGGCGGCGGCGCGCTGATGGACCTCGCCCCCCACGGCCTCGACCTGACCGATTTCCTGCTCGGCGAGCCGATTCTCGACGTCACGGCGCTGACCCAGGCGAGGGCGCAGGATTACGCCGTCGATGACGGTGCGCTGCTGATCGGCCGCACCGGCTCCGGCATCCTGGCGAGCCTGCACGTCGCCTATAATTGCCCCGATGCGCTGCCGCGGCGGCGCCTGGAGGTCGCCGGCACCCAGGGCCTGCTCGTGGCGCAGAACACCATGGGGCAGGAGGCCGGCGGGCGCGTCACCTTCACCGACGGCGCGACGGGCGAGACCGTGCCGCTCGCCTTCGACCGCCAGGCCTCGCCGTTCCTGGAGCAGGTGCGGGCCTTCGGGCGCAGCTTGCGCGATCCCGCGGGGCGCGGCGCCTGGTCGGCCACGCGCGACCTCCACACCATGCGGCTGCTCACCCGCGCCTACGCCGCCTCGCCGTCCCACCGTCCCGCGCATCGTCCCGCCCAATTCCCCGACATGCCGGCCGCCTGAGGCCTGCGGAGGAGTCTTTCCATCGTGGACACGCCCACCGCACCCCGCCCCTACGCCTACGGCCAGACACGCGTCATCGAGGGACTCCCCGAGCGCCTGCCGGATGCGGTCCGGGCCTATCTCGACGTGCTGCCGCCGGGCCGGATCGTCGGCTTTCCCCTGGCGCCCCTCGACCGCACCGGGGTGCCGTGCTGGTTCGTCTCGCTCTTCCTCGACGATCCCTATTTCGTCGGCGCGATGCCGAGCGGCATCGGCTACGGCGCCACCGACGACGAGGCGATCATCGGCTCGGTGGCCGAGATCGCCGAGAACCTGATGCCGAGCCTGGCGCTGATCCCGCGCAAGAAGGAGCGCGGCAGCTACCACGATCTGGTGCGGGTCTTCGGCGCCGGCTCCGTCGCCGATCCGCTCACCCTCGGCCTGCCGGCGGGCAGCCCGGTGGACCGCGACACCGTGCTCGAATGGACCGGCACGGTGCGGGCCCGCACCGGAGAGACGGTGCTGATGCCGCTCGACCTCGCGGCGACCGACTATTTCGAGCTGTCCAAGGGCTACCAGCCCTTCACCAACCTCATCACCAACGGGCTGGGCGCCGGGCCGGACGTGGACTTCGCCCTCGGGCACGGGCTGCTCGAACTGCTCCAGCGCGACGGCAACGGCCTGCTCTTCCGCGCCCTCGACCAGGGCGTGATGCTCGACACCTCGGAAGGCCTCGGCCCCGAGACGAAGGGAATGCTCGACCGGCTGGAGAGCTTGGGCATCCGCGCGATGCCGAAATTCGCCACCGACCAGTTCGGCTTCACCAACGTCTACTGCGTCGGCTACGACGTCGACGCCGCGCGCACCCCGGCGCCGATCGCGCTCTCGGCCTGCGGCGAGGCCTGCGACCCCGACCGCGAGCGGGCCCTGCGCAAGGCGATCCTGGAATTCCAGGCGGCGCGGGTGCGCAAGACCTTCGGGCACGGTCCCCTGGCTCTCGCCCGCTCGATCACCCCGCCCGGCTACGTCGACGCCTTCATCGAGAAGGCGCTCCCCAGCCTCGACCTGGAGGAGGGGAGGGCGCTCGCCGCGATGCTCGACTGGATCGGCGAGCCCGCCGAGACCCTGCGGGGCTTCCTGTCCGACACCGTCTATTCCGAGCGCAGCACCAAGCGCTTCACCGACCTGCCGACGCAGCCCGCCCCGACCGGCCAGGACCGTGCCCGCATCGCCCGCGAGCGCCTGGAAGCGGAAGGATTCGACGTGCTCTACGTTGACGCCTCGCCGCCGGGCGGCGGCGTCGGCATCGTCAAGGCGATCGTGCCGGGGCTCGAAGTCGAGACCATGAGCTACTACCGCATCGGCGAGCGCAACACCCGGAAGCTCATCGAGCGCGACCACCCGCTGATTCGCTTCGGACAAGCGAGCGAGACCTTGCGGCCGGTGCGCCTGACCCCGGAGGCGCTGGAGCGCTTCGGCGGGCAGCCGCTCTTCGACGTCGCGCTCGCGGACAGGCTCGTCGGACCGCTCTATCCGCTCTACCGCGAGCCGGAATCGCACCATGCGCCGTTCCGCCTCGAGCGCCGGGGGAGGGCGGCATGAGCTTACGCTTCGCCTACAACACCAACGGCGCGGCCAACCACCGCCTCGACGACGCCCTCGATCTCATCGCCGAGGCCGGCTACGACGGCGTGGCGCTCACCCTCGACATCCATCACCTCGACCCCTTCGCGGCGAGCTGGGCCCAGGATGCCGAGCGGGTGCGCGGCCGGCTCTATACCCTGGGTCTCGGCTCGGTGATCGAGACCGGCGCCCGCTTCCTCCTCGACCCGCGGGCCAAGCACGAGCCGACCCTGGTGACGGCCGACGCGGCGGGCCGGGCGCGCCGGGTCGCCTTCCTGCAGCGGGCCATCGACATCGCGGCGATCCTCGGCTCGGAGGCGGTGTCGTTCTGGGCCGGCGTGCCGAAGCCCGGCGTCGATCCGGAGGCCGCGAAGGGCTGGCTGCGGGCGGGGCTTGAGGAGGTCGTCACCTACGCCGCCGAGCGTCGGGTCGTGGCGGCGCTCGAACCCGAACCCGGCATGCTGATCGAGACCCTGGACGATTACGCCGCCCTCGATCTGCCCGGCCTCCGGCTCGCCCTCGATACCGGCCACTGCCTGGTGACGCAGGAGCGCGAGCCCGCCGCGGCGGTCCGGGAATTCGCCGACAGGCTCGGCACCGTGGCGATCGAGGACATGGCGCGGGGCACCCATATCCACCTGCCCTTCGGCGAGGGCGACATGGACGTCGCCGGCGTGCTCGACGCCCTGGAGGCGATCCGGTTCAGCAAGCTCGTCTGCGTCGAGCTGTCCCGCGAGAGCCACCGGGCCGACCGGATGATCCCGGATTCGCTGCGCTACCTCCGGGAGTGCCGCCGATGAGGATCTGCCCATGAGGATCTGCCCATGAGGATCTGTTTCGTCAGCCGGCGCTACTTCCCGGCGATTTCGGGCATGAGCGTCTACGCGCAGAACCTGTTGCGCGAGCTGGTCGGCGCCGGCCACGACGTGACGATGGTGAGCCAGTACCGGGGCGACGCCTTCGGCACCAAGGTCTATGGCGGCGGCCCGCCGCCGCCGGTGCCGGGCGTGCGGGTGATCGGCCTCGAACAGCTCGGCGAGCAGGAGAGCGGCGACTTCGAGCGCGACATCGCCACGATGGTCGAGACGATCGCGGCCGAGCACGCGAAGGCGCCGTTCGACGTGCTGCACGCGCAATACGGCTATCCCACCGGTTTCGCCACGCTGGTCGCCTCGCAGCGTTTGGGCGTGCCGAACGTGGTCTCGATCCAGGGCGGCGACGGCCACTGGGTCGGCTCGTGCTGCGAGACCCACCGCCTCGCCATGGTGCGGGTGCTGGCGCACGCCAACGCGCTGCTGATCGGCGGTCGCTCCTTCGTGGCCGAGGTCTGCGACCGGCTCGGCAGCGACCCCGACCGCTTCACCATCGTGCCGGGGGCCGTCGACACCGCGCGCTTCCGCCCGCCGCCGGGATGGCAGCCGGGCGACGCCGCCGATCCGGTGCGGCTGTTCTACCACGGCCGGGTCGACCGCCGGAAAGGCGTGCTCGACTTCCTCGACGCGCTCAGTCTCCTGCGCCTGCGCGGCACGCCCTTTACCGCCATCATCTCCGGCATCGGCCCCGACGTGGAACCGGCCCGCGCCCTGGCGGCCGATCTCGGCTTTTCCGACGCCCAAGTCCGCTTCACCGGCTACGCCGATTACGACGCGGTGCCGGGCCTCTATGCCATGGGCGACGTGTTCGTCTCGCCGACCTATGCCGAGGGCTTCTCCAACACCATCCTGGAGGCGATGGCGGCCGGCCAGGCGGTCGTCTCGACCCACTCGGTCGGCGTCTCGGATTGCCTGCGCGACGGCGAGAACGGGTTGCTGGTCCAGCCCGGCGACGTGCCGGCGCTCGCCGAGGCGCTGCACCGGATCATCACCGACCGTGCCTTGCGCGCGCGCCTCGCGGCCTCGGCCCTGGAGGAGTGCCGGCAGGTCTATTCCTGGCAGGCGGTGGGGCGGCAGATCATGGACGTCTACGCGGCGGTGAAGGGGGAGCGGCCGGATCCGGATTTCGACCCGGACCTGCCGCACGATCCGGGCTGCCGCTTCCGGGCCGAGCCGCATCTGCTGTGAGCGATCTGCGGCGCGGTCTCACAGTTTCACTCCCGGGCTGTGCGCATCTCCCCTCTCCCCGCCCGCGGGGAGAGGGGAGATGCGCGCCATCCTGGTTTTCGTCAGTCGAGTCCCGATGCCCACAGCCCTCGCCCTCTCGCCCCATCTCGACGACGCCGCCTTCTCCTGCGGCGGCACCCTGGCGCAACTCGCGAACGGGGGCTGGCGGGTGGTGATGGTGACGCTGCTCACCGCCAGCGTGCCGGACCCGACCGGCTTCGCGCTCGCCTGCCAGCTCGACAAGGGGCTCGGGCCGGAGGTCGACTACATGGCCCTGCGCCGCGACGAGGACCGGGCGGCCGCGGCGGCGCTCGGCCTGCATCCGCCGGTCCACGTCGCCCTCAGGGAGGCGCCGCATCGCGGCTACGCCTCGGCGCCCGCGCTCTTCGCCGAGACCCGGCCCGACGACACCCTCGCCGACGACCTCGCCCCCTTCCTCGCCCGCCTGATGGACGAGGGGACGCCCGACCTGCTTCTCGCCCCGCAGGGGGTCGGCGGCCATGTCGATCACGTCCAGCTGGTCCGCGCGCTGACCGCGCTGGCGCCGGCCTGCCCGGTCCTGTGGTGGCGCGACTTTCCCTACACCGTGCGCCACCCCGATCCGAAGGAGCCGTTCCGCGCCGCCTTCGCCGGATTGCCCGCCGTCACCGTGCGCCTCTCCCCGGAGGAGGCGGCCGCCAAGCATGCGGCCTGCGCGGCCTATGCGAGTCAGATCGGCTTCCAGTTCGGCGGCCCCGAAGGCCTCGCCGAGCGTTTGAGCGCCGAGGGCGCGTGCGAGCATTTCCGCCTCGCCGGCGTCCTGCCGGACGGGCTGACCCTGGCGTGAGCCCGTCCGCTCCGAAAAGCCTGGCCGATCCCGGCGCCGTCGCGGCGCGCCATGCCCTCGCCGAGGTCAGCCCCCACCTCGCGCCCCTGCGCCGCCTCGCCGAACGGATCCGGGCCGAGCAGGATAGACCGGTGCCGGAGGCCGATCCCCTCGACGGCGGCGTGAGCGCCCGCCTGCTCCTCCTCCTCGAGACCCCCGGCCCGGCCACCGGCCGCACCGCCTTCGTCTCCCGCGACAACCCGACCGGCACCGCCGCCAACCTGTTCCGCTTTCTCTCCGAGGCCGGCCTCGCGCGGGCCGAGACTCTGATCTGGAACGCCGTGCCATGGGTGATCCACGCCCCCGGCGCCCGCAACCGGGCGCCCCGCACCGGCGAGATTCGGGCGGCGCGGGCCTACCTGCCCCCACTCCTCGACCTGATGCCGAACCTCGCCGTCGTCGTTCTGTCCGGCCGGGTCGCGCAAACCCTGGCCCCCGTCCTCGGCGAGGCGCGACCGCACCTCCCGGTGGTCGCGATCCCGCATCCGAGCCCGACCTATGTCTGCACCAGCCCGGCGGTGCCGGCCCGCATCGCCGCCGGCCTCGGCGAGGCGGCCCGCCACCTCGGCGTCCCCGGTTGATTTCCCGCCTGCCCAACGGTCCGGCTGGTCATTCGCCGGCAGAGGGCCTACATGGCCCCTCATGCGAGCGGGGCTCGGTCGGAGTGCCGCCGGGCACCTTTGTGCGCGAGCCTGGCCGCGATCGGCCGTGGGCTCGCGCCGGCGACCAGCGGGGTCGGACGCCGACGCGATGAATTTCGCCAGCCAGGACAAGAACCTCGCGCAGGCCCGGCCCCTGCGCGATGCGCGCGCCGGGGACGGGCTGCCGCGCGACGAGGATCCGGCCGGTCACGAGCCCGGCCGTGGTCCGGAGGAGCACCGCGCCCGCCATCGGCGCCGCTATGCCTGGATCGGCACGCTCGCCAGCGTGGTGCTGTTCGTCATCTCCCTCGGGGTGCTGGGCAAGCTCGTCTCCACCGTCACCTGGGCCGACCTGCGCACCGCCTTCCTGGCGGCGACGCCGGAGCAGGTCGGGCTCGCCATCGGTCTCGTGGTGGTGAGCTACCTGTTCCTCACCTGCTACGATGCCCTGGCGCTGCGCCAGCTCAAGCTGAAGGTGCCCTACCGCACCACCGCGCTCGCCTCCTTCACCAGCTACGCGGTGAGCTTCAACCTCGGCTTCCCGCTGCTCACCGCCGGCACGGTGCGCTACTGGATCTATTCCGCGCAAGGGCTCAGTCCCGGGCGCATCGCGGCGCTGACCATCGTCGCCGGCTTCACCTTCTGGCTCGGCATGGGGGCGGTGCTCGGCATCAGCCTGATCCGCGAGGCCGAGCCGCTCTCGCACCTCACCTATACCAGCGTCCTGTTCAACCAGGGGCTCGGGGTCGCGACGCTGGCGGCGGTGCTCGCCTATCTCGCCTGGGTCACCGTCAAGCGCCGCAGCGTCAAGGTGCGGGGCTGGCGCCTGGAACTGCCGGGCCTGAAGCTGTCCTTGAGCCAGATGCTGGTCGGCGCCGGCGACGTCTGCGCGGCGGCCGGCGTGCTCTACGTGCTGCTGCCGGCCGGCCACGGCGTCAGCTTCGAGACCTTCGTGGCGATCTACGTGCTCGCCGCCATGCTCGGCATCGCCAGCCACGCGCCGGGCGGGCTCGGGGTGTTCGAGGCCACGGTGCTGCTGGCGCTCTCCGGCCTGCCGCGGGAATCGGTGCTCGGCGCGCTGCTGCTGTTCCGGGTCTGCTACTACCTGATCCCGTTCGTGGTGGCGCTCGCCGCACTCGGCGCCTATGAGATCGCCAAGCGGGCGCGCCTCACCCCGCGGGAGGCGCCCGACGATGATGCCGCCGAGAGCGACCCGACGCCCTGACGCCGTGGATCCGCCGCCGGACGACCGCGACCGTGCCGACCCCGAGACCGCGCTGCCGCCTTTCCTGCCCGGTGCCGCCGGCACGCTGTCCTCCGCCCGGCGGGCGGCCTGGCGGGGCGCGTTCTGTGCCGTCATGGTCCTCATGGTCGGCCTCACCTGGCTGCGGGGTCTCGACCTCGGCGCCTGGCTGATGGCGCTCGCCGCCCTCCTGATCGGCGGCCTCCTGGCCGCGCCGCGCCGGGGCGAGCCGGTGCTGCGCTCCGAGGCCGGGCCGGGCCGGGGCCGCCACGGCCTCGCCGAGGCCCTGCTCGCCAACATCCCGGACCCGGTCATCCTGATCGACCGCCGCGCCCTGGTGATCGAGTCGAACGCCGCCGCCCGCGCGCTCCTGCCCTCCCTGCGGCCCCGCCACCCGCTCTCCTTCGCGCTGCGCGACCCCGACGTGCTCGACGGCATCGAGACGGTGCTGCGCACCGGCGAGCCGCTGAAGACGCTCTATTCCCCCCGGGTTCCCACCGAGCGCACCTTCGAGGTGCAGATCGGCGCCATGCAGGGCGGCGAGGCCGGGCGCGCGGGACCGAACGTGGTGCTGTTCCTGCGCGACCTCACCTCGGCCCAGCGCCTGGAGACGATGCGGGTCGATTTCGTCGCCAATGCCAGCCACGAGCTGCGCACCCCGCTGGCCTCGCTGCTGGGCTTCATCGAGACCCTTCAGGGGCCGGCCCGGGACGATGCCAAGGCCCGCGAGCGCTTCCTCGGCATCATGCGGATGCAGGCCCTGCGCATGACGCGGCTGATCGACGACCTCCTGTCGCTCTCCCGCATCGAGCTGCGGGCCCACGTGCCGCCGACCCAGGTGGTCGACATCGTGCCGCTCGCCCGCCAGATCGCCGATGCGCTGGGGGTGATCGCCCGCGAGCGCGGCGTCGCCATCACGCTCGCCGCCGAGCCCGGCCCGCACCGCGTCCTCGGCGACCGGGACGAGATCCTGCGGGTGATCGAGAACCTGGTCGAGAACGCCGTGAAGTATGGCGGCGACGGCGGCCGGGTCGAGGTGCGGCTGGAGACCCTGCCGGCGGAGGAGGGACGGCCGCCGCAGGTCGAGATCGCGGTGCGCGACGAGGGCCCGGGCATCGCCCCCGAGCACCTGCCGCGCCTGACCGAGCGGTTCTACCGGGTCGATGCCGCCTCGAGCCGCCAGCAGGGCGGCACGGGCCTCGGCCTCGCCATCGTCAAACACATCCTCAACCGCCATCGCGGCCGGCTGGTGATCGAGAGCACCCCGGGGGAGGGGGCGACCTTCCGGGCCCTGATCCCGGCCCTGGTCCCGGCTCACGGCGATGCGAAGCAGGCCGCGGCTCAGGGGCAGGCGACGAGCAGCCGCCCGGTATAGTCGGCCGCGGCGGCGGCCGCGCCCGGCGTGCCGGTGGCCACGTCGTCGGGGATCAGCTGCTCGCCCTCCTGCGCCTGCCGGGCCGGGCGGTTGAGCTTCAGCACGCAATCCGGGCTGCCCGACAGCTTGACCGGGTCCCCCGGCGGCAGCCCGAAGGCGACGTAGAAGTCCGGATCGTCGAAGCTCACCACCAGGTTGCGCACCGGGCCGGCGGGTCCTTGCGGCACCAGCGTGAAATCGAGGGTGAGGCGGCCTTGCGAAAAGCTCGCCGTCGGGGAGGGCCCCGCCTTGAGGGCGAGCGGGCGGCCGTTGATCTTCCCTCGCGTGAAGAAGGCGGTCTCCGCCATCGCTTCCAGGCGCTCGACGGCCATCGCGTCGAGCTTTCCCTGGTCTGGCACCCCGTCGCGCTTCGAATCGAGGTTCAGCACCGCGAAGGCGGAGTATTCCGGGTCGAAGGTCCAGGATTCGCGGATCGCCACCAGGTTGCGCTTCTGGTCGAGCACCAGCTCGGCCCGGGCCTGCACCCAGACATGGGGATGCGCCAGCGCCGCGCCCGCCCCGCCGCACACCATCGCCAAAGCCGCCAGAACCCGCCCGATCATCGCCCGCTCCCGCTTCGCTCCGCGCTCTGGCGCCGGAGCGCGGCGAAACCATGTTCGCGACGCAACGGCCGATCGCGATCTCAGCCGTACCGGAAGGCCGCCCGGCGCCCCACATCGGGTCCGGGAGACCGCACCATGACCGCACCCGCCCGTCGCCTCACCCTGCCCGTCGAGGGCATGACCTGCGCGACCTGCACCGGCCGGGTCGAGCGGGTGCTGAAACGGGTGCCGGGGGTGCAGGCGGTGGCGGTCAACCTCGCCACCGGCCGCGCCACCCTCGACCTGTCCCCCGGCAACGATCCGGTCGCCCTCGCCGAGGCGGTGGAGGGCGCCGGCTACGCCGTGCCCGAGGCGGCGAGCGAGCTCGCCGTCGCGGGCATGACCTGCGCGTCCTGCACCGGCCGGGTCGAGCGGCTGCTCCGGCGCGTGCCCGGCGTGCGCGAGGCGAGCGCCAACCTCGCCACCGGCCGGGTGACCGTGCGCCATCCCGCCGGCCTCGTCCCCCTCGATGCCCTCGAGGCCGCCGTGCGGGAGGCCGGCTACGAGCCCCGCCGGGTGTCCGAGGAGACGGAATCGCCCTCGGGTCCCCGCGAGGCCGAGACGCTGACCCGCGACCTGATCCTCGCCGCCCTGCTCTCGCTCCCCGTCGTGGTGCTCGACATGGGGAGCCACCTCGTCGGCCACGGCCTCCTGCCCGGCGCCTGGAGCGCCGGCATCCAGGCCGTGTTCGCCACCCTGGTGCTCGCCGGGCCCGGCCGGCGCTTCTTCGCCCGCGGCCTGCCCGGCCTGGTGCGCGGCCATCCGGACATGAACGCCCTCGTGGCGCTCGGCGCCGGCGCCGCCTACCTGTTCTCCCTCGTCGCGACGCTGGTCCCCCACTGGCTGCCGGCGGGGGCGGCGCATGTCTATTTCGAGGCGTCGGTCCTCATCGTCACCCTGATCCTGCTCGGGCGAAGCCTGGAGGCGCGGGCCCGGGGCCGCACCGGCGCGGCGGTGGCGCGCCTCGTCGGCCTCGCGCCGAAGACCGCGCTCCTTCTGCGGGACGGCGCCGAGACCGAGGTGCCGGTGGCCGAGCTCGCGGTCGGCGACCGGGTCCGCGTCCGCCCCGGCGAGCGCCTGCCGGCGGACGGACGGGTGGTCGAGGGCACGTCCCGCATCGACGAGAGCATGCTCACCGGCGAGCCGGTGCCGGTGGCGAAGAACCCGGGCGATCCCGTCACCGGCGGCACCGTCAACGGCACCGGCGCGCTGACCGTCCGGGTCGAGCGGGTCGGCGCCGACACGGCGCTCGCCCAGATCGTCCGCATGGTCGAGGCGGCGCAAGGTGCCAAGCTCCCGATCCAGGCCCTCGCCGACCGGGTCACCGCCTGGTTCGTGCCGGCGGTGCTGGCCCTGGCCCTCCTCACGGCCCTCACCTGGCTCGTCCTCGCGCCGTCCCCCGCCCTCGGCCTCGCCCTGGTCCACGCCGTCGCGGTGCTGATCATCGCCTGCCCCTGCGCCATGGGCCTCGCCACCCCGACCTCGATCATGGTCGGGACCGGCCGGGCGGCGGAGCGCGGCATCCTGTTTCGCAGCGGCGCCGGCTTGCAGGCCCTGGAGGATGTCCGCGTCGTCGCCTTCGACAAGACCGGCACCCTGACCGAGGGCCGCCCGACCCTCACCGACCTGATCCCGGCCCCCGGCTTCGACGCCGACGAGGTGCTGGCCCTGGCCGCCGCCCTCGAAGCCCGCTCGGAGCACCCGATCGCCCGGGCCATCGTGGCCGCCGCCGCCGAGAAGGGCCTGGACCTGCCGCCGGTGAGCGAGTTCGCGGCAGTGCCGGGCCACGGCATCACCGGTCGGGCCGGCGGCCGCGCCGTCGCGGTCGGTGCCGCCCGCCATTTCGCCGGCCTCGACCTTTCGGGGCTCGCGCCAAAGGCCGAGCGCCTGGCGGCGGAAGGGCGCTCCCCGGTCTACCTCGCCATTGATGGCGTGCCGGCGGCTCTGCTGGCGGTGTCCGATCCGATCAAGCCCGGCGCCGCGGCGGCCGTGCGGGCGCTCACCGGCCAGGGGCTGACGGTGGCCCTCGTCACCGGCGACGCGAGGCGCACCGCCGAGGGCGTCGCGCGCAGCCTCGGCATCGCCACGGTCCTCGCCGAGGTGCTGCCCGCCGGCAAGCGCGACGCCGTCCAGTCCTTGCGCGCTCAGCACGGCCCGGTCGCCTTCGTGGGCGACGGCATCAACGACGCCCCGGCCCTCGCCGAGGCCGATGCGGGCCTGGCGCTCGGCACCGGCACCGACGTGGCGGTGGAAAGCGCCGACGTGGTGCTGATGGCCGGCGATCCCGCCACCGTCGCCGAGGCGCTGAGGCTGTCGCGGGCGGTGATGCGCAACATCCGCCAGAACCTGTTCTGGGCCTTCGCCTACAACGTGGCGCTGATTCCGGTGGCGGCGGGCGGCTTGCGGGCGGTCGGCGGGCCGTCCCTGTCGCCGGTGCTGGCGGCGGGCGCCATGGCCCTGTCGAGCGTGTTCGTGGTCGGCAACGCCCTGCGGTTGCGGCGGGCGTGACCGTCAGCGCTCCGCACCCTTGCGCCGCACCGCGACGCGGCCACCGGGAAGCCGGCGCCGTAAGACCTGGAGCCGGCCCTCCGCCGGCTCAGGCGCGGATGGCGTCGAGCCCCTTCCAGTCGAAGGCGATGCCGTGGCCCGGCCGGTCCGGCGCCACCGCGACGCCGTCCTCGATCGCCAGCGGCTCGGCGATGTAGGCGTCGAGGCCGAAACCGTGCGCCTCCAGGTAGGAGCGGTTGGGCGCCGCCGCGAGCAGGTGCACCGTCACGTCGTGCGCGCCGTGGGACGTGACCGGCAGGTTGAAGGCCTCGGCGAGGTGGGCGATCTTCATGAACGGCGTGACGCCGCCGCAATTCGTGACGTCGGGCTCCGGGAAGGTGACGCCGCCCGCCGCGATCAGCTGCTTGAAGTCCCACAAGGTGCGCAGGTTCTCGCCCGCGGCGATCGGCAGCCCGCCCTCGCGCACGACGCGGGCCTGGCCGGCGACGTCGTCGGGGATGACCGGCTCCTCCAGCCAGAACGGCTCGAAGGGCAGCAGGGCCCGCGCGGCGCGGATCGCCTCGTCGGCGCTCCAGCGCATGTTGGCGTCCACCATCAGCGGAAAGCCGTCGCCGAGATGCTCCCGCATCGCCCGCACCCGCTCGACATCCTCGGAGAGCTTCGGCCGCCCCACCTTCATCTTGATGGCGCGGAAACCCTTCTTCAGGTTGTCGTCGGTCTGCCGGAGCAGCTTGTCGATGGGCAGGTGGAGGTCGATGCCGCCGGCGTAGCACGGGACGCGCGGGTCGTGGCCGCCGAGCAGCGTCCAGAGCGGCTGGCCCAGGCGCTTCGCCTTCAGGTCCCACAGGGCCATGTCCACGGCCGACTGGGCGAGGACCGTGGGGCCGCCGCGGCCGCCGTAATGCTGTCCCCACCAGAGCCTGTGCCAGAGATGCTCGATCCGGTCGGCCTCCTGGCCGATGATCTGCTCGGGGATGTCGCGCCGCAGGATCGCGTCGATCGCCGCGCCGTTGCGGCCGCAGGTATAGGTGTAGCCGACGCCCTCGGCGCCGTCCGCGTCGCGCAGGGTGACGGTGTTCAGCTCGAAGGCCGGCATGTCGCCGTGCATGCTGTCGCTGAGCGTCACGGCCAGCGGCACGCGATAATAGCCGGCCTCCAGCGAAACGATGCGGGGCATGGCGCTCCTCCCTTGTATGCAGCTCATCGACTGCTTATGAATATTTGATTATATTATTTTGGGCGCCTTATATGGTTGTTAGGCCTCGTCGTCAAGACGTGATCATGATGTATTGTCGGGGGTGGCGGACCGTTATTATCGGGTCCGTCCCGTCCGTCGCGTGATATTCATGCGCGGCTAACCCTGTCGCGCGCAATTGAATCTCGCCGAATCTCGCCCGTCCTTGACTTTCGCCGAATTGCCTCGGGCTCCGTCCCGTGCTGATATATCGGGACAGACGCCCGACCAACGAGGCGAATGGGAGGAACGGACCGATGAAGCGAGTGATCGCGGGAGCGCTGTCGCTGGGCGCGCTGATGCTGGCAGCGCTGCCGGCCGTCGCGCAGGACAACAAGACGCTCACCGTCTGGTTCAGCAAGGGCTTCTACCGCTCCGAGGACGAGTCGCTCTGGGCGACCATCAAGAAGTTCGAGCAGAAGACCGGGATCAAGGTCGAGCTGTCGCAATACGCGATCCAGGACATGATCCCCAAGACGGTCGCGGCGCTCGATTCCGGCTCGCCGCCGGATGTCGGGTATTCCGACACCTACAACAACCAGGCGGCGGGCAAGTGGGCCTACGAGGGCAAGCTCGAGGACCTCACCGACATCCTCCAGCCGATGATGCCGCGCTTCGCGCCCCAGACCGTCGAGCACGTGCTGCTCATGAACGGCCAGACCGGCAAGAAGGCCTATTACGGATTCCCGCTCAAGCGCCAGACGCTCCACACCGAGATCTGGGGCGACATGCTGGAGAAGGCCGGCTTCAAGCAGGCCGACATCCCGACCAAGTGGGCCGATTACTGGTCGTTCTGGTGTGACAAGGTGCAGCCGGCCTACCGCAAGGCGTCCGGCTCCCGCGTCTACGGCATCGGCGCGCCGATGGGCGTGGAATCGACCGACAGCTTCCAGTCGTTCTACGCCTTCATGGACGCCTACGACGCCAAGCTCGTCGACAACGACGGCAAGCTGACCGTCGACGATCCGAAGACCCGCGAGGGCGTGATCAAGGCCCTCAAGGACTACACCGACCCCTACGTCAAGGGCTGCGTGCCCCCGTCGGCGACGACCTGGAAGGACCCCGACAACAACGTCGCCTTCCACAACCGCACCACGGTGATGACGCACAACTTCACCATCTCGATCGCCGCGAAATGGTACGAGGACAGCGTCAACCCGAACAACACGCCCGAGCAGCGCGAGGCCTCGAAGAAGGCCTACGAGGAGACGATCATCACCGCGCCGTTCCCGGCCCGGCCGGACGGCAAGCCGATGACCTACCGCGCCGACGTCAAGCAGGGCGTGGTCTTCTCGGGCGCCAAGAACAAGGCGGCGGCCAAGGAGTTCGTGAAGTTCATCATGGAGGAGGACAACCTCCGTCCCTACGTCGAGGGCGCGATCGGCCGCTGGTTCCCGGTCACCAAGGCCTCGATCGAGAGCCCGTTCTGGCAGGCCGACAAGCACCGCAAGGCGGTCTACAACCAGTTCACCTCGGGCACCGAGCCGTTCGACTACGTGAAGAACTACAAGTTCACGCTGGTCAACAATGAGAACGTGTTCGCCAAGGCGATGAACCGGGTGGTGAGCGAGAAGGTCCCGGTCGAGAAGGCCGCCGACGAGATGCTGGCCCGCGTCAAGCAGATCGCCGGGCAGTAAGAAGCAAGGGCTGTTCGCGAAAGGAAGAGGCGCAGGTCCCCCCTCTCCCGTGTGGGAGAGGGGATCCCGCGTTTCATCGTTGAACGACAGCCCTGCGGACCAAGAGGGGAGGCGGACTTGCCTCGAACCACATCATCCCGAGCGGGGTCCGATCGCATCAGGGTCGGAGCCCGCTCTCGGTTTTCAACGATCCCCCATCCAGGCCTCGTCAGGGAGCCAGACCATGTCCGCAACGGTCGCTGAGGCAGCGCCGGTCGCCGCGGCCCAGCCCTTCCGCCTGACCTCGTGGCAGGCCTGGGGGCTGATCCTGATCGCGCCCTACCTGCTCGTCTTCCTGTTCTTCGTCATCTACCCGATTGGCTACGGGTTGTGGCTGGCGCGCAGCCCCGAGAGCTACGCGCATCTCGCCGCCGACCCGATCTTCGCCCGCGCCGTCGTCAACACGCTGGTGTTCCTGATCGTCGGCATCAACGTGAAGATGGCGATCGCGCTGCTCTTGTCGGGCTTCTTCACCAACGAGCGGAAGTGGATCCGCTGGCTGTCGGTGCTGTTCATCCTGCCCTGGGCGGTGCCGTCGATCCCGACCATCCTGTCGGTGCGGTTCATGCTGAACCCGGAATGGGGCGTGGTGAACTCGCTGATCTTCCGCTTCACCGGCGATGACGGCCCGAACTGGCTCAACGACCCGTCGCTGGCGCTGACGCTGGCCATCGGCGTCCATATCTGGAAGTCGCTGCCGTTCTGGACGCTGATCCTGCTCGCCGGGCGGCTCGCCATCTCGGCCGACCTCTACGAGGCGGCCTCGGTCGACGGCGCCACCAAGTGGCAGAAGTTCCTGCACGTCACCTGGCCGTCGATGCGGACGCTCTACGTGACCTGCACCATCCTGTCGATGATCTGGACGCTGGGCGACTTCAACTCGGTCTACCTGCTCACCGGCGGCGGTCCCGCCGACCTCACCCACGTGCTCGCGACCCTCGGCATCCGGTATCTCCGCCTCGATCAGGTCGACGCCTCGATGGCGGCGGTGGTCTGCGCGATGCCCTTCGTGCTGCCGCTGGTCTACGTGCTGATGAAGAGGCTCTCGAAATGAGCACGACCCTGACAGCCCGCGCCGCTCCGTCCGCCGAGGAGCGCTCCGCCGCCCGCACCAACTGGCTGCGCGCGGCCGGCACGGAGGCCAAACTCCTCCTCATCGGCATCCCGGTCCTGCTCTGGACCGTGATCCCGATCTACCACCTCGTCCTGTTCGCGATCTCGCCGAAGCAGGACGCGATGTCGGGGGCTTTGTTCCCGGCCCACCCGACGCTGCAGAACTTCAAGATCGTGTTCGGGCAGCAGCACTACTTCCTGTCGAACTTCTGGCAGCAATTCTGGAACTCGGCGGTCATCGCCTTCGCGACCGGCGTGCTGACGCTGTTCGTCGCCACCGCGGCGGCCTTCGCGATCAGCCGCCTGAAGGTGAAGGGCGGCCGGACCGTGATGAACATGGCCCTGTTCACCTACTTCATCCCGGCCGCGTTCCTGGCCGTGCCGATGTACAAGACGATGGGAGCGTACGGGCTGCTGAACAGCAAGTGGGCGCTGATCCTCGCGATGGTGACAATCGCCAGCCCCTACGCGATCTGGGTGCTGAAGCAGGCCTCCGACAAGCTGCCGGTGGAACTGGACGAAGCCGCGATCATGGACGGCGCCTCGCCGCCCCAGCTCTTCCGCTTCGTCTACCTGCCGCTGATGGTCCCGTCGCTGGTCGCGATCGGCGTCTACGCGCTGCTGCTCGCCTGGAACGAGTACCTGTTCGCCTTCCTGCTCCTGTCCCGCGACACCGACGTGACCCTGCCGGTGGCGTTAGGGAGCTTCCTGGCGGCGGATGACTCGCCGTGGGAGCTGCTGATGACCACCGGGTTGATCTACGCCTTGCCGCCGGCGGCGATCTATTATGTGTTCAAGCGGTATATGGTGGGTGGGTTGACGGCTGGGGCGGTCAAGAGCTGATTACTGGCGATTGCTCTGCCTAGGATTTGCGGCCGGTCATGAACGATGGTTTGTGGCCGGTCTTTTTTATTGCTGGAAAAAGACGCAAATCGCCATTTGAAAAATGCACTATTTCGGCCACTGCCCACGCCCTGCCTATGTTATCCTCATGGGTCGGATTGCTATCCTGTAAAACGGCGTACTGGCGCTCACGGCGAGCTAGCCGAAGCAGCGAAACTGATATAGAAGATTGTTCGTTCAAACAGGTTCCTTTGGGACGGATTGCATCAAAATGAGCTTGCAAGAAGAAATAGAGGCCCGCAGGCGTCTAATTAAGACCGACAGCTACTCAATGTCGATCGGCGAGTTGATGAGTATTTATCAAAATAATGAACTTGATCTCCATCCTGAGTTTCAAAGATTTTTTAGGTGGAGCCTGCCTCAAAAAACAAAACTTATCGAGTCTATCATGTTGGGGATTCCTTTGCCGCCGGTCTTCGTGTCTCAGCGACAGGACGGTGTATGGGACGTTATTGATGGGCTGCAAAGATTGTCTACCATTTTTCAATTTGCGGGGATACTTTTGGATAATGATGGCAATAAGGTCGAGCGGCTTAAGCTTTCTAAAGCAAAGTATTTACCATCTCTTGAGAATAAGATTTGGGAAAGCAAAGGCGATGACAAGGACGATGATTGCTTAACGCAGCAACAGCGCATCGACATTCGGCGTTCGAAAATCGATGTTAACATTATACAGAGAGAAAGTAATAAAGATACTAAATACGACATGTTTGAGCGACTTAATACTGGCGGCACGCCATTATCGGAACAAGAAGTGAGAAACTGTCTATTAATTATGACAAATCGTGAATTTTATAAATCTTTTGAGAGCCTAGCCAATAATCCAGATTTCCAAGAGTCGGTCACTCTTACTGATAGGGCCCGGGAAGAGCGATACGATATGGAATTGATTACGAGGTTCATAGTTCTTCGTCACTCTGAAATTGGCGCGCTTGCAGCCCGTGATGATGTAAACACGTTTATTACTGAGAAGCTTGTTGATCTTGCTTCGGGTGATTTCGATTTTGCAGTTGAGACCGCTAGATTCGAGAAGACTTTCAGAATTATAAATTCCGCCTTAGCCGATAATGCATTCAAAAAATATGTTGTTGAGAAAAGCAGATATTCAGGTGGCTTCTTGGTTTCCGTGTTTGAAATGATTGCAATTGGTTTGGGTCAGAATGTAGATGCCTGGGCAGACGAAGTCCGGGCTCAGGAGCGAGTAAAAGAAGTTTCAAAAATTATCTGGCACGACGTGCGGTTTACGAGCCATCAAGGATCTGGAGTGCGGGGATCAAGCCGTATTCCCCACACGATTCCTCTTGGCGCTGAGCTATTCGCGGCATGACGAAAGTAAGAACTGCGGAGGAGTGCTTAATTGCACTTCAAGGCGAAAGTGCTTGGCGAAAAAAGGAAATCTCTACACTAAGGACCCTCATTGACGGGCTCTCGCCTGCCGAGCACGATGTCCTACTGCGTTCTGCTGTTGTAATGATCTATGCCCATTGGGAGGGCTTTGTTAAGCGGGCCTGTGAGCTTTACATAACCCACATAAATGAGCGTATATCGAGACAAACTGTTGTGCTGTCTGACCATTTCCATATGATTCTCATGTGGAAAGAGTTTCGCAAGTCTGGAGAGCATCCATTTTGGAAAAATCCCGCTCCATATATCGAAGCGACCAAGTCATATTTTGAAAGCAGAACAGATAAAGAAACTTTGCCTCTGGAGTGGATCGATACAGAAGCAAATCTAAATTCGAAAGTCTTAAAAAAACTATCGATTATGATAGACATAGATTATTCTTTATTCGAAACAAAAGAAAAACTTATCGATGAGAGTTTATTGGGCAAGCGAAATCGAATCGCACATGGGGAGCGCATTTCAATAAAGCAAGATGATTATATGGCAATCGAGAGTGAAATTAGAGATCTAATCGACATATTTCAGAATGCAATCGAGGGTTGCGTCCAGAGTGAAAAATATAGACATCCTGCGGCTAAATATCTGGCGTTGTAGTTTATTGTAAGGATATAATAAGTACTAGTAACTAATATAGTATTTTATGAATAACATTTAATAGATAATCGAAGATGTGCGTGCAAGTCACAAACTGAAATTGAGGCAAAATCGAAATTTTGGGACGCCGCGACAGTGTCAGGTGTCGCGGCATCCTAACTACGCCACCGCCGCCACACCCCCCGGCATCAACCGCCCCTCCTCCACCGCATGACACGCCACCCCATCCCGGAACACCGGGACCTCCGCCTTGCACCGCTCATTCGCGAACGGGCAGCGCGGGTGGAAGGTGCACCCTGACGGCGGGTTGATCGGGTTCGGGATCTCGCCCTGCACCGGCACGCGCTGCCTCCCGACATGCGCAAGATCAGGGACCGCGTCGAGGAGCATGCGGGTGTAGGGGTGCTTCGGGGCGGTGAAGAGCTCGCGGCCGCCGCCGATCTCGACGATGCGGCCGAGATACATCACGCCGATGCGGTTCGCCATGTGGCGCACCACGGCGAGGTTGTGGCTGATGAACAGGTAGGTCAGGCCGAGCCGGTCCTGGAGGTCGCGCATCAGGTTCAGGATCTGGGCCTGGACCGAGACGTCGAGGGCCGAGGTCGGCTCGTCGGCGACCAGGAACTCGGCCTCGGAGGCGAGCGCCCGCGCGATGGCGATGCGCTGGCGCTGGCCGCCCGAGAAGGCGTGGGGGTAGCGCTTGCCGTCGTCGGGATGCAGGCCGACCAGGGTCAGCAGCTCGCCGACCCGGGCTTGAATCTCGCGCTCGCCGCTGAGGAGCCCGAAGGCGCGGATCGGTTCGGAGACGATCCGGTCGACCCGCCAGCGCGGGTTCATCGAGGCGTAGGGGTCCTGGAAGATCATCTGGATGCGGCGGCGCAGCTGGCGTCGCTCCGCGGCTTGGCGCGGGTCGGTCATCGAGATGCCGGCAATCGAGACCTCGCCGTCGGAGGGCGGCATCAGGCCGACCACCATGCGGGCGACCGTCGACTTGCCGGAGCCGGATTCGCCGACGATTGCCAGGGTCTCGCCTTTGGCGACCGAGAACGAGACGTGGTCCACCGCGCGCAGGAACTGGCGCGGCTGGCGCTCGATCACCCGGTTGAGCCAGGGGCGCGAGACGTCGAACAGGCGGCGCAGGTCGCGGACCTGCACGTAGTCGGGCTGGGGAGACATGACCGGCTTCAAGGAAATGTGGGGCTTCATGCGGCGGCCTGTCCGGACGCGTCGTAGAGGTGGCAGGCGACCCGGTGCGAGCCGACCGTCAGGGGCTCGGGCCGGTCCACCGTGCAGCGGGCAAACACCTTCGGGCAGCGCGGGTTGAAGGCGCAGCCGGGCGGGATCGCCGAGAGCCGCGGCATCGCGCCGGGGATCTGGGCCAGCCGGTCGGCCTCGTGCGACAGGCTCGGAATCGCCCCCATCAGGCCCTTGGCGTAGGGGTGGAGCGGATCGCCCACCACCGCCGCCACCGGGCCGATCTCGGCGACGCGGCCGGCATACATCACCGCCACCCGGTCGGCGGCCTCGGCGATCACCCCCATGTCGTGGGTGATCAGCATCACGGCGGTGCCGTGGTCGCGCCCGAGGCGCTTCAGGAGCGTGATGATCTGGGCCTGGACCGAGACGTCGAGCGCCGTCGTCGGCTCGTCGGCGATGATCAGCTCCGGCTCGGCGGCGAGCGCCAGCGCGATGACGACGCGCTGCCTCATGCCGCCCGAGAATTCGTGCGGGAAGCCGTCGATGCGCCGCTCCGGCGCCGGGATGCCGACCTCGGCGAGCAGGTCGATCGCCCGCTGGCGGGCGGCCTTGGCCGAGAGATCGGTATGGGTGCGGATCGTCTCCTCGATCTGCCGGCCGACCCGGTAGAGCGGGTTGAGGCTGGTCAGCGGGTCCTGGAAGATCATGCCGATGCGCTTGCCGCGGACCTTGCGCATCGCCTCCGGGGGGAGGTTGTCGATGCGCTCGCCGGCAAGGCGGATCTCGCCGCCGGCGATGCGGCCGGGCGGGTCGATCAGGCCGATCACCGCCGAGCCGGTCACCGACTTGCCGGCGCCGGATTCGCCGACGACGCCGAGCACCTCGCCGCGGTTGATCTCGAAGGAGACGCCGTCGAGGGCGGTCAGCACGCCGCGGCGGGTGGCGAACTCGACCCGCAGGTCGCGCACCGAGAGGACGGGTTGGGTCATGTCGGTCATTGCAGCTTGGGGTTCAGGGCGTCGCGCAGCCAGTCGCCCAGCAGGTTGATCGCCAAAACGAGGCCGGCCAGCGCCAGGCCCGGAAAGGCGACGATCCACCACTCGCCCGAGAACAGGAAGCGGTTGCCGGTGCGGATGAGCGTGCCGAGGGACGGCATCGTCTCCGGCAGGCCGGTGCCGAGGAAGGACAGCGTCGCCTCGGTGATGATGGCGAGCGCCAGGTTGATCGTGGCGATGACGAAGACCGGGCCGGTGACGTTTGGCAGGATGTGGCGGGTGAGGATCACCGGCGCCGACAGGCCGATGAGCCGGCCGGCCTGGACGTAATCCTTGTTCTTCTCGACCATCACCGAGCCGCGCACGGTGCGGGCATACTGCACCCAGAACGACAGGCCGATCGCCACGACGATCAGCGCGATCTGCGCATCCGCCTCCATGTGGCCGCCGGCCACCGCCTTGGCGACGCCGTCGACGATGAGCGCGATCAGGATCGCCGGGAAGGTCAGCTGCACGTCGGCGACGCGCATGATGATGGTGTCGACCCAGCCGCCGGCATAGCCGGCGATCAGGCCGAGGCCGATGCCGATGAAGCCCGACAGGAGCACGCCGAGCACCCCGACGAGGAGCGACAGGCGCATGCCGTAGAACACTGCCGAGAGCACGTCGCGGCCCTGGTCGTCGGTGCCGATCAGGAACGGCGCCTGGCCGTCGGCGTACCAGATCGGCGGCAGGCTCGCATTCATCAGCTCGAGCTGCGCCGGATCGTAGGGGTTCTGCGGCGAGATGACGGGGGCGAGCAGCGCGAGCGCCACGAACAGGACCGTGGCGGCGAAGGCCGCCATGGCGAGCTTCGAGCGCTTGAAGTTGGCGAAGAGGTCGGAATCGAGGAAGCGCGCGAGGCGCGACGGCGGCGCTGCGGCTGAGAGAGCGGGGGCGGGGGAGGCCATGGCTTTTTAAAAAATCCTCACGTCGCCCGCCGCACCGAGAGGCGCAGGCGCGGATCGACGATGGTGTAGAGGAGATCGACCACGAGGTTGATCGTCACGAAGATGAGGGCGACCAGCAGCAGGTAGGCGGCCATGATCGGCACGTCGACGTTCTGCACCGCCTGCACGAAGAGCAGGCCCATGCCGGGCCACTGGAACACCGTCTCGGTGATGATCGAGAAGGCGATGATCGAGCCGAGTTGCAGGCCGGCGACGGTGATGACCGGAACCAGCGTGTTCTTCAGGGCGTGGCCGAAATGGATGGAGCGGGTGGTCAAGCCCCGGGCGCGGGCGAAGCGGATGTAGTCGGTGCGCAGAACCTCCAGCATCTCGGCCCGGACGAGACGCATGATCAGCGTCATCTGGAACAGCCCCAGCGTGATCGAGGGCAGGATCAGGGCCTTCCAGCCGGATACGGTAAGGAAGCCGGTGGTCCACCAGCCGATCCGCACCGTGTCGCCGCGGCCGTAGGACGGCAGCCAGCCGAGGGTCACCGAGAACAGGAAGATCAGCAGGATGCCGATCAGGAAGGTCGGCAGCGAGACGCCGACGAGCGAGATGGCCTGGACGATCTTGGCCCCAACGCTGTCGCGGTGGAGCGCCGAGTAGACCCCCATCAGGATGCCGGCGGTGAGCGCGAACAGGGTGGCGCAGAAAGCGAGTTCGAGCGTCGCGGGCATGCGCTCGGCGAGCAGCGTCGAGACCGGCTGGCGGAACTGGTACGAGTTGCCGAACTGGCCGCGCACGGCGTTGCCGGCATAGCGGGCGAACTGCACCAGCACCGGATCGTCGAGGCCGAGGCTCTGGCGGATCTGCAACCGCTCGGCATAGGGCGTATCGGGTGCCACGAGCTGGTTCACCGGATCGCCGGCGAAGCGGAACATCGCGAAGGCGATCAGCCCGACCGCCAGCAGCACCCCGACGGATTGCAGCAGGCGGCGGAGAATGAAGGCGAGCATGGGGGTTTTTCTTGGGTTCTGGTGTGGTCCGAGACTGCGTCTCGGGCTCTGTCCGAAAAAATAGAACGCTTTCCCCTCCCCCTTGTGGGGAGGGGAAGCGCTCGTCCTTACAAGGGTTAGCTCTAAAGGCGCCTTACGGCTCCTTCGACACCCAGAACAGCATCATCTGGTTGTCGGCACGCGGCACCAGCTTCACCTTCTTCGACACGCCCCAGGCCAGGGCCTGCTGGTGCAGCGGGATGTAGCCCCAATCGTTCTGGATGATCTCGTAGGCCTGCTTGATCATCAGGTTGCGGGCCTCCTGGTCGGTCTCGCGCTCGATCTTGTCGGCGAGCGCATCGACCTTCGGGTTGCAGTAATTCCCGAGGTTGGTGGTGCCCCGCGGCGAGGACTTGTCGTTCCGGCAGCCGGCGATCTCGAACAGGATGTTGTGCGAGTCCATCGACGACGGCGTCCACCCCAGCATGTAGAACGAGGTGTCGAAGGCGGGCTTGAGGATCTTGGCGAAGTACTTCGCCTTGGGCTGGGCGTTCAGGTTCACCTTGACGCCGACGCGGGCGAGCATCGAGGTGATGGCCTGGCAGATCGCCTCGTCGTTGACGTAGCGGTCGTTCGGGCAGTCGAGCGGCACCTCGAAGCCGTTGGGATAGCCGGCCTCCGCCAGCAGCGCCTTGGCCTTGTTCGGGTCGTAGGTCGGGCGCTTGAAGTCACCGGCCAGCGGGAAGAGCGGCGGGGCGATCAGGAGGGCGGCCGGCGTCGCCTGGCCGCGCATCACGCGCTTGACGATCGCGTCCTCGTCGATCGCCCGATAGAAGGCCTCGCGCACCCGCACGTCCTTGAACGGGTTCTTGCCCTTGACGTTGGAGCCGCGCAGCTCGTCGCTGGTCTGGTCCATGCCGAGGAAGATCGTGCGCAGCTCGGGCGCGTTCACCACCACGGCGTTGGCGCTGGAGCTGACGCGGCTCTGGTCCTGCAGCGGGACCGGATCGACCCAGTCGACCTCGCCTGAGAGCAGGGCGGCGACGCGGGTCGCGTCGTTGCTGATGGTGGTGAAGATCGCCTCGTCGAGGTTCGACTCGACCTTGCCCCAGTAGCCGTCGAACTTCTTGAACACCGTGCGCACGCCGGGCTGGTGCTCGGTGATGGTGAACGGGCCGGTGCCGTTCTCGTGCAAGGCCGCGTAGCTCGGAGCCGAGGCCGAGACCGGAGTGGGCTTCGTCGCGTCGTGCTTCTCGGCCCAGGCCTTCGACATGATGTACCAGCCGCCGAACTGGTACAGGGCGATGGGGTTGGGGTTCTTGAGCACCATGTCGACGGTGTGGTCGTCCACCTTCACGAAGGTGGCGTCCGCCGGGACGTTGGTCTGGAAGTTGGACCCCGGCGCCCGCACGCGCTCGGCGGAGAAGATCACGTCGTCGGCGGTGAAGGGCGAGCCGTCGTGGAACTTGACGTTCTTGCGAAGCTTGAAGCGGTAGCGGGTCGGCTCCGGGGTCTCCCAGGATTCGGCGAGGCCCGGGACCAGCTTCAGGTTCTTGTCGCGGGTGACGAGCGACTCGTAGACCGCGCCGTGCGCCGAGATCGTGAACGTCTCCTTGAGGGTGTACGGGTCGAGGGACTTGAGGTCGCCCTGGAAGGCGAACCGGAAGGTGTTGGCGGCCGAGGCCGGCGCGGCGCCGGCGATCGCCCCGAGGGCGGTGGCGGCGGCGAGGCAGGCCAGCAGCGGACGAAACTTCACAGGCGACATCGACGAGGACACTCCGCGGAGGCAAAAGAGGCGATCAAGCGCGTTAGAGCATCTTCCGGCGCCATAGGCGACGCCGAAATGCTGAAAAATGATGCACCGTCCCGTCCCTTCCGGCCAGGGGCCGGGTAGGGGTGGAACGATCGTGCAGCCGTAACAAGTCCCGGGCCAACCGGCGCCCGGGCCATGCAGCCGGCGCCGAGGTCCGCGGCATTCGCGAGCCGCGCAAGGGAGTTGACCGCGGGCCGGTCTGCCTGTTGCATCCTGCACCTTCGTTCCCGCCCCGACACGAGCGTCTTGTCACATGCCCGTCATCAACCGCGTCGCCGCCCTCTCCGACGAGATCACGGCCTGGCGCCGCGACTTCCACCAGCATCCCGAGCTGCTGTTCGCCCTCGACCGCACCTCCGGCCTGGTGGCCGACCGGCTGCGCGCCTTCGGCTGCGACGAGGTGGTGACGGGTCTGGGCAAGACCGGCGTCGTCGGCGTCATCCGTGGCCGCAACTCCGGATCGGGCAAGGTGGTGGCCTTGCGCGCCGACATGGACGCCCTGCCGATCGAGGAGACGAGCGGCGTTCCCCACCGCTCGACGGTGCCGGGCAAGATGCACGCCTGCGGGCATGACGGCCACACGGCGATGCTGCTCGGCGCCGCCAAGTACCTCGCCGAGACCCGCAACTTCGACGGCACGGCGGTGGTGATCTTCCAGCCGGCGGAGGAGGGCGGCGGCGGCGCCGACGTGATGCTGAAGGACGGCCTGATGGAGCGCTTCGGCATCCAGGAGGTCTACGGCCTGCACAACATGCCGGGCCTGGCCCTCGGCAGCTTCGCGATCCGTTCCGGCGCGATCATGGCGGCGGCCGACCGGATCACCATCACGGTCCGGGGCAAGGGCGGCCACGCGGCGGCGCCGCACGATTGCATCGACCCGGTGCTGGTGGCATCCCACATCGTCACCGCCCTGCAATCGATCGTGTCGCGCACCGTCGATCCCGTGCAGTCGGCGGTGATCTCGATCACGCAGGTGAAGGCGGGCGACGCCTTCAACGTGATCCCGGAGGTCGCGATCCTCAACGGCACCGTGCGCACCCTCTCCGAGAGCGTCCGCGACCTGTGCGAGGCGCGCATCAGTCAAGTGGCCTCGAACGTCGCCGCCGCGTTCGGCGCCACCGCGACCGCCGATTACGGCCGCGGCTACCCGGTGACCGCCAACGATCCGGAGCGGGCGCGCTTCATGGCCGACGTCGCGGCGGAGGTCTCCGGCGAGGGCGCGGTGGAGCGCGCGGTCCAGCCGATGATGGGCGCGGAGGATTTCTCCTACATGCTGAACGCCCGGCCCGGCGCCTACATCTTCCTCGGCACCGGCCCCGGCGCCGGCCTGCACCACCCGGCCTACGATTTCAACGACCAGGCATCGCCCTACGGCGTCTCGCTGTTCGCCCGGGTGATCGAGCGGGCGATGCCGGCGGCGTGAGGGCCGCGCGCCGTCGGACGAGGCCGTCCGGCGGCGCAAGGTCCGACGGAGCAGGATCGGGCGGCCGGCCTTCGGGCGCTGCGGCATCGTTGCGGCCAGGGCCGATCCGCTCGCCGCGATCCCGGCTCGCTCCCGAGCGCGCGCGGCATCATATGGCGAGAGGCACGATTGCCCGGCGCCGAAGCCGTGAGAGCCTCGAGGACCCGATGCCCCGCCTGTTGCCGACCCTCGCCCTGTCCGCCGTGCTCGGATCGCCGCTCGCGCCCGCCTTCGCCCGGGACGGGCATCACGGCGGCGTGGATCTGGCTCAGCTCGATGTCGGGCCGGTTCCGGTCCGCGATGCGGGAGCTGTCGGCGGGCCCGGCGCGGCGGTCGCCGGCGCCTGCGACACCGCCGCCTGGGCGGGCTACGTCAACGGCACCTCGTCGCCGCAGCAGAGCTGCTACACGACGAAGACGTCTCCGAGGATCGACATCCCTTTCGCGGCCAGCGTCGGCATCGGGCCGGAGCGCATGGCCGATCCGCTGCTCCCTGCCGGGGACCAGACCTACATCCAGCTTGCCCAGCAACTCGTCCAGGCGAGGACGACGCAGGGCAACATGCGTCAGGAATCCGGGCTCGTCGTCAATTTCGAGAGCATGACGGGGGCCGGGCCGCAGACCAACCACGGTCAGAAGGTGGCGCTCTACGTGCCGACCCTGGTGCGGCCGGGCGGCGGCAATACCTGGGCGTTCAATCCGGCGCTCACCATCCTCGGCGGCGTCGGCGTCCAGTCGCAGTACAACACCGAGATCGACATGACGAACTTCAACGGGCCGTACCTGCCCGGCGGCAAGCTCGGCAACGCGGCCTCGGTGTTCCGCACCTTCTCGGGATTTCCGATCACGGCCGGCGAATTGTGGTCGGGTGAGACGCCTGCGCCTTCGACGCTCACTGCGACCACCAGGACGGGCAGCCCGAGCATCACGTTCTCGGGGACGCTCCATGTCGGCGACCGCCTCAGCGGACCCGGCATTGCCGGCCTCGCGACGGTCGCGGCGATCGGCGGCGACCCGGCGGCCGTCAACCAGGGCTCCGGTACCGCGACGCTCAACCAGGCCGCGACCGCGACCGGATCGCGCGTGACGTTGACGCGCGAGACCTACAACATGATCAACGGGCACCTCTACCAGGGCGCCCATCTGATCCGCGACAACACGTTCTATGACGGGACAAGTGCGATCACGAGCGTCAACATCGCCGGAAAACATTTCAGCGGGGTCAATACCAGCCAGGGTACGATGCCCTACGCGCTCATCGCCGGTGCGGGACAGAATCTCTGCCTCAACAGCCTCGACGGCTGCCTGTCCTATGCCGACGGCGCACTCCGCTACGTCCAGGGCGGGGCGGCGGCCCTCACCGCAACGCCGGCGCGGATGACCACAAGTGGCCTCCTCAACTCGCCGCTCGGGACGCCAGCCTCGTCCAAGGCCCCCTGTGCCCCCGGTGATTGGGCGCACGACGCCAACTTCGTCTATACCTGCGTCGCCGCCAATACCTGGAAGCGGGCCGCCCTCTCGTCCTGGTGAGGGGCGGCCGCTCCGGCGCGCTACACCTCGAACGTCACGCCCTGCGCCAGCGGCAGGGTCTTGCCGTAATTGATGGTGTTGGTCGCGCGCCGCATGTAGGCCTTCCAGGAATCCGAGCCGGCCTCGCGGCCGCCGCCGGTCTCCTTCTCGCCGCCGAAAGCCCCGCCGATCTCGGCGCCCGAGGGGCCGATATTGACGTTGGCGATGCCGCAATCGGAGCCTGAGGCCGACAGGAAGGTCTCGGCCTCCGACAGGTCCTTGGTGAAGATCGACGAGGACAGGCCGGCCGCCACGGCGTTCTGGGCGTGGATCGCTTCCTCCAGATCGGAGTAGCGGGTCACGTAGAGGATCGGCGCGAAGGTCTCGCGGCGCATCGGGCCGGCCTGCTCGGGCATCTCGACGAGGGCCGGGCGGATATAGGCCGCCGCCTCGCCGCGGATGTCGCGCAGGCGCTCGCCGCCATGGACGGTGCCGCCGATCGCCCGGGCCTCGTCGAGGGCGCGGGCCATGCCGTCGGCGGCCGCCACGTCGATCAGCGGGCCGATCAGGGTGGCGGGGTCGCGCGGATCGCCGATCCGCACCGAGCCGTAGGCGGCCTTCAGGCGCGGCACGAGCGCGTCGTAGACGCTCTCATGCACGAAGAGGCGCCGCAGGGTGGTGCAGCGCTGGCCGGCGGTGCCCATCGCCGCGAAGGCGATGGCGCGCAAAGCCAGGTCGAGATCGGCGGAGGGCGCCACGATGGCGGCGTTGTTGCCGCCGAGCTCCAGGATCGCCCGGGCGAAGCGGGCGGCGAGCTTCGGCGCCACCTGCCGGCCCATCGCGGTCGAGCCGGTGGCGGAGACGAGCGCAACCCGCTCGTCCTCGACCAGCCGCTCGCCGAGGTCCCGGCCGCCGATCAGCAGGCCGAGCAGGCCGTCCGGCGCCTCCGCGCCGAAGCGCTTCACCGCCTTCGTGGCGAGAGCATGGACGGCGAGCGCGGTGAGCGGGGTCTTCTCCGACGGCTTCCAGATGACCGGATCGCCGCAGACGAGCGCCAGCGCCGCGTTCCACGACCAGACCGCCACGGGGAAGTTGAACGCCGTGATGACACCACACACGCCCAGCGGGTGCCAGACCTCCATCATGCGATGGTCCGGCCGCTCGGTGGCGATGGTGAGCCCGTGCAATTGCCGCGACAGGCCGACGGCGAAGTCGCAGATGTCGATCATCTCCTGGACCTCGCCGAGGCCCTCCGAGAGGATCTTGCCGGCCTCGAGTGTCACGAGGCGGCCGAGATCGTCCTTGTGGGCGCGCAGCTCCTCGCCCAAGAGCCGCACCAGCTCGCCCCGGCGCGGGCCGGGCACCCGGCGCCAGGCCAGGAAGGCCTGGGCGGCTTTCGCGACGATCGCCTCGGCCTCGTCCCGGCCGGTCTCGCCCAGCTCCGCCACCACCCCGCCGTCGATCGGCGAGCGCGCCGGGAGCCCACCCTCCGCGAAGGCCGAGGCCGGAACGCCGAGGCGCTCCAGCACCGCCAGGGTGTCGTCGCGGACGGACAGGACGGTCGGGGCCATGGGCGCAATCTCCGCTTTCGACGAAGCACGGCCCGCCTCGGACGGGAGGCGGGCCGGGCATGGTTCGCGATCCTACGGGATTCGATCCCGTTTCACATCGCCGGCGCTCAGGCGGCCTTCTGCTTCGGGGAGATCAGCTTGCGGTTGACCAGCACCTCGGCGATCTGGACCGTGTTGAGCGCCGCGCCCTTGCGCAGGTTGTCCGACACGCACCAGAACGACAGGCCGTTCTCCACCGTGATGTCCTCGCGGATGCGCGAGATGTAGGTCGCGTCCTCGCCCGCCGCCTCGTGGGGGGTGATGTAGCCGCCGGGCTCGCGCTTGTCGTCGACCAGGATGCCGGGCGCCGAGCGCAGGATCTGGGTCGCCTCCTCCGCCGAGAGCGGGCGCTCGAACTCGACGTTCACCGCCTCCGAGTGGCCGATGAACACCGGCACGCGCACGCAGGTCGCGGTCAGCTTGATCTTGGGGTCGAGCATCTTCTTCGTCTCGGCCACCATCTTCCACTCTTCCTTGGTGGAGCCGTCCTCCATGAAGACGTCGATGTGCGGGATGACGTTGAAGGCAATGCGCTTAGGAAACTTCTGCACCTTGACCTCGCCGGCGGTGAACACCGCGCGGGTCTGGTTGAACAGCTCGTCCATGGCGTCCTTGCCGGCGCCGGAGACCGACTGGTAGGTCGCGACGACGACGCGCTTGATGGTGGCGGCCTCGTGCAGGGGCTTCAAGGCCACGACGAGCTGCGCGGTCGAGCAGTTCGGGTTGGCGATGATGTTCTTCTTGGTGAAGCCCACGACGGCGTCGGCATTCACCTCCGGCACGATCAAGGGCACGTCGGAATCGTAGCGGAAGGCCGACGAGTTATCGATGACCACGCAGCCCTGCTGGCCGATGCGGGGCGACCACTCCTTCGAGGTCTCGCCGCCGGCCGACATCAGGCAGATGTCGGTGCCGGAGAAGTCGTACTGGTCGAGGGCCTGGACCTTCAGCGTCTTGTCGCCGAAGGACACCTCTTGCCCGAGGCTGCGGCGGGAGGCGAGCGCTACCACGGTGTCGGCCGGGAAGGCGCGCTCGGCCAGGATGTCGAGCATCTCGCGGCCCACATTGCCGGTGGCTCCGACGACGGCAACCTTGTAACCCATCTCAATCGCTCCAGTTCGGACTTGCTCCTCCCCGGACGATCTCAGGCGGGCTCGTGGAGCCCGGCCTCCGTCCGCCACGGACGGGGAGGGATCCGAGGACGACGCGAGGCTTCAGCCGGCGGCGGTAATCGCCGTCGTGGCTTTGCGTTTCGTCGTGGTCGACACAGGCCGCATGGCGCGGTCAGTCCTCGGAAAAGGCGACACCCGAGATGGGGTGCGCGAGCGCGGGAAGCAACAGCCCGAACGCACCTGCCTGTCAAGGGCCGGGACCGATCGTCGGCACCAGATTCCGCCTCCCGTCACCCGTTAGGGTTTCGTTGACTCTGCGGTCGGCCGGCCGGGGACAAGTCGGGGCCGGTCAACGGAATCGCTAAAATGCGAAGGGATCCTGGGTTCGCGACCACGTGCAACCGTGAAGGAGCGATCCCGTGCGGCAGAGGCCGGACTTCGACGACGCCGCCCTGGCGCGGGCGGGACAGGCACTTGCCAAGGACACGCTTGCCGAGGACCTGGCCCTTTCGCAGGATATCGGCCCGGTCGAGCCGCTGCTGCCGCGGCCGCTGCCCCGCGCGGCGCCCCGCCCGTCGCGGCCCTGGCGCAGCGCCCGCCGCACCGTCGCGGCGGCGGCGGTGATCGCGCTGCTCAGCGTGCTCGCCAGCGAGCGGCGCCTGGCCGACCCGCCGGTCGCCGATCAGGCGGCCTTCGTGCCGCGCTACGCCGCCCCCGCGGTGGCGCCGCCCGCCTGGAGCGAGGTCGCGGCCGATCGCTACCGCCTCGGCGAGGCGACCGGCAGCGCCCGGACGCAAGCCGGCCTGCGGGAGGACACGCTGGCCGCCGGCACCTTCCCGGTCCAGGAGGCGCCGTTCCTGCGCCTGATCGCCATCGAAGCCGCGGAGCCGGAAGGGGAGGGGAGCCTGTTCGTCACCCTCGCCCGCCGGGCCGCGGAGGCCGGCGGCCTCGCGGTGGTCCGCACCGGCGAGCGCGGGCAGCTGGCGACGCGGTTCGGGGCCCTCGACACCGTCGACGCGACGCTCGCCGACGCGGAGGGCCGGCGCGCCTGCACGGCGTTCCGCCTCGGCGCGGCCTTGCGGATCGAAGGCTGGCTCTGCGCCCCTCTGGGCCAGCTGCCCGAGCCGCAGGCGGTGGCCTGCACGGTCGAGCGCCTCGCCGCCCTGCCGGGGGCCGGGCTCTCCCCGGCGGTCGTCGCGATGCTGGCCGAGCCGAGGGCGGCGTCCTGCCCGCCCGAGGAGCCGGTCACCACCGCGGCCCTGTCCGCGCCCCGCAAGCCGGTTCGGAAGAATGCGGCGAGAGTGCGGCATTCGCGACCAGCTTCGCCGTGAACGGGAACCTCGGCCGCGCTCGCACGTCTCTTTCCACAACGGCGTCGTTTCTTAACGAGTGCGGCGCTACCCTGGCGACGTTCATCAAAGGTGCGTCATGCGCTTCCAGACTCTCGCCCTGACCGGGCTTCTCTCCCTCGCGGCCCTGGGCGCCGGCACCGCCGCCTCGCAGGCGCAGGACAGCTACGTGATCCGCAGCTACCGGGACGGCCAGGGCCTCGCGATCCGCGTGCGCCCGCGCAGCTGGCTCGATGCCGGCAACGTGGTGGAGGCCAATTCGGGTGCGACCGGCAACCCGGCCACCAACCCGCACTTCATCGCCGCCTCCTACCTGAACTCGCCGCCCTACATCGCCAACCGCGAGCGCTTCGGCGGCGCCGGCATCCTGCCCGACCCGATCACCAACGGCCCGTTCATCGGCGCCCGGCGCAGCGCCGTCACGGTCGACCTGTCGGCGATCGACTACCTCGACCCGACCTCGCCGCTGTCGCGGGCGCGCTACGGGTACTGAGCGGGCCGCATCGGCTGGATGTGCGACGGGCCCCGAGTGGGGCCCGTTTCGTTTGTGGAGTCGAGGTCGCTCGCGGGCGAGGGCGGAGACCCCCTTACCGCTCCTCCGCCTTCACCCACTTGATCACCCGCGGCGGCTCGTAGGCCCGGATGCGGGCCACGAGGTCGGCCGGCTCGGTGCCGACGATCAGCATCGCCCGGTGCGGCTCGCGCACGAAACCTTCCTGGACGACGGAGTCGAGGAAGCTCAGCAGCCCGTCGAAGAAGCCGCCGGCGTTGAACACGGCGAGTGGCTTGCGGTGGTAGCCGAGCTGGGCCCAGGTCCAGACCTCGAACATCTCCTCGAAGGTGCCCAAGCCCCCCGGGAGCGCCACGAAGCCGTCGGCGAGGTCGGCCATCAGGGCCTTGCGCTCGTGCATCGAGGCGACGACGCGCAGCTCCGTCAGGCCGAGATGCGCGGTCTCCTTCTCGACGAGGGCCTGCGGGATGATGCCGGTCACCCGGCCGCCGGCGGCGAGCACGCCGTCGGCGACCGCCCCCATCAGCCCGACCTTGCCGCCGCCATAGACCAGCTCGATCCCGCTTTCTGCGAAGGAGCGCCCGAGGGCGGTCGCCGCCTCGCGGTAGAGCGGGCGGGCGCCGTCGCTGGAGCCGCAGAACACGCACAGGCGCATCGTTCGTCCTTCCCGGTTCAGCCCGCCTGAGCCTGCAGCTCGCGCACGATCGCGTCGCCCATCTCGGTGGTGCCGACCGCGTTGGCGCCCGGGGCCGCGATGTCGCGGGTGCGGGTGCCGGCGGCGAGCGTCCGGGTGATGGCGCTCTCGAGCTGGTCGGCGGCTTCGAGCAGGCCGAAGGAGTAGCGAAGCGCCATCGCCAGCGAGCCGATCATCGCGATCGGGTTGGCGAGGTTCTGGCCGGCGATATCGGGGGCCGAGCCGTGGACCGGCTCGTAGAGGGCGCGGCGCGTGCCGTTCTCGACCGCGCCCAGCGAGGCCGAGGGCAGCATCCCGAGCGAGCCGGTCAGCATCGCGGCCACGTCCGACAGGATGTCGCCGAACAGGTTGTCGGTGACCAGCACGTCGTACTGCTTGGGGTTGCGCACCAGCTGCATGGCGCAGTTATCGGCCAGAACGTGCTCCAGCCCGACATCGGAGTACTGCTCGGCATGGAGCCGGGTGACCGTCTCCTTCCACAGCACGCCGGTCTTCATCACGTTGTGCTTCTCGGCCGAGGCGACCTTGTTGCGGCGCTTGCGGGCAAGGTCGAAGGCGACCGCCGCGATCCGCTCGATCTCGCCGGTCGTATAGATCTGCGTATCGACGGCGCGCTTCTGGCCGTCCTCGAGAGTCACGATCTCCTTCGGCTCGCCGAAATAGACGCCGCCGGTCAGCTCGCGCACGATGACGATGTCGAGGCCTTCGACCAGCTCGCGCTTGAGCGCCGAGGCGTCGGCCAAAGCCGGGTAGCAGATCGCCGGACGGAGATTGGCGAACAGGCCCAGATCCTTGCGCAGGCGCAACAGGCCCGCCTCGGGGCGCTTGGCATACGGCACGCCGGCCCATTTCGGCCCGCCGACGGCGCCGAACAAAACCGCGTCGGCGGCCTTGGCCCGGTCCATCGCGGCTTCCGAGAGGGGCACGCCGTGGGCGTCGATCGCCGCCCCGCCGACGAGGTCGGTCTCGGTCTCGAACCGGGCGATGCCGGCGCGGGTGAACCAGGCCAGCACCTTGGAGACTTCCCCAGCCACCTCGGGGCCGATGCCGTCGCCGGGCAGGAGCAGGATCTTGTACGTGGCCATGGCGTGACTCTTCTGGTCTGGAAATTCCGGGTGGGCAGAGGGCAGATCCCTCTGCCGGGGTCCACGGCCCTCTCCGGACGAGCCGGTGACCGGTTCGTCCGGAGAGGGCGTCATCATCGAAGTCTGCGATGCGCTCCCTGGAGAGCGGATCGTGGGCGGAGCCCCCGGATCAGGACTTGCGCGCGACGGTGAAGCGGGCGGCCTCGCAGAGCGTCGCGGCGGCCTCGCCCCAGGGCTTCAGGGCGTTCTCGCACTCGCCCACCAGGCGCTCGCATTCGGCGCGGGCGCCGTCGAGGCCGAGGCGGTCGACGAGGGTGGCCTTGCCGGCCTCCTTGTCCTTGCCGGTGCGCTTGCCCATCGCCTCCGAGGAGGCCTCGCGGTCGAGGATGTCGTCGGCGACCTGGAAGGCCTGGCCCAGCGCCCGGCCATAGGCCAGGAGGGCGCGGCGCTCCTCCGGAGTCGCGCCGCCGACCAGCGCTCCGGCATCGACCGAGAAGGCCAGGAGGGCGCCGGTCTTCATCGCCTGGAGCTGGAGCGTGGCATCGACGTCGAGGTTGGCCGGGCCGAAGCGCCCCTCCGCCCCGAGGTCGAGGAGCTGGCCGCCGACCATGCCGCCGAGGCCCGACGCCCGGGCGAGGCCGAGCACCAGCTCGGACCGGATCAGCGGGTCGGCCTGCCAGGCCGGATCGGCCACGATCTCGAAGGCGAGGGTCTGGAGGGCGTCGCCGACCAGGATCGCGGTGGCCTCGTCGTACTTCTTGTGCACCGTCGGCTGGCCGCGGCGCAGGTCGTCGTCGTCCATCGCCGGCAGGTCGTCATGGACCAGCGAGTAGCAATGAACCAGTTCGACGCCGGCGCCGGCCGCCATGGCGCCCTCGAAGGGTCCGCCGAGCATCCGGGCGGTCTCGATGGCGAGGAACGGGCGCAGGCGCTTGCCGCCGTTGAGCACGGCATGGCGCATCGCCTCCATCAGCCGGGGCGGCCGGGCGATCTCGCCGGGCTGCACCGCGTCGCCGAGACGCTCGGCGAGAAAGCCTTCGACGCTCTTGGCGACGGCCGAGAGCCGCGCCGTGAAATCGCCTGCCTGCGGGTATCCTGTGGTGCCGGCCATCGTATTTTCCTGGGGACGGCCCGGCGTCGTGTCCTGCGGGGCCCGCGTTGACGTCATGGTGGCCTCGTATCGACGGGCACGCCGAGAGGAGGGTCGAATTCAGGAGCCGCGCATCACGGCGGACCGCAATGAGCGCGTGCCGCAACCGCTGCGCGGGCTGGTCCCGGCGGGGGCGCCGCCGGCCCGGGCCCGCGGGCGGCGGGTGTTGCGCGCCGTGCTCCTCGTGCCCGTCATGGCGGTCGCCCTCGTCCTGATCCTGGCGCTCGTCTATCGCGCGCTGACCCCGCCCTCAACCCTGATGCTCGGCCGCTGGGCCACGCTCCAGCCGGTGAGCCGGGAGGTGGTGCCGCTGGAGGCCATCGCCCCGGCCCTGGTCCAGGGCGTCGTAGCCTCCGAGGACCAGCGCTTCTGCCTGCATGGCGGCGTCGATTGGGACGCGCTGTGGAGCGTCGTCGACGACGAGGACGGCCCGAGCCGCGGCGCCTCGACGGTGACGATGCAGACGGTGAAGAACGTCTTCCTGTGGCCGGGCCGGTCTTACCTGCGCAAGGCCCTGGAGATCCCGCTGGCGCTGATGGTCGACGTGGTCTGGGGCAAGCGCCGGACGATGGAGATCTACCTCAACGTCGCCGAGTGGGGGGAGGGGATCTTCGGCGCGGAGGCCGCCGCCCGGCACTGGTTCGGCAAGTCCGCCCGCGACCTCACGAAGGGAGAGGCGGCGCTGCTGGTCGCCGCCCTGCCGAACCCGATCGCCCGCAACCCGCGCCGGCCGACCCGGGCCTTGCGGGCGCTGGCCGGACGCATCCAGGGGCGGACGGCGGGAATCGGGGGGTTGAGCCAGTGCGTGCGGCCGTAATCTGGTTTTGTCCAAGATATCGAGAGTAGGTCTCGGCTCCCCTCTCCGGTGTGGAAGCGGGGATCCCGCGACGTGCCGTCAAAAGGCGAGACCTGCGGGCAACCTTGGTATGATACCAACGGTCGTTGAAAACGACCTTTGGTTCCGTTCTCGAATTTTCGCCAAGCTTTTGGCTTGAAATCGAAAATTCGAGATGGGTCAACGGCCTGATGCGTCAGCATCTTAGGCCGATGGTATGACGATTGCGGGCAGGATGCGGTCTGCCGCAGGCGGAGCCGTGCAAGGAACGGGGGACGGCGATGACGGGCAGCGGAGTTCGGGCGGTCCTGGCCGCATGTGCCATGGCGGCGTCCCTGGCTGCTCCGGCCGAGGCCAACGACAGCGCCGCCGCCCTCGATGCCGGCGGCCTCGTGCTGGTGCGCGATCCGGACATCACGCTCGCCAGCGAGGACCTGCGCATCGGCGTCGACCGCATCGCGGTCGATTACGTCTTCCGCAACGACGCGGCCGCGCCCAAGACCCTGCGGATCGCCTTCCCGCTCCCGCCCATCGACGGGGCCGAACTGTCGACCAGCGCCCTCGGCCTGCCCTTCGAGGACCGGGCGAACTTCGTCGGCTTCACGGTGACCGTGGACGGGGCGCCGGTGACGCCGCATCTCGAGGAACGGGCCTATCTCGGCACGCGGGAGGTGACCGGACTGCTCACCCGCCACGGCCTGCCGCTCAACCCGCTGCGGCGCGGCGACCTGGACGTCGCGCTCAAGCGCCTCGCGCCGCCGGCCCTGCAGGAACTGGTAAAAGCCGGTCTCCTCACCGAACCTTCGGCGAGTGCCGATGCCCTGTGGCGCGGCGAGGCCAAGTTCCACTGGGAGCAGACGTTTCCGGCCGGCCGCGCGCTTCGCGTCTCGCACGCCTACGCCCCCGTGAAGGGCAACCACCTGCTCGCGGCCGAGGAGGCGGCGACGCCCGCCTACCGGGCCCGCTACTGCCTCGACGATGCCGGCCTCGCCGGGGTGCGCCGCCTGATCGCCGCCTCGCCGATGAAGGGTCAGGGCCTGACCCGGGCGGTCGAGGTGCCCTACATCGTGACGACCGCGCGCAACTGGGCCGGCCGCATCGGCCGCTTCACCCTGACGGTGGACAAGGGCAGCCCGGGCGCGCTCGTGAGCTTCTGCCGCAAGGGCGTGCGCAAGGCCGGCGCCACCACCTTCGTGTGGGAGGCGAAGGATTACGTGCCCGATGCCGACCTGCGCATCCTGATCGTCTCGAACGACGACGCCTCGCTCGGGATCCGGTAGGCGCGCTCCGGCGAGTCGCCGTGGAGCCGGCGAACCATCGCAGGCCCGCGCGACTTTCCGTCGAGGCCGCCCGGAACGGGGCTGGCGCGGCGGCCTTTCCCCCCGTAACACCGGCCCCGCCCGCCCTTTGCGGCGCGGCCCTGAGCAAGGGAAGCACGATGTTCACTCTCGAGATCGACGGCACGCCCGTCGCCATCATCCGGTCGAACGAGGAACGGGCCCGGGAGCTTCTCGAGGTCGAGGGCTTTCAGGACGACCTGCGCACCATGAAGAGCGACGGCCGGCCGCTTTGGTCGGGCAAGGCCGAATCGCTGAAGCTGCGCCCCGCCACCGAGGACGAGGTCGAGACCTTCGAGGACTCGATGGACGAGGAGGATTTCGAGGACGAGGACGAGCCCAAGGCCGCGAATGACAGCCAGGGCGAGACCGACGACGAGGACGAGGAGGACGACGTCGACATCCTGTTCCTGGTCGATATCGACGACGAGGACGAGGAGTAAGGCAGTCTCGCGGCCGGCCTGCGCGCCGGCCGCATCGTCCGCTCGCGAGGCCTGCTCCGTCGCCGGAGCAGGCCTCTTCTCTTACGCGCCGAGCTTGCGCTTGCGCTGGCCGAGCGTGCGCAGGCGGAGCGCATTGAGCTTGATGAAGCCCGCCGCGTCGCGGTGGTCGTAGGCCACGGCGCCCTCCTCGAAGGTGACGAGGTCCTGGTCGTAGAGCGAGTTCGGGCTCTCGCGGCCGATGACGTGGACGCCGCCCTTGTAGAGCTTCAGCCGCACGGTGCCGGTGACCATCTCCTGGCTCTTGTCGATCAGCGCCTGGAGCATCTCGCGCTCCGGCGAGAACCAGAAGCCGTTATAGATCAGCTCGGCGTAGCGCGGCATCAGCTCGTCCTTGAGATGGGCCGCGCCGCGGTCGAGGGTGATCGACTCGATCGCCCGGTGGGCCGGCAGCAGGATGGTGCCGCCGGGGGTCTCGTACATGCCGCGGCTCTTCATGCCGACGAAGCGGTTCTCGACGAGGTCGAGGCGGCCGATGCCGTTGGCCCGGCCCAGCTCGTTGAGCTTGGCGAGCAGGGTCGCGGGCGACAGCTTTTCACCGTCGATCGAGACCGCGTCGCCGCGCTCGAAGCCGATGGTGATGACCGTCGGGGTGTCGGGCGCCTCCTCGGGCGACAGGGTGCGCGAGTAGACGTAGTCGGGCACGTCCTGCGCCGGATCCTCCAGCACCTTGCCCTCGGAAGAGGCGTGCAGGAGGTTCGCGTCGACCGAGAACGGCGCCTCGCCGCGCTTGTCCTTGGCGATCGGGATCTGGTGCTGCTCGGCGAAGGCGATCAGCGCCTCGCGGGAACGGAAATCCCATTCGCGCCACGGGGCGATCACCGTCACGTCGGGCTTGAGGGCATAATAGCCGAGTTCGAACCGGACCTGGTCGTTGCCCTTGCCGGTGGCGCCGTGGGACACGGCGTCGGCGCCGACGCGCTCGGCGATCTCGATCTGCTTCTTGGCGATCAGGGGCCGGGCGATCGAGGTGCCCAGGAGATAGATGCCCTCGTACTGGGCATTGGCCCGGAACATCGGGAAGACGTAGTCGCGGACGAATTCCTCGCGCAGGTCCTCGATGAAGATGTTCTCGGGCTTGATGCCGAGCAGCTCGGCCTTGGCACGGGCCGGCTCCAGCTCCTCGCCCTGGCCGAGATCGGCGGTGAACGTCACCACCTCGCAGCCGTAGGTGGTCTGGAGCCACTTGAGGATGATCGAGGTGTCGAGGCCGCCCGAGTAGGCGAGCACGACCTTCTTCACGCGCTTCTGGGGCTGGTCGGACATGCGGGGCGAGCCTCGGGTGTGGAGGAATTGAACGAACGGGCGGGGGCTTACCAGCCCGGCCCGGCCGCGTGCAACCGCGCTGCCAAAGTTCCCATCCCGCCCCGTGGCGATGCGACGCCCGGGGCGGCGCTTGTGGCCGGCGCGTGCGGACGCGAAGGTGCGCCGATCAGTCCAACGCAAGAGGGGTGCGATGCCGCGCCGGCCCACGCTCGAATTCTGGTTCGAGTTCGCATCCACCTATTCCTACCTCGCCGCGATGCGGATCGAGGCGCTGGCCGACGCGGCCGGGGTGCGCCTGCGCTGGCGCCCGTTCCTGCTCGGGCCGGTCTTCGCCGCGCAAGGCTGGACCTCCTCGCCGTTCAACCTCTACCCGGCCAAGGGCCGCCACATGTGGCGCGACCTCGCCCGCGAGGCCGCCCGCCTCGGCCTGCCGCCGGTGACGCGGCCCGAGAGCTTCCCGCAGAACAGCCTCGCGGCGACGCGGGTGGCGGTCCACGGCGCCGAGGAGCCGTGGATCGGTGCCTATGTGCGGGCGGTCTACGATGCCGAGTTCGCCCGAGGCGCCTCGATCGCCGAGCCGGCGGCGATCTCCGCCCTCCTCAACGGCCTGGGCCTCGACGGCCCGGCCCTGATCCGGGCGTCGACGCAGGAGCCGGTGAAGAGCCGCCTGCGCTCGATCGGCGAGGAGGCGAAGTCGCGCGGCCTGTTCGGCGCCCCGACCTTCCTGACCGAGGACGGCGAACTCTTCTGGGGCAACGACCGGCTGGAGCAGGCGCTGGCCTGGGCGGTGGGGGAGCGGCCGGCGGGTTTGCGGTGAGGCGCGCGTCGGGCGGCTTGCCGCCCCGGCGGATCCGGATATCATTTCCCTCAGGGTCGGCAGTCACCCAGGCGTCACCGCCCCGCGAGGGGAGCTAAACCTGCCTCACGTCCGTACGGCCGTTCCGTTCGGTCCGCGCGCATTCCCGTGCCGCGTCGAAAGCCGGTGACCATCGACACCTGACCGGGCGTTCCCCGGTCGGGATCGGCACTCGGAGAATGATCGTGCCGAGAGAACCGCTTCCCTTCGCGACCGGCGACGTGTCGGCGCTGGCCAAGTCGCTGCGCAGCCAATGGGCCTCCCGCGCGGCGCCACCGGGTCCAGGTGGCGGCCATGTCCCGAGCCATCTCGAGATGCTGAACATGCTGGCCCGGGCGGCCGGCCACCGGAACTTCCAGCATCTTCGCGCCCGCCTCGCGTCCGGTCCGCGGGTGGGGCAAGCGGCGCAGGACCCGCCTGCGCAGGCCGGTCCGGCGATCGTCCTGCGCGCCGCGCGCTACTTCGATCCCCAGGGACGCCTGGGACGTTGGCCGGCCCAGCGGTCGATCCAGGACCTGTGCCTCTGGGCGATCTGGTCGCGGATCCCACCCAGGCGCTCGTTCGACGAGCGCGAGATCAGTGCCGTCCTCGCCAGGCTGCACCTCTTCGGCGATCCCGCCATCCTCCGGCGCACGATGTGCCATACCGGCCTCATGACCCGCAGCCAGGACGGGCGGGACTATCGCCGCATCGAGCGGGCGCCGTCGCCCGACGGCGCGGCGTTGATCCGCCACCTGCGCGAGCGCGCGCCCTGACCCCGGCCGGGCGGCGAGGACCGGTTTTCGCCGCCTCGCTGCCCGGCCCTTCCGCCGGCGATCGTGGTCAGGCCTTCATCCCGACGGCGGGAACCCCGCCCGGCACGGCGGCCGCCGGCTCCCGCGCCGCGACCCAGCGCAGGCAGAAAGCCGCCACGAGCATCGGCAGGGCCAGCGCCATGCAGTATTCCGCCCGCTCCCAGCCCGCCGCCATCAGCATCCCGGCGAGCGCCGGCCCGGTGACGGCGCCGAGGCGGCCGACGCTCATGGCGAGGCCGGTGCCGGTGGTGCGAACGGGGGCGGGGAAGATCGGCGGCACCACCGCGTACATCGCGTTGATCGAGCCGTAGAGGCAGAAGCCGATGAAGAGGGTGGCGGCGAGCAGAGCCGCGGGCGTCGCCGGGACGTGGCCGAAGAGCGTCGCGGCGAGGAACAGCCCGGCCATGAAGGCGGCGGCGAGCCGGCGCGTCCCGGCCCGGCGGGCGACGAAGCCGAACAGCAGGCAGCCGACCGCGCCGCCGAGATTCATCAGCATCGCCCCCGAGATGCCGCCGCTGACGCTCAGGCCCAGCTCGGTCAGCACCTTCGGGGTCCAGCTCAGGAAGAAGTAGCAGGTCGTCATCACGCAGAAATACGCCGCGCAGGCCGCGAGCGTCCGGCTGCGGTAGGGCGGACGGGCGATGGCCGAGAGGCTGGCGCCGGTCTCGGCCTCGGCCCGCAGGGGCGCCGGCAGGGCGGCCAGCGCCGGGCGCCCGAGGCGCGCCAGCACCCGGTTGACCTTGGCGAGCGCCCCGGCCGGGCGGCGGGCGATGAGGTAGTCGAGGGATTCCGGCAGGAAGGCCAGCACCGCCGGCACCAGCGCGAGCGCCACGAGGCCGCCGAAGACGTAGACCGAGCGCCAGCCATGGGCTGCGATGAGATAGACCGAGAACGCCCCGCCCAGCGTCGCGCCGAGGGGATAGCCCAGCGACATCAGCGAGATCGACAGGTTGCGCCAGCGGTCGGTAGCGTATTCGGCCACCACGATGTTGACCGTGGCGAGGCCTCCGCCGATGCCGAGCCCGGTGAACAGCCGCACCAGGGCGAGTTCGGTGAGGGTGTTCACCGCGGCGGCGGCCAGCATGCCGGTGCACAGGATGGCGAGGCACAGGAGCAGGGTGGTGCGCCGGCCGAACCGGTCGCTCAGCGGCGCGATCAGCAGGGCGCCGAGCCCCATCCCGGCGAGGCCGGCGCTGAACAGCAGGCCGAGATCGGTCGGCTTCAGCGAAAAATCCTTGGCGATCGAGGCCGCCGTGAAGGCGACCACCAGCACGTCGAACCCGTCCAGCGCGCAGATCAGCACGCAGACCGCCACGGCGGCGACCTGGAACGGGGTCATGGCGCCCTGCCGGATGGCGGCACGGGGGTCGGATGCGTCCTGTGCGATGGGCATGATGTCCTCCCGAAGGATTCGATTGTCGTTTTTTGATGATGGCGAGGGTCATGACACCCTCTGCGTCGTCCCGGGGCCGCGCCCGGGATCCATAACTTCGATTTGCTTTCGCCGAATCCCTCGTCTCACCCCGCCCGATCCGCCGTATCGATCGTGATCCCGCCGCCGACCACCCGCGACACGCAGGTGCAGAGCTGCGCATTCGTCGCCTTCTGGGCATCGCTGAAGAATACGTCGCGGTGATCGACCGTGCCGTCCACGCCTAAGATCTTCACCGTGCACAGGCCGCACTCGCCGCGCCGGCAATCGTGGATCATGCCGACGCCCGCCGCCTCCAGCGCCTCCAGCATGGTCTGGTGGCGCGGGACGACGATCTCCCTGGCGAGCCGCGGGATGCGCACGGTGAACGCCTCGGCGGCGTGGCGGCCGCCGGTGCCGAAGGTCTCGAACCGCAACCCTTGCGCCGGGCGGCCCGATTCCGCCCAGGCCCGGCGGGCCGCCTCCATCATCCCGTAAGGGCCGCAGACATAGGCCTCGCCACCGGCCGGCAGGTCGGCGATGGCCGCCGCGAGGTCGATCCGCCCGCCCTCCTGGTCGGTGACGGTCTGGAGCTTTTCGCCGATCCGCGCCCGCAACTCGTCGGCGAGGGCGAGGTCCTGCCGGGTCCGGGCGGCGTAGAGCAGGCGGAACGGAGAGCCGGCCCGGTGCAGGGCCAGCGCCATGGCGTGGAGCGGGGTGATGCCGATGCCGCCGGCCACGAGCAGGTAGCCCGGCCGGCCGGGGACGAGGCCGAAATGGTTGCGCGGGCCCGAGATGCTGAGGCGCGCGCCGGGCTCCAGCCCGTGCATGTAGGCCGAGCCGCCGCGGCTGTCGGGCAGCCGCTTCACGGCGATGCGGTAGAGCCCGTCGGTGCCTGAATCGAGCAGCGAGTAGGAGCGGGTGTCCGGCCGCTCGCCGATCATCACCGCCACCCCGAGATGGCTCCCGGGCGGGACCGGGGCGACCGGCTCCGTGGGCTCGATCTCGAAGAGGCGGATGTCGGGCGTCAGCGCCCGGGTGGCGCGCAGGCGCGCAGGCGTCCAGTCGGTCGCGGCCATGGCATCATTCCGCCGCGATGCCGGCCGCCGGCGCGGCCTTGGCCGGACCGCTCTTGGCCGGATCGCGTCCCTCCTTCGCCATCATGCCGTCGATCAGGCGATGGGCCCACAGGGCGCCGGCATCGATGTTGAGGTTGTAGAAGGGCTGGCGCGGCTGGCGGTCGATCGCCCGCTGCTGCGCCTCCAGCACGTCGTGGTCCTGGTCGTAGACGCCCTTGCCGTCATTGACGTGGGCACGGTTGAGCGCCTTCGTCAGCTCCTCGTCGTCGGTGCGCCAGCTGCGCACGAAGTTCCAGAAATAATGGCAGCTCGTCGCGGTCTCGGGGGTGATGGCCGCCAGGAAGAAGCCGTTGACGCCTTGGCTCCGGTCGCCCTGCCGCGCGCCGGTGCCGGTGAGCGCCACCCCGACATCGCCCGCCACCACCGTCGGCGCCTCGAACCGGATGATCTGCCAGCGGTCGACATGGCCGGGCTTGCCCAGGTTCCGGGCCCAGAACGGCGGCGGCTCGATGTTCTCCATCCAGCGCTCCACCGTGACGCACGTGTCGGTATGCGTCACCTCGAACGGGCTGCGGGTGATCGCGTCGTCGCCGATGCTGCCGGCATGGACGTAGGTCTCGTGGGTCAGGTCCATCAGGTTGTCGATGACCAGCCGGTAATTGCACTTCAGGCTGTAGAACGTGCCGCCCTCGCCGACCCAGGGCGCGTCGCTGTTCCAGTGGAAATCCGGCACGAGGTCCGGATCGGCGAGCGCCGGGTCGCCCATCCAGAGCCAGACCAGGCGGTAGCGCTCGACCGCCGGGAAGGCGCGCACGCAGGCGGACGGGTTGATGGTCTCCTGCGCCGGCATGAAGGTGCAGCGGCCGGTCGCGTCGAAGACGAGGCCGTGATAGCCGCACATCACCTGGTCGCCCTTGAGGTGGCCCAGCGACAGCGGCAGCAGCCGGTGCCAGCAGGCATCCTCCAGGGCCGCGACGGCGCCGTCGGTGCGGCGGTAGAGCACCACGTCCTTGTCGCAGATCCGGCGCGGCGTCAGTTCGCGGCCGATCTCGTGGCCCCAGGCGGCGGCGTACCAGGCATTCAGGGGGAAGCCCTTCGGGTCCGTCATCGTTCTCTCCCTCGTCGTCTCGGCCCCGCGGGTCTTGTCGCCTCGCTGACGGTCCGGTCCAGCGGCACTCAGGCTTGGCCGTATCGGGGCGCCGGGCGGAGGCTTTCCAGCCTTCCGCCGGCGGGCCGGCCGGTGTTGCGCCGCACACAGGTTTCGCGTGCCGGATCAGCAGTTTGGAACTGGTCCGGTTCGAGGCTCGGACGCTAGCCGCAAGGGACCGCCCTCGCCATGGACGCGGCCCGGAATTTCTTGGACGGATCTGGCGCCGCGGCTTACCCTCGGCGCACAGGTCGACTCGTCGGAAAGAGAATGGACGCGGGTGTCCGATGTTTCCCGGGCAGCCTTGCTCCGGGTGGGAGGACACGGCGATGCCAACGCTGCGGGAACGCCCGATCCCGGTCTTTCGCCTCTACGGCGAGACCGCCGAGGCCACGGTGCCGAGCTTCGTCCATGCCGAGCGGATCGGCACCAGCGCAGCCCTGCACGATTGGGAGATCGCGCCCCACCGCCACGGCGCGCTGACCCAGGGGCTCGTCGTCACGAGCGGCCACGGCGCCCTGTCGCTCGATGCGAGCCGGGAAGAGTTCTCCGCCCCCTGGCTGGTCTGGGTGCCGTCGGGGGTGGTGCACGCCTTCTCGTTCCGGCCCGGCACCGACGGGGTGGTGCTGTCGCTCGCCGACGACTTCCTCGCCGCCGTGCTCGATCCCGACGCGGAAGCGGCTCGCCTGCGGGTGACGGCCGAGGCGACGTTCAGCGGCCGGCCCGGCTCGCCGGAGGAGATCGACCTCGATCTCGCGAGGCTCGTCGAGACCCTGATGCGGGAGGCCGCCGGTGCCCTGCCGGGGGCGGCGAGCGCGGTGGCGGCGCTGGTCAAGCTCCTGGTCGTCGGCGTGATGCGCACCCGCGCCGCCCGCTCGATCACCGAGCCGGCGGCCTTGGCGCGGGCCGACCTGCACCGCCGCTTCCGCCGCCTGGTCGAGGCGCATTTGCGCGAGGGCTGGCCGGTCGCCCGCTTCGCCGCCGCGCTCGGGGTCAGCCCGGACCGGCTGCACGCCGCCTGCACCGAGGCGGTGCGGCGCTCGCCGCAAGGCATCCTGCACGACCGGCTGATGCTCGAGGCCAAGCGCAGCCTCGTCTACACCACGCTGCCGGTCTCGAAGGTCGCCTTCGATCTCGGCTTCAACGATCCGGCCTATTTCTCACGCTTCTTCGCGGCGCGCGCAGGCCTGAGCCCGGCGTCGTTCCGGCGTGCGAGTCGGGGAGGAGAGACTTGACCCATGGATCGTGGCGCGGGCGCAAAGGCGTCGCCGCAGGATCCCGAATGTGGGTCGGAAGAAGGAGAGTGGCTCCCCGAGTAGGACTCGAACCTACGACAAGGCGATTAACAGTCGCCTGCTCTACCAACTGAGCTATCGGGGAACGTCGCTGCCGGCGCTGGTTCGGCGCCGACGGGGGCTTCTTAGCCAGTTCATTCGGGCGGCGCAACCCCGATGTCGCGCCCGGTGTCGCGCCTCAACGCGGCGGGCAGGCCGGGCCGTCCGGGCCGATCACGAGATCGCCCTGGCGCGGGTTGTTGAGCACGAAGGGCTCGGTGCCGCCCTGGCCGAAGCCCATCAGGCCGAGGTCGTAGTAGCAGCGGTCGAGGATCGCCGTGAACGTGTAGCTGTCCTGCGCCACCGGCGGCCCGACCGGAACGAGGCGTCCGCGCGGGCCCCGGGCGGCGCAATGGGCCGCGATGTCGACCTTGCCCGGGGCGAGCATGCGGATCGAGCGCGAGGAATGCGGCGGGATGCCGACGCTGGGGCCGTCGTTGCGGCTCGCCACCGCGAAATAGGGCGAGCGGTTGATGACGCGCCGGACGCAGCCGGCCTCCGCCGCGCTGATGCCGCCGGCAAGAAGGGCCGCCGCCGCCGACCACAGATAGAGCCGCTTCACGCCCGGCCGCATGGCTTGCCTCTCCTCAACTGCCCAGGAACTCTTGTCACCGAATTCCTGTCACCGAATCCTTGCCAAGGACCTCATCCTTGCCAAGGACCTCTCGGCCCTCACCTAAGGCGGCGCCGCGCAGCTGCCAGGCTTGAGGCTGCGCACGGCTCCCGCCTGGGAACGGAACGGCAGAGCTTGGCGTTGAGTTCCGGTCTCGTCGTGGCGACGGCATCGCGATGCCGTCGCCACGCGTCCCGTCCTCCGCCTGGATCCTCCCACGATCCCTCCCTTTTCTTATACACATCTCCGCGCCCACGAGACCCTACTAGAACTCGTATGCCCTCCTTTGCTTTAAAAAAAAAAAAAAACATCACTCTAATTCGCGAACGTTTTAAATAACTTTTCCATCATAGTCATCATCATACCTGACATGAGTTGACTACTTACTAC
>NZ_LABZ01000053.1 GCF_001043955.1 Methylobacterium tarhaniae | reverse complement strand
CGTGGAGCGCCTTCGGAAGATGCAGAGTAGGGGCTCGCCCCCCCCCCCCCATCCCGGCATCGACCAGGACGGGAGCCGGCCCGCCGAGAACCAGGAAGGCGTTGACGGAGATCCGCGGCGCTTGCGGAGAGCGGAACCCCTCCACCTGCAGCCGGGCGGCCTCGTCGGCGGGGATGCCCTGCACCAGCCCGATCGACGCCTCGAGATGACCGTCGTTGAGGGCGACCACAACGCGATCGCCCAGCGTCCAGGGAAGGACGCCGGGCCGGACGATGTCGGCGGTGCGGGGTGTCGACACGCAATCCTCTTCGCGGGCCGTCGGCCGGGAGGCCTCTGGCGAAGCCTCCCGGGACCAGTGGACGATCAGACGCGGCGGCGCTTGCGCGGGCGGCAGCCGTTATGCGGGATCGGGGTCACGTCGCGGATCGACGTCACCGTGAAGCCCGCCGCCTGCAGCGCGCGCAGAGCCGACTCGCGGCCCGAGCCGGGGCCCGAAACCTCGACCTCGAGGGTACGCATGCCGTGCTCGGCGGCCTTGCGGCCGGCATCCTCGGCCGCGACCTGGGCGGCGTAGGGGGTCGACTTGCGGGAGCCCTTGAAGCCCATGGCGCCGGCCGACGACCACGAGATCGTGTTGCCCTGGGCGTCCGTGATGGTGATCATCGTGTTGTTGAACGAGGCGTTCACGTGGGCGACGCCCGACACGATGTTCTTGCGTTCGCGACGACGGACGCGGGTTGCTTCCTTGGCCATACTGTCTTTCGATCCTTCAGGCGCGCCCGTCGTGCCAGGCGCTCGGGACGTCTCTCACGAGTAGCGGTGACGGCGCCGGAGCGCCGCCGGTGTCGGGCGAGCCCTGGGCCGAGGCCCCGGCCCGCCGATCTCTCAACGGGATCGCGGCTTACTTCTTCTTGCCGGCGATCGGCTTCGCCTTGCCCTTGCGGGTGCGGGCGTTGGTGTGGGTGCGCTGGCCGCGGACCGGCAGGTTGCGGCGGTGACGCAGGCCGCGGTAGCAGCCGAGATCCATCAGGCGCTTGATGTTCATCGCAACTTCGCGGCGCAGGTCGCCCTCGACGACGTAGTCGCGGTCGATCGTCTCGCGGATCTGCAGCACCTCGGCGTCGGTGAGCTGGTTCACGCGACGCTCGGCCGGGATGCCGACCTTCTCGGTGATCTCCTCGGCCTTCTTGGCACCGATGCCGTGGATGTACTGGAGCGCGATGACGACGCGCTTGTTGGTCGGGATGTTGACGCCGGCGATACGGGCCATGGTGTTCCTGCTCTCCATCGCGTCCAGGGCATCATGCCCGGACGGCTGTTCTTCTGGTCTTACGCGCGTCCGGTGGAGTCCGGCCCCTGCGCGCCCGTCCCGACGGCAAATCGGCCCGGAGCGGCCTCCAGAGAGGCACGCCGGGCCGTCCGGGTCTGAACGAAGGAGCGCCCACTAGCGCGGGCGCGAACCGTTGTCAACTCGTGGCCAGCGTCACGCAGACACGGTCTGGTACGGGGCGAGCAGCGTCTCGAGCTGCTTCGTCACCTCGTCGATCGGCGCCATGCCGTCGACCTGGCGCAGCAGGCCGGTGCCGGCGTAATGGGCCGAGAGCGGCGCGGTCTGGGTGCGGTAGGCCTCGAGCCGGGTCTTGAACACCTCCGGCGTGTCGTCCTTCCGCACCGGCTCGCCGCGGGCCTCGGTCTCGGCAGCGCGCTTGGCGATGCGCCCGACCAGCGCGTCCTCGTCGACCTTGAACTCGATCACGGCGTCGAGGCTCAGGCCCTTCTCGGCAAGCATCTTGTCGAGGGCGATGGCCTGCGCCACCGTGCGCGGAAACCCGTCGAGGATGAAGCCGGTGCGGGCATCCGCCTCCTCGATCCGGTCGGCGACGATGCCGATCACGATGTCGTCGGAGACCAGGGCGCCGCTCTCCATCAAGGCCTTCGCCTTGAGGCCGACCGGGGTGCCGGCCGCCACCGCGGCCCGCAGCATGTCGCCGGTCGAGAGCTGCGGGATTCCGAACCGCTCGACGATCCGCGCCGATTGGGTGCCTTTCCCGGCGCCGGGCGGGCCGAGCAGAATGATCCGCATAACCTGTCACTCCCCTCCACCGCGTCACGCCCGGGATCCGTCCTCCCGGGGCGCGGCCTGTCTGCTTGTTCTAACCCGAGATCCGCTCCGGCCGTATCCGACCATGCGCCAAGGCCCTGCCCCGGCGCAAGGGTGCAGCCGGGCCGGTTGTATCGGCCCGGCCGGCTTTCCGCCGAAACCGTGTCAGCGTCGGCGGGCGCCGCGCAGCTTCGCCTTCTTGACCAGGCCCTCGTACTGGTGCGCCAGCAGGTGGCCGTGGACCTGCGCCACCGTGTCCATGGTCACCGAGACCACGATCAGGAGCGAGGTGCCGCCGAAGTAGAACGGCAGCGAGGCGTAGGAGACCAGGATCTCCGGGATGAGGCAGATCACCGTCAGGTAGGCGGCGCCGATGACCGTGATGCGCGACAGCACCTTGTCGATGAACTCGGCGGTGCGCTCGCCCGGCCGGATGCCCGGGATGAAGCCGCCATGCTTCTTCAGGTTGTCCGCCGTCTCCTGCGGGTTGAACACCACCGCAGTGTAGAAGAAGGCGAAGAAGATGATCAGCGCCGCGTAGAGCAGCATGTAGAGCGGCCGCCCGTGGCCGAGATAGGTCGCCATGGTGGCGATGATCCCGGTGCCGTTCGGATCGGTCTGGAAGCTGGCGGCGGTGGCCGGCAGCAGCAGCAGCGAGGAGGCGAAGATCGGCGGGATCACGCCCGAGGTGTTGAGCTTGAGCGGCAGGAACGAGGTCTGGCCCTCGTACATCCGGTTGCCGACCTGGCGCTTCGGGTAGTTGATCAGGAGGCGGCGCTGCGCGCGCTCCATGAACACGATGAAGTAGACGACGGCGGCGGCCATCACCACGACGCCGAGGATCACCACGGTCGAGAGCGCGCCCTGGCGGCCGAGCTCGAGGGTGCCGGCGATCGCCGAGGGCAGGTGCGCGACGATGCCCGCGAAGATGATGAGCGAGGAGCCGTTACCGATGCCGCGCGAGGTGATCTGCTCGCCGATCCACATCAGGAACAACGTGCCGCCCGTCAGCGTGATGACGGTCGAGACCAGGAAGAAGGGCCCGGGATCCTGCACGATGCCGCCGGAACTCTGCAGGCCGACCGCGATGCCCCAGGCCTGGAAGATCGCCAGCACCACCGTGAGGTAGCGGGTGTACTGGTTGAGGACCTTGCGGCCGGACTCGCCCTCCTTCTTCAGCGCCTCGAGCGACGGCACCACCGAGGTGAGCAGCTGCACGATGATCGACGCCGAGATGTACGGCATGATGTTGAGCGCGAAGATCGCCATGCGCTCGACGGCACCGCCGGAGAACATGTTGAACAGGCCGAGCACGCCGCCCTGGGCGTTCGCGAAGCTCTGGCGGAGCGCGTCGGGATCGATGCCGGGTAGCGGGATATAGGTCCCGAGGCGGTAGACGATCAGGGCGCCCAGCGTGAACCAGATGCGCTTCTTGAGCTCTTCGGCCTTGGCGATGGCGCCGAAATTGAGGTTGGCGGCGAGCTGCTCGGCTGCAGAGGCCATGGGTTACGTGTCCTCGGGTCGGGATCCGCGGCGTGGCGGTCAGGGATGCGCGGGCATCCCCCAAAACACGAGCGGCGGCCTCGCGCTGGTCGCACGGGCCGCCGCCGATGATCGGTGACTTAAAGTGTGCCTTACGCCGACGCAACCGCGTCGTCGGCGGTGGCGAGCGACTGGGTCACCGAGCCGCCGGCCTTCTCGATCGCCTCGACGGCCGACTTGGACGCGCGGGAGACCTGGAAGGTCAGCTTGGCGGTGAGTTCGCCGACGCCGAGGATCTTGACGCCGTCGCGGGCCTTGGAGACCACGCCGGCGGCGATCAGCGCCTCGAGGGTCACCGGAGCCGAGGCATCGAGCTTGCCGGCATCGACCGCCTGCTGGATGCGGCCGATATTGACCTCGTTGAGGTCCGTGGCGCCCGGGTTGTTGAACCCGCGCTTCGGCAGACGGCGGTGGAGCGGCATCTGGCCGCCCTCGAAGCCCTTGATGGCGACGCCGGAGCGCGCCTTCTGGCCCTTCACGCCGCGCCCGGCGGTCTTGCCCTTGCCGGAGCCGATACCACGGCCGACGCGCATCCGCTTCTTGGTTGCGCCTTCGTTGTCACGGATTTCGTTGAGCTTCATCGTGCCCTCCTCACGCCGCGTCGTCGAGAACGCGCACGAGGTGATGCACCTTCGCGATCATGCCGCGCACCGAGGGGGTATCCTCCAGCGTCGCGATGCGGTGCATCTTGTTCAGCTTCAGGCCGATCAGCGTCTGACGCTGACTGGCCTCGCGGCGGATCGGGGAGCCGATCTGCTGCACGCGGACGGTCTTCTCAGCCATGTCTGAGCCTCCCTTACGCCGCGTCGGCGGAATCGGCCGAGGCGGCCGAGTCGGCGTCGCGACGGCGGGCCTGCAGGGCCGAGACCTTGAGACCGCGGCGCGCCGCGACCGAACGGGGCGAGTCCTCGTTCTTGAGCGCGTCGAAGGTGGCGCGCACGAGGTTGTAGGGGTTCGAGGAGCCGAGCGACTTCGCCACGACGTCCTGCATCCCGAGGGTCTCGAACACGGCGCGCATCGGGCCGCCGGCGATGATGCCGGTACCGGCCGGAGCGGCGCGCAGGATGACCTTGCCGGCGCCGTGACGGCCCTGCACGTCGTGGTGCAGCGTGCGACCCTCGCGGAGCGCCACGCGGACGAGGCCGCGCTTGGCCGCCTCGGTAGCCTTGCGGATGGCCTCGGGAACCTCACGGGCCTTGCCGTGACCGAAGCCGACGCGACCCTTCTGGTCGCCGACGACGACGAGGGCCGCGAAGCCGAAGCGACGGCCGCCCTTCACCACCTTCGCGACGCGGTTGATGTGGACGAGCTTGTCCACGAACTCGCTGTCGCGCTCCTCGCGGTCGTCGCGGCGACGACCTTCACGCTCACGTGCCATGTGTGTTGTCCGTTCGACTGACGCGGGCGGCGGTCCCGCTCGCTGGTTTTCCATCCGCCGGAATGAGAGAGGGAGCCTTCCGGCCCCCTCGCCTCATGGGACACCGTGCCGATCCTGGCGGGGCGGCGCGGGATGCGCCCTCCCCTCTCCGGGGATCAGAAGTCCAGGCCGCCCTCGCGGGCCGCGTCGGCCAGGGCCTTGACCCGGCCGTGATAGAGGTAGCCCGAGCGGTCGAAGATGACCTGGCTCACGCCGGCCGCCTTGGCGCGCTCCGCGACCAGCTTGCCGACCTCGGTCGCGGCAGCCTTGTCGGCACCGGTCTTGAGGCGGGCGCGCAGGTCCTTGTCGAGGCTCGAGGCGGCGGCCAGCGTGTGGCCGGTCGCGTCGTCGATGACCTGGACGTAGATCTGCTTCGAGGAGCGGAACACCGAGAGCCGCGGACGACCGTTGGCCGCCTTGCGGATCGCCCGCCGGACGCGCGCGCGGCGCCGATCGAGCAGTTCGATTTTGCGAGACATCGGCGGTCCTTACTTCTTCTTGCCTTCCTTGCGGAAGATGAACTCGCCGGCGTACTTGACGCCCTTGCCCTTGTAGGGCTCGGGGCCGCGATACTCGCGGATCTCCGCCGCGACCTGGCCGACGCGCTGCTTGTCGATGCCGGTGACGATGATCTCGACCGGCCGCGGGGTGGCGATCGAGATCCCTTCCGGGATCGCGTATTCGATGTCGTGGCTGTAGCCGAGCGACAGCTTGAGAACCTTGCCGGCCACCGCAGCACGGTAACCGACGCCGTTGATCTCGAGCTTCTTCTCGTAGCCCTTGGTCACACCCTCGACCAGGTTCGAGACCTGGGCGCGGGAGAGGCCCCACATCGCGCGGGCCTCCTTGGTCTGGGAACGCGGCTGGACCGAGATCGCGCCGTTCTCGTGGCTCACCGACACCTGGTCGGGGACGCGGAACTGCAGCTCGCCCTTCTGGCCCTTGATCTTCACGTTCTGGCCGTCGACGGTGGCGGTCACGCCGGCCGGGACGGTCACGGGCTTCTTGCCTACGCGGGACATGCTCGTCTCTCCTTTTCGGCTGTCAGGGTCTGCAGGTCAGAAGACCTTGCAGAGCACCTCGCCGCCGACGTTGCGCTCGCGCGCCTCGTGGTCGGCCATGACGCCCTGAGGGGTGGAGACGATGGTGATGCCCAGGCCGTCGGCGACGCGCGGCAGGGTATCGACCGACGAATAGACCCGGCGGCCCGGCTTGGAGACGCGCTCGATCGAGCGGATCACCGGCTGGCCGTCGAAGTACTTGAGCTCGATCGCGAACTCGGTACGCCCGTTGCCGTAATCGGTCGTGGCGTAGTCGCGGATGTAGCCCTCGGACTTCAGGACGTCGAGGACGCGGGCCCGCAGCTTGGAGCCGGGGGTCTGCACGACGTTGCGACGACGCTGCTGGCCGTTGCGGATGCGGGTGAGCATATCGCCCACGGGATCGTTGATCATCTGTGGCGCCCTCCCCTTACCAGCTGGACTTGACCAGGCCCGGGATCATGCCCCGGGATCCCAGGTCGCGCAGGGCGACGCGGGAGATGCCGAGCTTGCGGTAGTAAGCCCGGGGACGGCCGGTCATCTCGCAGCGATTGCGGATGCGGGTCGGGCTGGAGTTGCGGGGCAGCTCCGCCAGCTTGAGGCGCGCCTCGAAGCGCTCCTCCATCGACAGCGACTCGTCGTTGGCGGTCGCCAGAAGCGCCTCGCGCTTCGGAGCGAAGCGCTTCACGAGCTCCCGCCGCTGCTTGTTCTTCTCGATCTTGCTCGTCTTAGCCATGTTCTAGCTCTCCGGTGTCCGCGTATGGGGGCGATGAGCCCTCACTGCCGGAACGGGAAGTTGAAGTGCTTCAGGAGCGCCCGGGCCTCGGCATCGGTCTTGGCGGTGGTCGCCACGACGATGTCCATGCCCCAGGTGTTCTGGGCCTTGTCGTAGTTGATCTCGGGGAACACCAGGTGCTCCTTGATCCCGAGGGCGTAGTTGCCGCGGCCGTCGAACGACTTCGGGTTCAGGCCGCGGAAGTCACGCACGCGCGGCAGCGCGATGGTGATCAGGCGGTCCATGAACTCGTACATCCGCTGCTTGCGCAGCGTGACCTTGCAGCCGATCGGCATGTTCTCGCGGACCTTGAAGGTCGCGATCGCCTTGCGGGCCCGGGTGATCACCGGCTTCTGGCCGACGATCAGGCCGAGATCCTCGGCCGCCACGGAGGCCTTCTTGGAGTCCTGGGTCGACTCGCCGACGCCCATGTTGACGACGATCTTCTCGATCGCCGGCACCTGCATCGGGTTGGTGTAGCCGAACTCCTCGATCAGCTTCGGACGCACCACTTCCTCGTAGTGCTTCTTCAGCCGCGGCGTGTAGCCGTCCTTCAGCGCCTCAGCCATCGATCAGATCTCCCGAGCGCTTCGCGAAGCGAACCTTGCGCCCGTCTTCCAGAATGCGAAAACCGACCCGGGTGGGCTTGCCGTCCTTGGGGTCGGCGACCGCGAGGTTCGACAGGTGGATCGCCGCCTCCTTGGAGATGATCCCGCCCTCGGAGGTCTGGGTCTGGCGCGTATGGCGCTTCACCAGGTTGATCCCCCGCACCAGGGCCCGATCTTCCTTCGGCATCACCTGGATGACCTCGCCGGTGCGCCCCTTGTCGCGGCCGGTCAGGACGACGACCTTGTCGCCCTTCTTCACCTTCGCAGCCATTACAGCACCTCCGGCGCCAGCGAGATGATCTTCATGTGATTGCGAGCGCGCAGCTCGCGCGGCACGGGCCCGAAGATACGGGTGCCGATCGGCTCCTTCTGGTTGTTGATCAGCACGGCCGCGTTGCGGTCGAAGCGGATCACCGAACCGTCGGCCCGACGGACGTCCTTGGCAGTGCGCACGACGACCGCCTTCATGACGTCGCCCTTCTTCACGCGGCCCCGCGGAATCGCCTCCTTCACCGACACCACGATGATGTCGCCGACGCCGGCATACTTGCGCTTGGAACCGCCGAGCACCTTGATGCACATCACGCGACGTGCGCCGGAATTGTCGGCGACGTCCAGATTCGTCTGCATCTGGATCACGGCCTAACGCCCTTTCCTTGTTTCAGGCAGGTCTCCGCAGGGCAGGATTGCCCGGCGGACGGCAGCCTGATGGGGATCTCGCGTCCCCGTCCATTAAAAGACCGCGCAGCAACGCGATTGCTCGCGCTGGCGCGGTCAACGAACGCGATGAGGAGCGCGTCACGCGCCCTTCATGTTTCGGTGGAGGCCGGCCGTCTACACCGGATCGGCCTCGTTGACAAGGAGCCGGAGCGCCAAAAGACGCTCCGTGTCCACGAGACGGGGGAGATGCCTTTCGGCGTCCCCTCACGCCTCGGCGGTCGCGACGGCCTCGCCCTCGACCAGCTTCCAGGTCTTGAGCTTGGAATAGGGCCGCGACTCCTCGATGAACACCGTCTGGCCGACCTTGGCCACGTTGTTCTCGTCGTGGGCGTGGTAGTTCTTCGACCGGCGGATGGTCTTCTTCATCACCGGGTGGGTGAAGCGACGCTCCACCTTCACGACGACGGTCTTGTCCTGCTTGTCGCTGACGACGACGCCCTGCAGCACGCGCTTCGGCATGGTCCTAGACTCCCTTAGCCCTGCGCAGCCTGCAGCGTCTTCTGGCGCTGCAGGGTGCGGACGCGGGCGATGTCGCGGCGCACTTCGCGCACCCGGGCGACGTTCTCGAGCTGACCCGTGGCCCGCTGGAAGCGCAGGTTGAACTGCTCCTTCTTCAGGTTCAGGAGCTCTTCGCCGAGCTGATCCGGCGACAGCGCGCGCAGGTCAGACAGCCTCTGGCTCGACTTCATCTCGAATATTCTCCTCAGTCGGCGATGCGCTGGATGAAGCGCGTGCGGACCGGCAGCTTGGCGGCACCCAGGCGCAGCGCCTCGCGGGCGATGTCCTCGGCCACGCCGTCGATCTCGAACATGATGCGGCCCGGATGCACGCGGGCCGCCCAGTATTCGGGCGCGCCCTTACCGGAGCCCATGCGGACTTCGGTCGGCTTCGCGGTCACGGGGACGTCGGGGAAGATCCGGATCCAGACCCGGCCCTGACGCTTCATCTCGCGGGTGATCGCGCGGCGGGCCGCCTCGATCTGACGCGCGGTGATCCGCTCCGGCTCCATGGCCTTGAGGCCGTAGGAGCCGAAGTTCAGGTCGGTCCCGCCCTTCGCGGCGCCGTGGATGCGGCCCTTGAACTGCTTGCGGAACTTCGTCTTCTTGGGTTGCAGCATGGCAGCCTCTCAAAACTGAAGGGCGGGGAACGGGCGGCCCTTAGGCCGCCGCGTCCCGTCCGCCGCGCTCGCCGCGCTCGCGGTCACGACGTCCGCCGGAACGGCCGCCCTCCTCGTGCGCGCGCTTGTCCTGCGCCATCGGGTCGTGCTCGAGGATCTCGCCCTTGAACACCCACACCTTGATGCCGCAGGTGCCATAGGTGGTGAACGCCGTGGCCGTGCCGTAATCGACGTCGGCGCGCAGGGTATGCAGGGGCACGCGGCCCTCGCGGTACCATTCGAGCCGGGCGATCTCGGCGCCGCCGAGGCGGCCGGAGCAGTTGATGCGGATGCCCTCGGCACCGAGACGCATCGCCGACTGCACGGCGCGCTTCATGGCGCGACGGAAGGCGACGCGGCGCTCGAGCTGCTGCGCGATCGAGTCGGCCACCAGGGTGGCGTCGATCTCGGGCTTGCGCACCTCGACGATGTTGATCGTCACGTCGGCCTTGGTCATCGAGTTGACCAGCTTGCGCAGCTTCTCGATGTCCGCACCCTTCTTGCCGATCACCACGCCCGGGCGGCCCGAGTGGATGGTGACGCGGCACTTCTTGTGCGGGCGCTCGATGACGATCTTGGAGACCGCGGCCTGCTTGAGCTGCTTGAGCAGCGCTTTGCGGATCGCGACGTCCTCGTGCATCAGGCGAGCGTACTCGCCCTTGTTGGCGTACCAGCGCGAGTCCCAGGTCCGGTTGATGCCGAGCCGGAGACCGATCGGGTTGACTTTCTGGCCCATCGATTCCTCCTCAGGCGGCTTCGGCCGGGACTTCCCGCACCACGATGGTGAGGTTGGCGAACGGCTTCAGGATGCGGGCGCCACGGCCGCGGGCGCGGGCGTGGAAGCGCTTGAGAACCAGCGCCTTGCCGACATAGGCCTCCTTCACGACGAGATCGTCCACGTCCAGGTCGTGGTTGTTCTCGGCGTTGGCGATCGCGCTCTCGAGGCACTTGCGCACGTCGACCGCGATCCGCTTGCGCGAGAACTGGAGGTCGGCGAGCGCGGTCGAGACCTTCTTGCCGCGGATGAGCTGAGCCACGAGGTTCAGCTTCTGCGGGCTGACGCGCAGCATGCGCGCCACGGCCTTGGCCTCGTTCTCGGGGAGCGCGCGGGGTGCTGCTGCCTTGCCCATCTTAGCGCCTCTTCGCCTTCTTGTCGGCCGCGTGACCGTGGAAGGTGCGGGTCGGCGAGAACTCGCCGAACTTGTGCCCCACCATCTCCTCGGAGACGTAGACCGGGATATGCTTCTGCCCGTTGTAGACCCCGAAGGTCAGACCAACGAAATGCGGAAGGATCGTGGAGCGACGGCTCCAGATCTTGATCACCTCGTTGCGGCTCGCGCCGCGCGCGGCGTCCGCCTTCTTGAGGAGGTAGCCGTCGACGAACGGCCCCTTCCAGATTGAACGTGCCATGGGACGAAGCCCTTACTTCTTGCGGTTGTGGCGGCTCGACACGATGAACGTGTCGGTGCGCTTGTTCGAGCGGGTCTTCTTGCCCTTGGTGGGGATGCCCCACGGGGTGACCGGATGACGACCGCCCGAGGTGCGACCCTCGCCGCCGCCGTGCGGGTGGTCGATCGGGTTCATGGCGACGCCGCGGTTGTGCGGGCGCTTGCCGAGCCAGCGGTTCCGACCGGCCTTGCCGAGCGAGATGTTCATGTGGTCGGGGTTCGACACCGCGCCCACCGTGGCGTAGCACTGGCCGTGCACCAGGCGCTGCTCGCCCGAGTTCAGGCGCAGCGTGACGTAGCCCTGGTCGCGGCCGACGATCTGGGCGTAGTTGCCCGCGGACCGGGCGATCGCCCCGCCCTTGCCGATCTTCAGCTCGACATTGTGCACGATCGTGCCGACCGGCATGTTGCCGAGCGGCATGGCGTTGCCGGGCTTGATGTCGACCTGCTCGCCCGACACGACCCGGTCGCCGGCCTTCACGCGCTGCGGCGCCAGGATGTAGCTCTGCGCCCCACCCTCGTACGACACCAGCGCGATGAACGCCGTGCGGTTCGGATCGTACTCGATCCGCTCGACCGTGCCGACCTTGCCGGCGTGCTCACGCCGCTTGAAGTCGACGTTGCGCAGCGTCCGCTTGTGGCCGCCGCCGCGGAACCGCACCGTAATGCGGCCGAGGTTGTTGCGGCCGCCGGTGGACGACTTGCCCACCGTCAGCGACTTGACCGGCTTGCCCTTGTAGAGCTCCGAACGGTCCACGATCACGAGCTGGCGAAGGCTCGGCGTGACCGGCTTGAATGTCTTCAAAGCCATTGGCTTGTTCCCTTACGCCGTTCCCCTCAGAGCCCGGTCGTGACGTCGATGGTCTGGCCCTCTTCGAGGGTGACGATCGCCTTCTTCACGTCCGAACGCTGGCCGCGCTGACCGCGGAACATCTTGGTCTTGCCCTTGGTGGTGAGCGTGTTGACGCTCTTCACCTTGACCTCGAACAGCTTCTCGACCGCTTCCTTGATCTGCGGCTTGGTCGCCTTCGGGGCCACCCGGAACACAACCTTGTTGAGCTCCGAGAGGTTCGTCGCCTTCTCGGTGATGACCGGGGAGACGATCACGTCGTAGTGGCGCGGATCAGCGCTCATTTGAATCGCGCCTCCAGCGCATCGACGGCGGCGCGCGTCAGCACGAGCTTCTCGCGACGCAGGATGTCGTAGACGTTGATGCCCTGCACCGGCAGGACGTCGATCTGCGGCAGGTTGCGGGCCGCACGGGCGAAGTTCTGGTCGAGCTCGGCGCCGCCGATGATCAGGGCGTTCGAGAGCGACAGCTTGCCGAACCGCTCCTTGAGCGCCTTGGTCTTGCCCTCCTCGAGGCGGGCATCGTCCACGACGATCAGGGCCGCGCTCTTGGCCTTGGCCGAGAGGGCGTGACGGAGCGCGAGCGCCCGGACCTTCTTGGGCAGGTCGTGGGCGTGCGAGCGGGTGACCGGACCGTGGGCGCGAGCGCCGCCGCGGAACTGCGGGGCCGAAGCCGCGCCGTGACGGGCGTTGCCGGTGCCCTTCTGCTTGTAGAGCTTCTTGGTCGTGCGGGCGATCTCGCCGCGCTGCTTGGTCTGGTGCGTGCCAGCCTGACGCTTGGCGAGCTGCCAGCGCACGCAGCGCTGCAGCAGGTCGGCGCGGGGCTCGAGACCGAAGATGGCCTCGTCGAGCTCGACCGAACCCGCCTCGGCGCCGTCGAGCGTGGTGATCTCGAATTTCATCACGCGTTCTCCTCGGTGGCCGGAGCCGCAGGAGCCTCGACCTGGCCTTCCGCCGGAGCAGAGGCCTGCTCGCGGAACTTGCCCGGCATCGGCACGTCGGCCGGCAGCTTGCGCTTCACGGCGTCACGGACGAAGATCCAGCCGCCGTCGACGCCCGGGACCGAGCCTTCGACCAGGATCAGGCCGCGCTCGGGATCGGTGCGCACGACGCGCAGGTTCTGGGTCGTGACCCGCTCGACACCGAGATGACCCGGCATCTTCTTGTTCTTGAACGTCTTGCCCGGGTCCTGACGGCCACCGGTCGAACCGATCGAACGGTGCGAGATCGACACGCCGTGCGTGGCGCGCAGGCCGCCGAAGTTCCAGCGCTTCATGCCGCCGGCGAAGCCCTTACCGGTGGTCGTGCCCGTCACGTCGACGAACTGACCGGCCAGGAAGTGGTCCGCGGTGATCTCGGCACCGACCGGGATGATCGCATCCTCGGTGACGCGGAACTCGGCCAGCTTGCGCTTCGGCTCGACCTTCGCGACCGCGAAGTGACCACGCTGGGCCTTCGTGACGTTCTTGACCTTGGCCTTGCCGACGCCCACCTGGAGCGCGACGTAGCCGTTCTTCTCGACCGTGCGGTGGGCAACCACCTGGCACTGATCGACCTTGAGCACCGTGACCGGAACATGCTCGCCGGCGTCCGTGAAGACGCGGGTCATGCCGACCTTCTGTGCAATGACTCCTGAGCGCATGGTTCTCCCCCGCGCGGCCTAATGAAGCTCCAAGAACCCGCGGGTCCTCAGAGCTTGATCTCCACGTCGACGCCGGCGGCGAGGTCGAGCTTCATCAGCGCGTCCACGGTCTGGGGCGTCGGATCGACGATGTCGAGCACGCGCTTGTGGGTGCGCATCTCGAACTGCTCGCGCGACTTCTTGTCGATGTGGGGCGAGCGGTTGACGGTGAAGCGCTCGATCCGGGTGGGCAGCGGGATCGGCCCGCGCACCTGGGCACCGGTCCGCTTCGCCGTCGAGACGATCTCGCGGGTCGACGAGTCCAGGATGCGATGATCGAACGCCTTGAGGCGAATACGGATGTTCTGGCCGTTCATGTGATGTCTACCTCGCGACGGGATGGGGCGGGCACGAGGCCCGCCCCGTCACCTGTCCGCTCGTGGAAGCGCCGAAACGCTTACTCGGTGATGGAGGCGA